>NZ_JBOGCC010000200.1:0-66363 GCF_051656525.1 Clostridium sp. | reverse complement strand
CTGAAATAGATAAATATTTCAGTGCTTACAGAAAAACTCACAACCAAGGTGTTTTTGATGCATATAGTAAAGAAACTAGAGCAGCAAGAAGTGCAGGTCTTTTAACAGGACTTCCAGATGCTTATGGTAGAGGAAGAATAATAGGAGACTATAGAAGAATAGCTCTTTATGGAGTAGATTTCTTAATAGAAGAAAAGAAAAAAGATTTAGATAATTTAACTGGTGATATGCTAGATGAATTAATCAGATCAAGAGAAGAAGTTAATGAGCAAATTAGAGCATTAGCTGCAATAAAAGAAATGGCATTAACTTATGGAGTTGATTTATCAGCACCATCACAAACAGCAAGTGAAGCAGTACAAGCAGTTTACCTTGGATATTTAGCAGCAGTTAAAGAAAATAATGGAGCTGCAATGTCATTTGGTAGAACAAGTACTTTCTTAGATATATTCATAGAAAGAGATATACAAGCTGGAACTTTAACTGAAGGTGAAGCACAAGAATTAATTGACCAATTAATAATCAAATTAAGACTTGTAAGACACTTAAGAACTCCAGAATATAACGATTTATTTGCAGGAGATCCAACTTGGGTAACTGAGTCAATTGGTGGTATGGGTATAAATGGTAAGTCTTTAGTTACTAAAAACTCATTTAGATACCTTCACACATTAATTAACTTAGGACCAGCACCAGAACCAAATATGACAATCCTTTGGTCACCAAACTTACCAGCAGGATTCAAAACTTACTGTGCTGAAATCTCAATCAAAACAGATGCAATCCAATATGAAAATGATGAAGTTATGAGACCAGTTTATGGTGATGACTATGCTATTGCATGTTGTGTATCTGCAATGCAAGTTGGTAAGCAAATGCAATTCTTTGGAGCTAGAGCAAACCTTGCTAAAGCATTACTTTACTCAATCAATGGTGGAGTAGATGAAAAGAAAGGTTCAGTAGTTATTAAAGGATTAGAAAAAATAACTGATGAAGTTTTAGATTTCGATAAAGTTAAAGCTAACTATGAAAAAGTTTTAGAAAATGTTGCTAAAACTTATGTTGATACAATGAATGTTATCCACTACATGCACGATAAGTATGCATATGAAGCAGGTCAAATGGCTTTACATGATACTAATGTAGGAAGATTAATGGCATTTGGTATAGCAGGACTTTCAGTTGTTGCTGACTCATTAAGTGCTATAAAATATGCTAAAGTAACTCCAATCAGAAATGAAGAAGGAATTGCTGTAGACTTTAAAATAGAAGGTGACTTCCCTAAATACGGAAATGATGATGATAGAGCAGATGATTTAGCTGTATATGTAACTGAAAAGTTCTCACAAGAGCTTAAAAAGCATCCATTATACAGAAATGCTAAGCACACATTATCAATCTTAACTATAACATCAAACGTTGTTTACGGTAAGAAAACTGGAGCTACTCCATGTGGAAGAAAAGCAGGAGAGCCATTTGCACCAGGAGCTAACCCAATGCACGGAAGAGATGAAAATGGAGCATTAGCATCATTAAACTCAGTTGCTAAAATAAGATATAACCCAACTTGTGAAGATGGAGTATCAAATACATTCTCAATCGTTCCAGCAGCACTAGGAAAAGAAGAGGAAGTAAGAGCTAATAACTTAGTTTCAATTTTAGATGGATATTTTACTCAAGGAGCTCACCACTTAAATGTTAACGTGTTTGATAGAACAACTTTAGAAGATGCTATGGAGCATCCAGAAAAGTATCCACAATTAACAATCAGAGTTTCAGGATATGCTGTTAACTTTAATAGATTAACTAGAAACCAACAATTAGAAGTTATAAGCAGAACATTCCATAATAGTTTATAAAAGAAAGGTGCTTAGGCACCTTTTTTTAATTAAGAGTTAAGAATTAAAAGGAGTTTTTTATGATTAAGGGAAAGATACATTCAATAGAATCTATGGGGCTTGTAGATGGGCCAGGAATCAGAGTTATTGTTTTTATGCAAGGGTGTGCTTTAAGATGTAAGTATTGCCATAATCCAGATACGTGGACTATGGATGGGGGAACTGAGTATTCACCAGAGGAGCTAGTTAAAAAGCTTGCTAGATTTAAGAGTTATTTTGAAACATCAGGTGGAGGAGTTACTTTTTCAGGTGGAGATCCTTTAAGACAACCAGGATTTTTAATAGAGACTTTAAAGTTATGTAAGGAAGCTGGAATACATACATGCTTAGATACATCAGGAGTTGGATTTGGAGAGTATGATGAAATATTAAAGTATACAGATTTAGTCCTTTTTGATGTTAAAGATGTTACAAGAGAAGGATATAAAAATGTAACTTTAATGGAGATTGATGAGTCTTTAAACTTTATTAAAGCATTAAATGAAAATAATACAAAAGTTTGGGTTAGACATGTTGTTGTACCTAATCTTACTGATGGAGAAGAGCATATTTTAGAGCTTAAAGAATTTATTAAGAAGATAAATAATGTAGAGAAAGTAGAGCTTTTACCATATCATTTATTAGGTGTTAATAAATATGAGACTATGGGCATAAAATATGCTTTAGAAGGAACAGAGCAAATGGATAAAGAAAAAATTAAAAGATATGAAGAGTTATTAAAATAAAAAAATCCATTAAAAAAGCTATCAATAATTAAAGTTATTGATAGCTTTTGTTTAGTTCTCTATAGTCTTACTTTCACGTTCACGTCTAGCTTTAACTTTCTTTGGATCATAGTAAAGGAAAGTTGAAACGAATAGTGAAATAATAAATCCAATAATTACGCTTGATGAAAAGCAATAAAAAGTATATGTTAAACAAACCACAGTAATAAGAAAGTATATAGCTGTTTTTGTATTGTTATTCATATAAAATCCCCCCTCATAATAAACCATTATATATTAATTATAAAATAACAAAATGGATATTACAAGGATTAATAGTATAAATTACTATTTAGAGTTTAGCTTATCAGTAAAGTAACCATGAGGGATTAGCTTCTTTTTTAAGCCTTCAATTACTAAAAGGTAAGTTGCAGCTGTATCAAATCTAGCATCATGATAATTACCACTTCCTTCAAATAAAGCATTAGCTTTTGCTTCTATTTGCTCATTTGTAATACCTAAAAACTTAACTACTTCTTCAAGTTTAGGGTTTTTATAAGTTCCATTAGGTTTTAGAATTTTACAAATATCTTTATAGTATCCCATAGTACAGAATGTATCTTTAGGAACATAATGAGCACCCATAGGAAGAAGCTCACTTTGCATAAACTTAATATCAAAGTTAACATTGTGTCCTATAACATAGTCAGCTTCAAAAAAGTCATCTACAAAATCACCAACTAAATCTTCAAAATACATTCCATTAGATAATTCATAAAGCTTTTCAAGTGAAAATCCATGAACAGCTTCAGCTCCTTTATCCATATCATCAACAGTAAAGAAAAAGTTTTTTCCAACTGTAGTTTGTGGTTTAGTACTAGTATCCACGGTTATATAGCTTAATTGACAAATGTGTCCTGGTCTAATACTTGTAGTTTCTGTATCAAAAAAAAGTAATTTCATTTTTAATAGTCCTCCAAAAATTTTATATTATAATTATACCTTAAAATTTATATAATAAAAGTAGTGGCATATAATAAAAAATAATTTGTTAATTCTGATATAAATGATAAGAATTAGATTGAAAATGTTTTTTTGTATAGTATAATTAGGTGAAATTAGCAAGTAAAAGTTAAAAAATTAGAATTAAGTGGAATTTTAGTGGTTAAAATGAATATTAATTTCTAAGTAAAGAGGTTCTAAAAGCTTCTGTCTAAATTTTTTTATTGTAAGGAAAAAAGAAGTTAAGAGTGAATAGTTAAGAAGTAAAGGGGAAAGAAAAATAACTGTAAATCTAAATTAAGATAACTTGTTAACTTTAATCTATTAACTTTTGATTAAAAAGGAGGACTATAATATGTTAGTTGAAGGAAAAAGAAAAGTATCTATTATTGGAGCTGGTTTTGTTGGTGCTACAACAGCTTTTGCTCTTATGAATAGTGGAATAGCTACAGAAATTTGTATCTATGATATAAATATGGATAAGGCAATGGGTGAGGTTATGGATTTAGTTCATGGAACTTCATTTGTTAAGCCTGTAAATATATATGCAGGGTCATTAGAGGAAACTAAGGATTCCGATATTGTAATTATTACAGCTGGAGCAGGACAAAAAGATGGTGAGACTAGATTAGATTTAATTGAAAAAAATTATAATATTTTTAAAGGGTTTGTGCCTGAGTTAGCTAAATTAAGTCCTAAATCAATACTTTTAGTTGTATCTAATCCTGTTGATGTATTAGCATATATAACTTATAAGTTATCAGGATTCCCAAAAGAGAGAGTTATAGGTTCAGGAACTGTTTTAGATACTTCAAGACTTAAGTATGTACTTGGAAAATATTTAAGTGTGAATAATGAAAATGTTCACTCATATGTTATAGGTGAGCATGGAGATAGTGAAGTTGTTACTTGGAGTAATGCAAGAGTTGCAGGAGAAGATATAGATCTTTATGCAGACCATTTAGAGCTTGCCTGGGATAAAGAGATAAAAAAGGTTATTGAAGATGATGTTAAAAATGCAGCATATGAAATAATTAGTAGAAAGAAAGCTACGTATTTTGCAGTGGCACTTGCTATAAATAAAATTGTTGAGGCTATTTTTAGAAACTCAAATAGTATACTAACAGTTTCAACTCTTTTTGAAGGACAATATGGAATTGATGATATGTATTTAGCTATTCCTAGTGTTGTAAGTGGAAGAGGAGTAGAAAGAATAATAGATATTCCACTATCAAAAGATGAAGAAGAAAAATTAAAAGAATCAGCTAAGATTTTAAAAGGTCACTTAGACAAATGTCATATTTAGGATAATTGAGATTTTAAAATTTAAAATTAAGTAAAGGGTGCTAAAAGGCACCCTTTATTTATATAAAATAATAAATTAATAAAAAATATCGGGAATAAAAATTAAATTTTAAAATAAGAATTAAAAGCAGTATTAATTTGAAAAGAAGAATTTGCTTAGATATAATGGGATTAAGAATTAAGAATTAAGAATTAAGAATTAAGAATTAAGAATTAAGAATTAAGAATTAAGAATTAAGAATTAAGAATTAAGAATTAAGAATTAAGAGTTAAGAGTTATGGAGAAATTACATGAGCTTTCAGGTATATTTAACTGCTAACTCTAATTTATTAAATCTTAACTAAAAAAAGGAGTGAGTTAAATGACGGTTGATGGAATTGTTGTAAAAGAGGGCTATAAAAGTAATACAAGCTTAATAGAGACTGAGAAAAATATAAAGGCTATAAAGGATTTTTTTGAAAGAAAGCTTTCTGAGGAATTGAATTTACTAAGAGTATCAGCTCCACTTTTTGTAGATAAGGCATCTGGATTAAACGATGATTTAAATGGAGTTGAGAGGCCAGTTAATTTTGATGTATTAGCTACTGGAGAAGAAGTTGAGATTGTTCATTCTCTAGCGAAGTGGAAGAGAAATAGTCTTAAAAGATATGGATTTGATATTGGACAAGGTCTTTATGCTGATATGAATGCAATAAGACGTGATGAGGAGTTAGATAATTTACATTCTATTTATGTAGATCAGTGGGATTGGGAAAAGATTATAAAAAAAGAAGATAGAAACATAAATACATTAAAAGAAACGGTTAGAAAAATTTATAATGTATTTAAGGAAACAGAAAAGTATGTAAATGATAATTTGCTTTCAGTAGGATTTGAATTACCAGATGAAATATTTTTTATAACAGCTGAGGAACTTTTAGAAAAATATAGAGATTTAGATTCTAAGGAAAGAGAAGATGCTATTTGTAAGGAATATGGTGCTGTATTTATAATGGGCATTGGTAATGAATTATCTAATGGAGAGAAACATGATGGAAGAGCACCAGATTATGACGATTGGACATTAAATGGAGATATTCTTTTTTGGAATAATATTCTAGATAGAGCTGTTGAGTTATCATCTATGGGAATTAGAGTAGATGAGAAAGCTTTAGAAGAACAATTAAAGAAGTCTAGTGCAGAGGAGAGAAAATCTTTAAAGTTTCATAAGGATTTATTAGATGGAAAATTACCATACACTATTGGTGGAGGAATTGGTCAATCAAGAATATGTATGTATTTTTTAAGAAAGATTCATATTGGAGAAGTTCAATCATCAGTATGGGATGATAAGAATAAAAAAGTTTGTGAAGAGTATGGAATAACATTATTATAATATTAAAGGCTAGCAAAATATAAATTTGCTAGCCTTTAAATGTTATTTCACCACTAATTACAGGCTTTATATTTCCTTTTGAATCTTTAATTAGTAATTCGCCATCAGAGGTTAAATCTATTAATGTGACTTTTTCACGTTTATTTATAGTAACTAAAAATGCCTCTTTATTTAAGAACATAGAATTTTCTTTAAGAAGAGCAACTGTTTTAGAAAGGTCTAAAGTTTCTAGAAAATATTTATAATCTTTTTCAAAGGTATTATAAAAGGTACTTAAAATTTCTGAAAGATTGAATTCTTTTGAAAGTTCAACTTTTAAGGAAGTGGCTTCTGTTAAATTATGAGATGAAAAATAATTTTCTTCAATATTTACATTTAAGCCAAGTCCAAGAATCAAATAATTAATCTTATCCATATCTGAATTCATAGTAGTTAGAATACCACATATTTTTTTGTTATTTAAATAAATATCATTAGGCCATTTAATTTTTGTAGTGATATTTAAAGTTTTTAAGGTTTTGTACATTGATGTTGAAGCAATAAGTGTTATCTTAGAGGCTTCTATGGGATCTATAGGAGGTGTTAGAATAATTGAGTTCCAGATGCCACCTAAAGGTGATTCCCATGTTCTAGCAAATCTACCATGGCCAGAATTTTGAGTTTTAGAGATTATACAAGTTCCATTAATAACTTTTTTCTTACATAAATTTTTGGCATAAGTATTAGTAGAATCTATACTTTCAAAAGATAATAAATGTCTGCCAATAAAGTCTGTTTCTAATAAAGGAAATATAGTATCTTTAGATAAAATATTAGGAGTTTTTAAAAGTTTATAGCCTTTATTACGAATGCTATCTATAGTATATCCTTGAAGTTTTAAACTATTAATATGTTTCCAAATAGCATTTCTACTTACGCTTAAAGATTTACTAATATTTTCTCCGGATACGTAATTATTGGATTCTTGTAAAATTTTTAGGATTTTAGATTTCATAATAAAAAGTCTCCTTTCTTACATTTTTAATTATATGACATAATTTCTTATTTTTAAACATACAATATACATAGGAATGTATAAAAATGCATAAAAATAGTATGAGAAAATACGAATAATGAAAAAAATTACTAGTCTTATTGGAAAAAATTTAATATAATAAAAAAGTGAATAATGTTAATAATATGTTAAATAAATGAACATAACTAGGGAGGATGAGATGAAGAAAGAAAGTAGTAAGGGGAAAAAATCTTTAGGGAAAAAATTTCTTATAGGGTTTAGTGTGGTATTGCTGATTATGTTTGTATGTCTTGGAGGAGGATATATGTACATAAGAAATAAGATATATAGCAATGATAAAATAGAAGGTAATGCAAATGTTAATTATAAAGAAGTTGAAGGTATAACTAATATTCTTTTAATAGGAACGGATGCTAGAAATTTAGACGAGCCATCAAGATCAGATTCTATAATGATACTAACAATTGATAATAATAAAAAGAAGCTTAAATTGACTTCTATAATGAGAGATACATTTGTAGAAATTCCAGGGCATGGGAAAAATAAAATTAATTCTGCATTGTCTCAAGGAGGAATTCCATTATTAATAGATACTATAAATACAAATTTTAATATGAATTTAAATAAATATGTAATGGTTAACTTTTGGGGATTTGAGGAAGCTATCGACATATTAGGTGGAATAGATGTAGAAATAAAAGATTATGAAATAGAAGAGTTAAATAAATTTATAGGTGAACAACATAAAGAAAAATCTCCTAAGATAAAGTACCCAGGAATGCAAAAGTTAGATGGTCAACAGGCATTATCTTATTCAAGAATTAGAAAAATAGGAAATGGAGATTATGAGAGAACAGACAGACAAAGAAGAGTTTTAGGAATAGTTGCAGAAAAGTTTAAAGAGGTAAGTATATTTAAATATCCTAGTATGATGAATGATTTATTACCACATGTAAAAACAAATATAGAACCATTTGAATTATTAAATTATGCATATACTGTATCAAAATTTCCAAGTTTTGATATAGATCAGTTAAGGTTACCAATTGAAGAGCTAACAGCAGATGTTTTAAGCTATAAAGGATATGGGGCCGTACTTTTAATTGATAGTGATCAACATGGAAAAATATTATATGATTTCATCTATAATGATAAGAAACCAACGGAAGAAAGTTATAGTGAAAGTCAGTGGAAAGAAACATTAAATAGAGAATATTATGGATATGAAGTAGGTGGAATAAATACAAATAAGAATGAAGAGGAAAAAGAGACTTTAGTAATAGAAAAAGAAGAGGCTACAAAACCAGTGGTAAAACCAGTAAAACCTTCTGTAAAACCACCATCAATAAAGCCAGAAAATCCAAAACCGGTAGTAAAGCCAGAGAAACCAGAGAAACCAGAAAAACCAGAAGAGTCGAAACCACCAGTTAAACCAGAAGAGCCAGAGATAAAACCAGATCCACCAGTAGTAAAGCCAGAACCACCGGTTAAACCAGAAGAGCCAACTAATCCATCAGATGGAACTAGTAATTCAGATAAATAATATTTTGATTAAGATGAAGCATTAGCTTCATCTTAATTTGTCAATAATAAAATGAAGAGAAAAGATAATAAGAGGTGATTTGTATATTTTTAAAAAGTAATAAATACTATATGAAAAAATGAGAAAATATGATATAATTGTAAATTATAAAATGTATTAAAGGAGCAAAAAAATATGGCAGATAAACTGTTAATGATAATATATTCAGTACCAGCGATTCTTCTAGCATTTACATTTCACTCATATGCAAAAGCGAGGATGGCAACTAGATTAGGAGATCCAACACCAAAAATGAGAGGTCAATTAAATTTAAATCCATTAACACATATAGACCCTATAGGAACACTTCTAATTTTAATATGTGGAATAGGATGGGCAAAACCTGTAGATATTGATACTAGATATTTTAAAAATTTTTATAAAGATGATTTGAAGGTAAGCTTAGCAGGACCACTTGCTAATCTTATGGTAGCGGTAGTAGCTGCTGTGGTTTATGCAATTTTAGGTGTATGTATATTAAAATTTGGGCTTGGTGGAAGTATAATAAGTACTATAGCTGTAATGATTGTATTTGTAATAAAGATTAATGTAAATTTATTTATATTTTATTTATTACCGTTACCTGGAATGGATGGATTTAATATATTTAGAGATTTAAGTCCTAAAAACTTTTATAAATATGGTGAACCATTAATTCAGCATCAATTTATTATTTTAATAGGGATAATACTTTTAGCAGGACCAATAATATCAATTCCATCAAACTTAATTGTAGATGGATTATATAATTTGATACATGTAATAATTAGTTTATTTGTATAGTAAGTTAATTTTGTTTAGAGTATAAAAAAAAGGATGAAGCAAAATGCTTCATCCTTTTTAAAATTTTTGGATAAAAAGCTGTTTTTTATAAATTTCAAAGAAGTGCTTAGAAGATCTCATAGCTTGATTTATTTCAAACTCTAAATCAAGACGTGAATTTAAATAAATAGAAACTTTATCAGAATTTATAATAACTGATAAATCACGTACAGCACCTTCAAGGCTTCTATCAAGACCTTCAGCAATTTTTAAAATTGTACCTAAGTATTCAATATGTTTTATATCTGTTTTATTTAAAATAGAACTATATGGAGCAAGAGAAAGTTTAAAGCTATTATTTCTATGAGATGCAGCAACAGCAGCACTCATAAGCATTTCTTTATGACTTAAACCTTTAAGTTCTGAATTTAATATAATATAAAAGCTATGTCTATGATGGTTATAATAATCAATGCTTGTTCCACAATCATGTAGAAGAGCAGCAGTTTTTAAGACTTTATCAAATTCAGAAGATAATTTGTGAAGAGGCTTTAATTCATTGAACAATTTTTTTGCAATGAAATAAACTTGATTTGCATGAGGTTTATTAATGTTAAGCTTATCCATTAAACTACTAATAGAATAATCTAACATATTTTCTTTAATATTAAAGTTTTCTAAAATATAATTATATATTAATCCACCACTTAAACCGTTAGATGAAGAAATAATGGTGTCAATGTTAGAAATATCTAAAATGTTTTTAAGAATTAAACTTCCAGCTACAATAATTTTAGCTTCACGAGGTTTAATACCATCAATTAGTTTTCTTGATTTTAAATCTTTAGTTTTAAAAAGATTAAAATAATGTGTAACATCATCAGAATGAAGTCTATAATTGTGTGCTACATCTAAAGGATATCTTTTCTTTATTCGATCAATACGACCTAGAGAACGAACAACTATATCACTTGAGATTAGTGAGTCAAATTCATTTTCCTTAAGCCATGAAAAATCTTCAAGAGGTAATAGATTTTCGTGAGTGGCTTGTTCTAGATTATCTAAAGAAATAACATCTTCTAAATTATAAGTGGATGTCAAATTTAAATATCCAGTAGGTAACGATACACTCTCTTTTATAGTACCATCTTTTACCCAGGAAATATGAGTAGAGCAACCCTCTATATCGACTAGAAGAGAGTTATCAAAATAAATGCTGTTAGATACAGCTAAAAAATTAAATTTAATTTCCTCTGCAACAGATAAAATTCTTATGTCGATAGATAAAAGATCTTTAATAAGATCAGCTAAAAGACAGCTATTAGTAGCTTCTCTAAAAGCTTCAGTTGCAACAGCTATTATTTTAGTTACACCTGATACTTGACACATTGATTTAAAGGATTTTAATGTTGAGATAGTTACGTTTAGTTCTTCTTCAGAAAGCTTTGTACTATCTAAAAGGCTTGTTGAAAGTGCAACAGAAGAGTGGATTTGATCTATAATTTTAAAATATCCAAGTTCGTCTACTTCTGATAACGTTAAGTTGAAAATGTCTACGCCAATTTCTATGATTCCTATTCTATTCATAAAATGTTTACTCCTTTAATGCATTATCTAAAAAATATTACTTTTTTATATTATACACCTTTTATAAATGGAATAGATTTTATTAAAGAATATTTAAGGATTTATTGACACTATGCTAATAAATTGTGTATAATTAACAAAAGAAAATGAAAAAAAATCCTGTGAAGAGAAGAGTAACTTTAAAATTTTCTTAAAGCGAGTGGGAAGTTTTGGTGTAAGCCCATAAGAAAACTAAAGTGAAGAGAGCCTCTAAGGAGTCTTTATGAAAAGACCGCAAAGAAATACTTTGCGTTAACAAAAAGAGTGGCATTTTTATGCAATTAGAGTGGTACCGCGGAATTTATTCGTCTCTTAATATTAATTAAGAGGCGTTTTTTTTATACTTAAAAATTAGATACATAATTAGGAGGAGAAGAAAGATGGATTATAAACAAAAAATAGCTGAGCTTATAAAAACAAAAGTAGATTTAGATATAGAGGATATTAAAAAACTTATAGAAATACCACCAAAATCAGATATGGGTGATTATGCATTTCCTTGTTTTCAATTAGCTAAAGTGATGAGAAAAGCACCAAATATGATTTCAGAGGAATTAAGTAAAGAGTTGTGCAAAGATGGATTTGAAGAAATAAAAGCTTTAGGACCATATGTAAATTTCTTTGTAGATAAAGGAGATTTTACAAAAACTACAATAGAAACTATTTTAACTGAAAAAGATAACTATGGTAAAAGTAATATAGGAGAAGGAAAAACTGTATGTGTTGAATACTCATCACCTAATATAGCAAAACCTTTCCATGTAGGTCATCTTTTTTCAACATCAATTGGAAACTCTTTATATAAATTATTTAAAGAAGAAGGATATAATGTTGTAGGAATAAATCATTTAGGAGACTGGGGAACACAGTTTGGTAAACTTATATCTGCATATAAAAGATGGGCAGATTTAGATGCACTTGAAAAAGCACCAATAGAGGAACTTTTAAGAATTTATGTTAAATTCCATGAAGAAGCAGAAAAAGATCCTACATTAGTTGATGAAGGAAGAATGTACTTTAAAAAATTAGAAGATGGAGACCCTGAGGCAACAGAGCTTTGGTCAAGATTTAGAGCTCTTAGCTTAAAAGAATTTGATAGAGTATATGATCTTTTAGGAGTTAAATTTGATTCTTTAAAAGGTGAAGCTTTCTATAATGATAAGATGGATGTTATTATAGATGGTTTAAAAGATAAGAAGCTTTTAGTAGAAAGTAATGGTGCACAAGTTGTAATGCTTGATGAATATAATATGCCACCTTGTATAGTATTAAAAGGTGATGGAGCAACAATTTATGCAACAAGAGATTTAGCAGCAGCAAATTATAGAAAGAACAAATATGATTTCTGTAAAAGTATATATGTAGTAGGAACTCCACAAGCATTACACTTTAAACAAGTATTTAAAGTATTAGAGCTTGAAGGAAAAGATTGGGCTAAAGACTGTGTACACGTTGGATTTGGGCTAGTTAAGTTCCCAGATGGAGGAATGTCAACAAGAAAAGGAAATGTAATATTATTAGATGACCTTTTAAGAGAAGCAGTTGAAAAAACTTTAGAAGTTATAAATGAAAAAAATCCAAATCTTGAAAATAAAGAAGAAGTGGCTAAGAAAATAGGAATAGGTGCTGTAGTATTTACTTATCTTAAAAACTCAAGAGAGAAAGATATTGTATTTGATTGGAAAGAAATTCTTTCATTTGAAGGAGAAACAGGACCATATGTTCAATATTCATATGCAAGAGCTAACTCTATATTAGAAAGAGCTGGAGAAGTAGATTTTAGTAAGGCAGATTATTCATTATTAAGCACAAAAGAAGAATTTGAACTTGTAAAATCATTAGAAAACTTTAAGAAAAATATCCATAATGCGATAGAAAAATTAGAACCATGTGTTATAACTAGATATGCAATTGATGTAGCAAAATCATTTAATAAATTCTATAATGCACATTCAGTATTAAATTTAGAAGATGAAAGTTTAAAAATAACAAGATTAGCACTTGTTAAAGCTAGCTGTCAAGTAATAAAGAATGCATTAGGATTAATAGGAATAG
This sequence comes from Clostridium sp., assembly GCF_051656525.1. Classification (GTDB taxonomy): domain Bacteria; phylum Bacillota; class Clostridia; order Clostridiales; family Clostridiaceae; genus Clostridium. Next base: position 53,038 of record NZ_JBOGCC010000200.1, on the reverse strand, counting down.
ATGTAGTAGAAAAAATGTAATAGTATAATAAAAAAAGAAAAAGTCTATCTGTATGGATAGACTTTTTTTGTCTACAATAATAAGTGAATAAATTTAATGAACATTTAATAAAGTGTAACTAAAAAGTGAAGGGAATATATGTTATACTGAAAAAAAGGGGGGAGGAGAATGCTTAAAAAAAATATAAGATATTTAGATATACTTGTATTAGTTATTGTAATAGTAATAGGGTATAAAATAGTTGATAATTATAACGTATATTTTTCATTGATTAAAAAGTTTTTAGTTATTCTAAGTCCATTTATATATGCAATTATAATAGCATATATATTAAATCCAATTATGAAGCTTTTTGAGAAGCGATGTAAGCTTAAAAGAGGAATAGCAGTTGCTATAACGTATATTTTAGTTACAGGAATTGTGGTTATAATAGGGCTTTACGTGATACCAAGTGTAATAGACAGTATTATTTCTATGACAAAGGAAATCCCAAGCTATGTAGCTAAAGGACAAGAATGGCTAAATGATTTACTAAGAGATGATAGGTTTTATGATTTAATGAAAGATGCTGGAATTCTTCAAACTATCACAAATATTTCAACCAAGTTTGGAACTATGGCAGTAGGAATGCTTGAAAGTTCAGTTACATCATTACTATCTATTACTGCAAATGTGGTAATGGCTGGATTTGGATTTTTAGTTTCTATATATATTCTTTTAGATAAGGAAAGGCTTATATATAATGTAAAATTATTATTTACTATGGTATCAGGTGAAAGAATAGGATTAAGAGTTTTAAATGTACTAAGATTATATAATAAAATGATAGGAGTATATGTTGGAACAAAAGCATTAGACTCAACAATTATTGGAATTATTGCCTTAATAGGTCTTATAATATTAGATGCGCCTTATGCAATACTTTTAGCTATAGTAGTAGGTTTTACTAATATGATTCCATACTTTGGACCATTTATAGGAGAAATCGTGGCAGCTATAGTATGCGTATTTGTATCACCGTGGAAAGCAATTATTGTATTTCTGTTTTTATTAGGAGTACAGCAATTTGATGCATGGTATTTAGATCCAAAACTTATAGGGGATAAAGTTGGAGTAAAACCATTTTTCATAATACTTGGAGTAACAATAGGAGGAGGTTTTTTTGGACCAATAGGAATGCTTCTTGCATCACCAACCATTGCTACAATAAAAATATATTATGATAAGAGAGTTGAAAAGTACGAAAAAAATAATAAGGAAGTTATAGAAAGATTATAATACATAAAAGCTTAAGAGGAAATTTCTTCTTAGCTTTTATTTGTATGTAGAAGAATTTTATATGAAAATAACATAGTATGTAGCAAGAACAACATAAAGGAGAGAATTATGAAAGATATTGAAGAAAAAGGTCTGTCAAGATTTATAAATGTGGACGATGAAAAAACTAATGATTTTGTATATCCAATAAGCAATGAATGGTGGAGCAGACTTTATGAATATCCTTGGGCAGGAACCTTTGCAGAAGGTAAAGATATTTGTTTAGATGCAGCATGTGGAATAGGACATCATTTAAAATATTATTTAGCTGAAAATTGTACAAAGGTATATGCTTGTGATTTAGATCCACTCTTAAATAATAGGAAGGGAATGCTTGAGTCAGTAAAAAATAGTTTTGGTATAAAGGCATATAATAGAATTATGAAAAATGCTCATAAAATAGAATTTAAAGTAGAAAACTTAATTAATTTATCATATGAAGATAGGATGTTTGATAAAATATACTGTATTTCAGTACTTGAGCATATGACAGAAGAGGATAGAAAGCATACTTTAATAGAGTTTAATAGATGCTTAAAAGATGATGGAATTATAGTTATAACTATGGATTATCCATCAGTAGAATTAGAAAGTTTTAAAAGAAGTTTAGAGGAAAGTGGATTGAAGTTTACGTATGGATATGATTTTGTAGAAAGAGAAAATATATTAGTGTCTACAATATATCCAGGATTAAAATGTTTTAGAAGTGTTTTAAGTAAAAATAATTTGACTTATTTATAGAATGATGTTATTCTAAGTGAGCAGTTGGTACGTATAAGTGCTTACTACAGGGGCTTGGTTTGTCTTTCGCCGGATTTCCAAGCCCCATTTATATTTTAAGAATATAATTTTGTAAATGATGATAAATAAAAGCCAGTTATTTTTTAGAGTAACTGGCTTTTGAGTTATTTAAATGTGATATTATTTTTGTTTTCTGCTTTTCTTGACGGACAAGATTTGTGGCAGTCACCACAATTACATGCACCCTTAGATGTTTTCTTTACGTTTTTATATATAATAAAAGCTGCTATTATAACAATTAATCCTGTAATAATTATTTCTATTCCCATAAATATTTCCTCCTATATAAACAAGCTTCCAATAGAGAATACTATAAATGAACATCCCCAAGCTAGAACACATTGGAATACGAATGAAAATACTGTAAGCTTAGTTCCAAATTCTTTCTTCATAGCTCCAATTGTTGATACACAAGGAACATATAAAAGTACGAATATAAGGAATGAATAAGCTGCAAGTGACGAGAAGAAATGAGGTAATATAATTGATAAATCGCCAGCATAAACTATCTGCATTGTAGATATAACAGTTTCTTTTGCTAAAAGTCCAGATAGAAGGGAAACTGATGCTTGCCAATTTCCAAAGCCAAGCGGTGTAAAAATTGGAGCTATAACATGTCCTATTTGTGCTAAGAAACTATTATTTATATCTGTAGCCATGCCATGGATATTAAAATTTGATAAGAACCATATTAAAACACTCATTGCAAAAATAAGAGTTCCTGCTTTTTTTAAGAATGATTTACATTTATCCCATGTTTGAAAACCAATTGAATTAAATTGTGGCATACTATATGCAGGTAATTCTATAATAAAAGGTTCTTCCTCTTTTCTAAATAAAGTTTTCTTAAATATAATTCCAAATCCAAAGGCTATAAGTACGCTTATAAGATATAAAGAAGCAACTATAAGTCCTTGATGTTCTTTAAAGAAAATTGATACAAAGGCTGAGAAAATAGCAAGTCTTGCATTACATGACATTAATGGAACAAGAAGTGCTGTAAGTTTTCTATCTTTTTCACTTTCTAAAGTTCTAGCAGACATAAGTGCAGGAACATTACAACCAAAGCTTATTATAAGTGGAATAAATGCTTTTCCTGAAAGACCCATCTTTCTCATTATTTTATCCATTAAGAAAGCAACTCTTGCCATATAGCCACTTTCTTCTAAAAATGTTATACAAATAAAAAGAGTTAAAATAACAGGAAGTAAAACAATAACACTTCCAACTCCTCCTACAATACCATCTACAAGAAGTGAACTAAACCAAGGTGAAGTTCCTGAAAGTAAATGTGAAAGCCATGGAATTAAATTTTCATTTAGTAAACCATCTAATAAATCAGAAATTGGTTGTCCTACCCAAGCAAATGTTAATTGAAACATAAGTGCAATTGCAATTATAAATAAAGGAAATGCAAGTATTGGATGTAAAAAAAACTTATCTAATTTCTCAGTAAAAGGTCTTTCTATAGATTTAGAAGACTTAATAGATTTTTTTAATACATCTTCAATAAAAGAATAGGCATCTTTTTCACTATTAAAGTTAAACTTTTCATTTGAAGTAGAAGTTTTATAACTTTTAGTTTCAATGGTTTCTATAATTTCATTAATACCAAATTTTTTTGCAGCTGATATAGGAATTACAGTTACATCCATTTCAGATGAAAGTTTTTCATAATCTATTAAAAATCCATTATTCTCTAATATATCTACCATGTTAACAGCAAGTATTATAGGCTTATTAAATTTTTTTAGTTGAGTAGTTAAATAAAGGTTTCTATCAAGTTTAGAACCATCTACTATATTTAAGATAACATCTACATCATCTTGTAAAAGAAATTCTTTAGAAACAATTTCTTCGTTAGAAAAAGTATCCATAGCATAAATACCAGGTAAATCTACTATCTTTATATCATTAAAATAACCTTCTTTTTTATCTACTGTAACACCAGGCCAGTTACCAACATATTGGTTAGAACCTGTTAGTGCATTGAATAGGGTAGTTTTTCCAACGTTTGGATTACCCAGTAAAGCAACTGTAGTCATTATTATATTCCTCCTAAGTAATTGTGAAATTTATTAAGCTAATGTAATATTTTTCGCATCATTTTTTCTTATTGCTAAATCAAATCCCCTAAATGAAATTATTAATGGATCTTTAAAAGGTGAAAGAGCTTTTAGTTTTACTTCTGTTCCTTCTAAACAGCCTAAAGCTAATAACCTTTTAGCTAATTTTTCATCTCCATTTATTGAAGAAATTATTCCAGATTGTCCTATTTTTAAATCGCTTAAACTCATATTTCGCACCTCGCAATGAAATTCATTATCATATTCTTTAGTTATAATATACGTTAAATGATAACTAATGTCAACTAAAAATGAAAAAAAGGTAAATAAAAATAATAAAATAAGAAAAAACTAAATAGTTAAAAGTATATTGATGATTTTAATTTTATTTAATGAGATAATATACTTAAAAAGTTACATACATAGGAGGAAAAAATAATGGAAAAAAGAGTAGCAGCATTTTTTGATATAGATGGAACACTATATAGAGAAGGTCTTATAACAGAAGTTTTTAAAAAAATGATAAAGTATGAATTAATAGAGCAAGAAAAATGGTTTAATGAAGTAAAACCAGAATATACAAGATGGGATAGAAGACAAGGAGATTATGATGATTATCTATTAAAGATGATAGATATATATATGGATGCAATAAAAGGATTGTCTAAACACCAAATAGAGTTTATAGCACAAAGAGTTATTGAACAGAAAGGTGATAGAGTGTATACTTTTACTAGAGATAGAATAAAATGGCATAAAGAGCAAGGGCATATAATATTAACTATATCAGGTTCACCAAGTGAGTTAGTTAAACAAATGGCAGAAAAGTATGGTTTTGATGATTTTAGAGGAGCAACGTATTTAGTAGATAGTGAAGATAATTACACAGGTGAAGTTATTCCAATGTGGGATAGTGAAAGTAAAGAAAAAGCTATTAAAGAGTTAGTACAGAAATATGATATAGATCTTTCTAAAAGTTATGCATATGGTGATACAGCAGGAGATTATACAATGTTTAAAAACGTACAAAATCCATATTGTATGAATCCAACTAAAGAACTATTAAAACAAGTTTTAAAGGATGAAGAATTAAAAGAGAAAATAAATATAATAGTAGAAAGAAAAGATGTAACATATAAATTAAATGTAAAAGATATAGAATTCAATTAGAAGAGAGTTGATACTGTGATAATTAAAGAGAATAGGATAAAAGTAGAAAATATAAATGAAGAGTTTAAATTAAATATAGAAGAGAATGTAGCATTAGATGAAATAATATTTTTTGATTTAGAACATTACGTCTATAAGAAACCTAAATGTATTGGCGTATTTGGAGCGGCTATATATAAAAAAGAGGAAGGCGAACTTTTAGTAACTCAGTACATGATTGAGAATAAAAGGGAAGTTCGTGATATTCTTCATTTATCTTTAAACTATTTTAAAGATATGAAGAGTAAAGGTAAGAAAGCTATATCAACTTTTTCAGGAAATAATGATTTCACAGTTATAAAATATTTATTTAATAAGTTTAATATTGAATATGATTTTGAAGAAGAATTTTATTCTATAGATTTACAGAAGTATTATGAAAAAGAAATGGGAACATCAATAGGACTTAAAAATTTAGAAAAAATTTTTCAAATTGAAAGGGAAGGCGAAGTTATAAGTGGTTCAAATCTTGCAAAAACTTTTTATAAAGTATTAAAAGATTCAGAATACATAAAAAGAATGCCTTATGATAAAATTGAAAAAATTTTGCTTTATAATGAGCAAGATGTTGTTAATTTATTTTATATATTTTTAAATTGGGAAAAGTATATAGAAAAGAAAATTGAAGAAGAAAAAAAAGAAAATAAGACACAATAGATTTGTGGCTTATTTTTTTGTATAAATATCAGTGCCATTACTTAATAAAAGAATTGTTCCCATTAAATCAGTTCTTAAAAGAGGAATATCAAAATTCTCTAGAAGTGCTATAGTTTCCTTATTAGGATGATTATAGTTATTGTTTTCACCACAAGAAGCAATGGAAATGCTTGGTGTTGTAAACTTAAGAAATTCTTCTGTAGTAGATGTTTTAGAACCATGATGTCCTAATTTAAGAACATCTATATCTAAATTATTATAATTACTATAAAGATAGTTATGTGCATCAATTTCAGCATCTCCTGTAAACAGAAAACTAGTATCTTTGAAATCAATTTTAATAATGGCAGAATAATTATTAAGATTATCAGTAATTAAGTTAGGTGGAGGATAGAAGACAGATATATTAATATCATCATCTATAAAAAGACTGGTATTTTCATCTAAAATATTTATTTTAAGTTTTTTACGATTTAAAGCTGAGAGAATATCAGATACAGGAGCAGAGGGGCTATCTACATTTGGTGCATAGATATTCTTAACAGTTAAAGTATCAATAATTTCATCAGTATTTCCAATATGATCTTCATGAGGATGAGTCATAATTAGATAGTCAATTGTAGTTATATTGAGTTTTGAAAGATAATCTAGAAGCTCATCTTCATAGTCTCTAGGACCAGAATCAATAAGCATAGTAAAATCTTTATATTTAATAAGAGTAGAATCTCCTTGACCAACATCAAAAAAATAAACTTGAAGAGGAAATGTAGAATAAGAATTATTACTACAACATGATAATTGTGTGGTAAATAGAAGAAGTAATATTAAGAAGAATTGCTTTTTAAGTTTCATAAATAACCTCCGAAGTTAAAGATATATATTAAAGTATTGCCAATAAAGGCAAAAAATAAAATTTGCGTTAATTTTTTTTAGGGATTATAATATAAGAAAAAATTAAGAGGTGAATATATGAGAATTTTCAAATATATACAATATGGAGTATGTCTTGTTAGTTTAAAATGTAAAAGTTTTAAATTTAATAGAATTAAAAAAAATGATGGAGAGGATGATGCATTTAAGTATGCACAAGATGTATTTTTAAAGTGGAGTGAAGATACATTGAGAATTATAGGAATTGATTTAGAAATAAAAGGAATAGAAAATATACCAAAAGAAACTTGTGCATTTATTGGAAATCATCAAAGTATTTTAGATATTCCTACATTGAAATGTGCATTGCGTGGTAGAATGATTGGATTTGTAGCTAAAAAAGAATCATTAGAATATCCTATATTAGGATTTTGGATAAAAAATACTAATTGTGTTCCATTAGATAGAGAAAATCCAAGAGAAGCTATAAGATCTATAGTAAGAGGTTCTGAGTATATAAAAGAGGGTTATAATATGGTTATATTTCCGGAAGGAACAAGATCAAAAGATGGGCAAGTACATGAATTTAAAAAAGGTAGTACAAAACTTGCAACAAAAGCTAAAGCACCAATAGTACCCTTTTCAATAGATGGTACTTCAAAGTGCTTTGAAGTAGATAGAAAATTTAAAGATGGAAAAGTAACGATAGTTTTTGGAGAGCCTATATATACAAAGGATATTAGTAAAGAAGAGGAAAAAAGTTTAGCTTCAGTTTTAGAAGAAAGAGTGAAAAAAAATATGATACGAGTATAAAAAAAACCTTTTAAGTAAATTGCTTAAAAGGTTTTTTCTTTTTTAATAATTAAATTTAAAAAGATTATATAAATATTGAAAAGAAGTATAAGAAGATGTAAAATATTAATAAATAGTTAATTAAGTGAATAAAAAATTAACTAAGGATAGGAGGATATATGAGAGAAAAAATATATGGTCTAGTACTTATCATATTAAGCTTTGGACTTATGTCTTGTGGAGAAAAAGAAGAGAGTATTAAAAGTAGGACTGAATTATTTATGGGTACTGCAATAAATGTAAAAATATATGATGGGAAAGAAAAGGTATTAGATAGAGTCTTTGATGAAATAAAAGAAATAGAGGATAAAGCAAGTATAAATAAGGAAGGAACAGAGGTTACTAATATAAATGAAAATGCAGGAATAAGAGGTGTAGGGGTTAGTGATAATATATTTGAGATAATCAAAGAGGGAAAGAAGTACTCAAAAATGTCAGAAGGAAAATATGATATAACAATAGGACCGTTAGTAAAGCTATGGAGTATAGGGTTACCAGAAGCTAAGAAACCAGAAGAAAAAGAGATTTTAGAAGTATTAAAAAAGATAAATTATAAGGATTTAGAAATAAATGAAGAAAGTAAAGAAGTATTTCTAAAGAAAAAAGGAATGATATTAGATTTAGGAAGTATAGCAAAAGGATATACAGCTGATAGAATAAAGGAAATATTAGAAGAAGAGGGCGTAAAAAAGGGAATAATAGATTTAGGTGGAAATATATATGCGTTTGGAGAAAAAGGAGAAAATGACCCATGGAAAATAGGGATACAAAATCCATTTTCAGATAGAGGGGATGTAGTAGGTGCTGTTAAGGTTAAGGACAAGTCTGTTGTGACTACAGGTATATATGAAAGATTTCTAGAAGAGGGTGGAAAGAAATATCATCATATTTTAAATCCTAAAACAGGATATCCATATGAAGGTGAGATAGGTGGGGTAAGTATAATATCAGATAAATCTATAGATGGAGATGCACTTTCAACTTTAGTATTTACTTTAGGAATAGATAAAGGTATTGAGTTTATAGAGAAATTAGAAGGCATAGAGTGTATTTTTGTAGATAAAAATAAGAATGTATACTTATCAAGTGGGATAAAAGATAATTTTGAACTTATAAATAATGATTTCAAAATTAAATAAGGAGAAGAGAATGAATATAGAGAGTTTAAAATATTTTCATGATATTGTTGAGTTAAAGAGTATATCAAAAGTAGCTAAAAATTCACATATATCACAACCAGCATTGAGCCATCAGTTATTTAAACTAGAAAATGAATTTAATAATAAATTATTAGAGAGAAGTAATAAAGGTGTAGAAATAACAGAAAAAGGCCAAATTGTGTATGAGTATTCTAAAAAGATATTAGAAATATATAAGGAATTAGAATATGAATTAAATAAAAATGAAATGACAAAAAAGGAGTTAAAAGTAACTAATACAAATATATATGCGAATTATATTTTTTCGTCTATTGCAGGTGGTATAGGAAGTATATTTGATACTTTTAATGTTCAAATGAATAAAGATATAAAAAGTAGAGGAGAAGCACTTCTTATAAATAAAAAATCAGATATTATAATTGGAAATTATAAAATTGAATATGAAGATATAAAATGCGAGTATATAGGTAAAGATAAACTTGTTCTAGTTAGTAAAAAAGAGATTGAAAATTTTGAGAATATAAGAGTAGGGATATTAGATGATGTACATTCAACTAAAGTTGAGGATAGGGTAAGAGAAAAGGGATTAAATTTAGTATTAAAAAGCAATTCAACAGGAATTATAAATGGCTTTTTAGAAGGAAAACAAACATGTGCAATAATATCCAGTTCAGAGGCTAAGGAGAAACGAGATCTATATATTTATGAAATAAATGACTGTTATTATGATATATACATATCATATAGAAAAGATATAAATTTAGAGATGAAAAATAGAATTAGAGGATTGAAAGAGAAAATTATAAACATAATTAAATAGGGTATTTAAAAAAGTTATATATAATATAAAATAGTTATGACTAAATAGAAAGTTAGGAGGATATAAATTTATAAAAGCCTATAAAATAGCCATTTATAAAGAGTAGGGATGTTTAGAAATATACAAATTGGATAGTGGACAAGATAAAAATATGTATATAGAATGAATAAAGAAAATAAGATAAGGCTATATCAAAGAAGGGATTGATAAATTTATGACAACTAAAATTGTTATTTTAGGTGCAGGTTATGCAGGAGTACATGCAGCTAAAAAATTAGGAAGGAAATATAAAAAAAGAGATGATGTGGAGATTACATTGATTGATAAAAATCCATATCATACGTTAATGACGGAATTACATGAAGTGGCAGGCGGAAGAGTGCCAGAAGAATCGGTGAAAATCGAGTTATCAAGAATATTTCATAAAAGTAAGGTTAAAGTTATTGTTGACTTAATAGAAAATGTAGATACTGATAATAAAAAGATTAAGACAAGCAATGATGTATTTGAATATGATTATTTAATGATTGGAATGGGTAGTGAACCAGCATTTTTTGGAGTTCCAGGAGTTAAAGAAAATGGATTTACATTATGGTCTTTAGAAGATGCATTAAGAATAAAAGAACATATAAAAGATAGAGTAAAAGAAGCATCTTTTGAAAGAAATAAAGAGAAAAGAAAAAGAATGCTTACATTTGTTGTGGCAGGTTCAGGATTTACAGGAATTGAAATGGCAGGAGAGCTTTTAGAATGGAAAGAAGTTTTAGCTAAAAAATATAGAGTAAATTCTGAAGAGATTAGAATTTTAGTTGTAGAAGCAATGGGAACAATACTAAATATGCTAGATAGAAAGCAAGCTGATAAAGCTGAAAAGTATATGGCAAAACATAAGGTTGAAGTTCTAAAAAATTCTCCAATAACTGAGGTAACAAAAAATACAATAAAATTAAAAAATGGACAAGTCATACCAACAGAAACTTTAATCTGGACATGTGGAATACAAGCAAACAATGATTTAGAAGAACTAGAAGTAGAAAAGGCAAGAGCAGGAAGATACAAGACTAATGAATACATGGAAGCTGTGGGAATAAACGATGTATACATAGTTGGAGATCTGGCATATCTTGAAGATGAAAAAGGTAATGGAAATCCGCAGATAGTTGAAGCGGCAGAGCAAACAGCGGTTGCAGCAGCTAAGAATATAATAAATAAGATTGAAGGAAAAGAAGAGAAGGTAAAGTTTAAACCTAATTATCATGGATTTATGGTATCTATTGGTGGAAGATATGGAGTTGCAAATTTAATGGGAGTTAAACTTTCAGGATTTTTTGCAATGGTTATGAAGCATTTAATTAATATGGTGTATTTATTTAGTGTAAATGATGTACATGCTGTATATAATTACCTTCAACATGAATTTTTTGCAATGAAGGAAAGAAGATGTATTTTAAGAGGTCATTTATCTTCAAAAGGAAATAGATTATGGTTAGTGCCTCTTAGAATATATATAGGATTTTTATGGCTTTTTGAAGGGCTTAAAAAGTTTATTGGAGAAGAAACTTGGAAAGGAGCATTTGATGGAGCAGAAGGTGCATTTTCAAAGGCAGATGGTTTTATTGATGGAATAGGAGCATATGTAACTAGTCTAGGAGATAATTTAGTTATAGGTTGGGATAGTTGGATGAAGATGGGGAATGTTAAAATGCCATTTTCATGGCTTCAAGATGCAACATCGGGTGCATCAGAAGTAGTAGAAGGAGCAGCTAATATGCCAGAACCAATATTTGAGATAATGCCAAAGTTTTATGAAGCTATAATGCAAGTATTTATGCCAAATGCAGAGATTGCAGTATGGGCGCAAAGAGTAGTTGTAATTATGGAAATAGGAATAGGCCTTTGTCTAATAGTTGGATTATTTACATTCTTAGCAAGTGCAGCTTCAGCATTTATGACAGTAAACTTTATTTTATCAGCAATGGCTGGTGTAGAAATCCTTTGGTTTACATTTGGAAGTATAGCACTAATGAGTGGTGCAGGAAGAACATTTGGTTTAGATTATTATATAATGCCGTGGATAAGTGAGATTGCATCTAATTTGTGGATGGGAAAAAGAAAACCTATATATGAAATCCATAGTAAATAAAAAAATAAGAAATAAGAAATGATTTAGATAGAGTATTCTCTCTATCTAAATCAAAACTATAGATAAGATAAGGGAGGAAAAGATGAAAAGCTTTTGGTGTGAGTATCCTGAAATAGAAAATGAGATAAGAGAGATAAAAAGTAACATAAGAGAAAATGCAAAATGTAGAGACAAGGTTATTGAAAAAAGTATTTTAGAGCTTTTAGATGGTGGAGGAAAATTACTGAGACCAGGATTTACAGTATTAGCCTCTAAATTTGGTACATATAACAGAGAGAGAACGGTAGGGCTTGCTTCAGTAGTAGAAATGTTTCATATGGCAACATTAGTTCATGATGATGTTATAGATGAGGCTAAAATGAGACGTGGAAAAGAAACGATACAGTCAAAGTATGGGAAAAATTATGCTGTATATATTGGAGATTATCTTTTTTGTCTTTGTTTTAAGACACTTGGAACTACAAAAAATATTAATAGAGAAGCTGAAGTTGATACAAAAGTTATGTCGAGAATTTGTTTAGGGGAAGTAGAGCAATTAAATTCAAGATTTAAGAAAGATATTAAAATAAAAGATTATTTAAAAAGAGTATCAGGGAAAACAGCAGAGTTATTTTCATTAAGTTTATATATAGGCGCAGTGGAAAGTGATGTGGATAGAAAAATAGCAAGAGTGTTTTGGGAGATAGGACATAATATAGGAATGGCATTTCAAATAATTGATGATGTATTAGATTTAAAAGGAAACAAAAATAATACTGGAAAAATTATAGGCAATGATTTAAGAGAAGGCGTATATACGTTGCCTATTTTACTTGCATTAAAAGAAGATAATAATGAAATTTCAAAGCTTTTAAAGGAAGAGTATTCAGACAAAGATATAGAAGAGATAGTAAATTATTTAGAAAAAAATAAATTTATAGAAAAATCTTTAAATATTGCAGAAAATTATTCTAAAAAGGCATTTAGAAATATAGACAAACTACCTGAGAATAAGTATAAGCATATTCTTTTAGATGTTACTAGAAGAATGATTAAGAGAGAGTATTAATGAGTTACATAGAAGTAAAAAATTTAAGCAAAAGTTACGGAAGTGAGAAGGTCTTAAAAAATATCAATTTTACGGTATCAAGAGGTGAGATTGTGTCTATTTTAGGGCCAAGTGGAAGTGGAAAATCAACAATCTTAGAAATTTTTTGCGGATTTAAAGAGGCAGATACAGGAATAATAAAAATTGAGAATAAAGATATATTAGATAAAGAGCCAAAGGATAGAAATATATCAATGATATTTCAAAATTATGCTTTAATGCCACATTTAACTGTTTTCGATAATATAGGACTTGGAATGAAAATTAGAGGGGAAAGTAAGAAAATTATAAAAGAAAAAGTGCTATGGGCAGCTAGTATATTAGAATTAGAAAAATATTTAGATAGAAAGCCAAAGGAGTTGTCGGGAGGCCAAAGGCAAAGAGTTGCTATAGGAAGAGGGATAGTCAGAAAGCCAAAAGTATTTTTAATGGATGAACCTTTATCAAATTTAGATTATAAACTTAGAATGGATACTGCAAATGAGATTGTTAGTTTAAATAAAAGGATAGATGGAACAACTATTTATATAACTCATGATAGAGAAGAGGCTATGCTTATATCAGATAGGATAATTATTTTAAAAGATGGTGAAATTCAGCAAATAGGAACACCTAAGGAAATTTATGAAAATCCTAAAAATATTTTTGTAGCAGAATTTTTAGGGAGACCTAAGATAAATATCTTAGATATAGAAGTAAAAGATAATAAGGCTTATTTTAAAGAAAAGGTAATTAAAAAGATAGATTTAAAAAATGGAAATTATAAATTTTGTATAAGACCAGAAAAAATATATATAAAAGAAAATGGTAGTTTAAAGGGAATAATAAGAGATATAAAATATTTAGGCAGTGAATACATAATTGATATAGAAGTAGAAGGGGAAATTTTTAAAATTAAAACTTCTAAATTAGCTAATAAACTAGATGAAAGTTTAGACATAGACTTTAATTTAGATAATATAAATATATTTATTGAAAACTAAGGGATAAAAAGGAGAGAAAAATGAAGAAGAAATTAATAGTAGGATTATTATTAGGAAGTATGGTTTTAACAGGATGTGGTCAAGTTGCAGAAGAGGATAATAAGGAAGAGGTTAGTGGAACAATAACTGTGATTACAAGTAAAACAGAATCAGAAGAAGTTCTTAATGAAGTAGAGAAAAGATTTAAGGAGAAATATCCAAAGGTTGAAGATGTAGTATTTGAAGCATCTAATGATTATGACAATCATATAAGAACTAGAATGAATACAAATGATTACGGAGATGTTTTATTTGTGCCTTTTAGTATGAGTGGAACACCTAAAGACTATGAAACATATTTAGAAAGTTTAGGGACAGTGGATGATTTAGATGATAAATACATAGATGTAACAGAAGCAGATTATAATGGAGAAGTTTATGGAATTCCTACTGCATTAAATTCTTTAGGAATTATCTACAACGAAGAGGTATTTAAGAGAGCTGGAATAGAAAAAATGCCTACATCATTAGAGGAAATGGTAGAAGCTTGTGAAAAGATAAAGAAAAATACTGATGCAATTCCTTTTTATACAAATTATAATAGAACATTAGGTGTATGGGGAGGTGCTTTAAGCTCATATGGAGGAGAAGACTTTAAAGAAGAAACTTTAGAAAAAGGAACAGTATTTAAAGAGGGACAACCTATAAGACAAGTAATGGATCTTTTCTATATATTATCAAGTAATGGGCTAATAGAGGAGGATCCTATAACAGGAGATTATGGAAAGTCACAACAGATGTTAGCAGATGGAAAAGTAGCTATGTTTATGATGGGTTCTCAAGAACTTGTAGAAATAAGAGAAATGGCAAAAAATAAAGAAAGTATAAAAATAGGATCATTTCCAGTTAAATATGAGAACGAAACAACAATTGCATTAGGCGCACCAGAAGTAATCGGAGTAAGTAAGCAAAGTAAAAACAAAGTTACAGCAAAAGCTTTTGTAGATTTTATAGCGTCAAGAGAAAGTGGATATGCTGAAAGTTTAGCAGGACTTGCACCTAAAATAGAATCATTAACAAATGATGAAAAAAAGGCATTAGAAGACAATAATGTAGTATTAACAGCACCAAGTGTTGATCCAGAAGTAGATAAAAAATATACAGATATAGCAAAAGAAGCTGAAGTTGCTAGATTAAATGGAGTATTACAAAAGTCTATTAATATAGGTCTTTACCCAAATAAAAATGAGAGTTATGAAGAATTTATAAAAGCATGTGAAGAAAAATGGGATAAAGCAGTTAAAAATAATGAGAAATAAAATATCAAAAGAAAGAAAAGTGATAAGAGCTTTTCTTTCTTTGCCTATAATATTATTAATTCTTTTTGGAATAATTCCAATGATGGGGCTTATATATTACAGTTTTACAGAATGGAATGGAATTGGAAATATAGAAAAGTTTGTCTTTCTTGAAAATTATATAGAGATATTAACTAGTGAAGAGTATTTAGAGGTTTTTAAGAATTGCATATATTATTTAATTTCAGGAATACTTCAAATAATAATAGGATTTAGTTTAGCGTTAATATTATCATTTAAAGTTAAAGGGAAAAATATATATAAAGTTATATTTTTACTTCCAATACTCTTAAGTGGTGTAACTATAGCAATGATGTTTAGAGTGTTTTTTTCACCAGATGGAACATTAAATAGTATTCTTACTTTAATTGGACTCGAAGAGCAAAGAAAATATTGGCTTGGAGATCCAAGTCTTGTGAATTGGAGTCTTTCATTTATTTCATTATGGAGATACACAGCATTAAGTTTTATTTTATATATAAGTGCAATTTCATCAATAAAGGAAGAGTATTTTAAAGTTGTTGAAATAGAAGGTGGGGGAATATTAAAAAAGATATGGTATGTAATAATTCCTAATATAAAAACAACAATAATAGTAAATTTATTAATGTTATTAATAGGTGTTGTATCTGTTTTTGATATACCAATGATAATGACAGACGGATCTAATGGTACAAGCACATTTATTTTGAAAACAATGGACGTAGCATTTAAGGATAAAGAATTTGGATTAGCATCAGCTATGGCAGTAATAGTCAGTCTAATAATTATTATTTTAGGTAGTGGTAGATATTTTATAAAAAAGAGGAAGAAAAATGAAAAAAATATTTATTAAATGGTTAAAGTACTTTTTTCTTATTGGATGGGCGATAGTAATTTTATTGCCTATAATAACAATTATTATAGGGTCTTTTAAAAGTTATGGAGAGTTTAATAGTACTAATGGAATAGAATTAGCTATAAATCCTACTTTAGAAAATTATAAGAGAGCTATAGTAGATGGAAAAATGATTAGTGGGTTTATAAATACATTTATATTAATTTTCTTTGGGGTCTTAGGAACCGTATTTTTAGGGAGTATGCTTGCATTCACTTTAACTAGATTTCAGTTTAAATATAGAAAGGGAGTTATTTTATTATATGGAGTAGTTGCATTAGTACCTTTAGAGGTATCTCAAGTTATAACTTTTAAAATTATAAATACTTTAGGAATATATAATAGTAGAATTGCACCAATTTTATTATATATCGGAGTTGATATGGTTACATTATTTATTTATATTCAAATGATGGAAAAGATTCCGAAAGAACTTGATAAAGCTTATATTTTAGAAGGTGGAAGTATAAGGGGATTATATAAAGATGTAATATTTCCTATATCAAAAAATGCAACTCTTACAATTTGTATGTTAAAAATAATTAGTATATATAATGATTTTTATATTCCATATTTATATATGCCAAAAGAAGGACTAAATACAATTTCTCAAAGCATATTTAAGTTTATGAGTGAAAGTAAAGTAGAATGGAATGTTATTTGTGCAGCAGTAGTTATTAGCATAATACCAATGATTATCTTTTTTTTAATACTGCAAAAAAAGATATATAATGGGTTAATTGAAGGAAGTGTAAAAGGGTAAATTATGAGATTTTTAAAGAGAGTTTATACAGTAATAGAAATGAGAACAGGTTTCGCAACAGGATTACCAGTATTAAGTGCAGGACTTTTTGGGGCATATTTAAAAGGAGAGTTAAATATAGGATTACTAATCTTAATGTTTATATCAGGATTTAGCTTTAATATAGTTGCAAATGTAGCAAATGAAATAAGAGGATATTTAAAGAAAGAGGATATAAAAGAAGTTTTAACAGGACATAAAGGGAGTGAAGGTCTAGCAAGAGGAGATGCAAGTTTAATTGATGCAATAGTTGGACTTCTAATATTTTTTATTATTGGAAGTATCTCAGGATTAGGGATTGTATTTATAACCAAGGAAGTAGCTATTTTGTTTATTGGAGCAATTAGTGCACTTGCAGCTATTTGTTATTCATTAGGACCAAAGCCCTATATTGTTTATCCAGTTGGTGAACTTGTATCAGGGATATTTGTTGGTGGAATAAGTAGCTTAGTTTCAGCATACATACAGTTTGGAGAAGTAAATATAGAGGTAGTTTTATATTCTATTATAGGTGTATTTATGACTATATTTTTAATGTCAACAAACAATACCTCAGATTATAATAAAGATAAAGGGCATAGGGTAACATTACCGCATATGATAGGATTTGAAAAATCAATAAAGATAATACTTCCAGAAGGAATATTAATGATTATGGCATTTATAAGTTTGTATTTAATTAAGAGTATAGAATTACACATTCTTATAATAGGTCTTTTGGTTATATATTATTTTGGTTATGAAAAATGGTATAAAGGGTATTCAAAAATAAAGAAACCATTTAAAGAAATGGGAAGATTATGGGGACCAAAGCCATTACTATTAATTTATAGCTTTAATATATCAATGAGTATATTGTTCTTAAGTAATATTTTAATGGAGGGGAAAGTTATATGAATATTACAATAATAAAAAGTAATCCCTTAAGTATTTCATTTATATTAGGAAAGAAAATAGGATTATTAAAAGATGTGAATTTAAATATTATAGATGATTTTAAATTTATAGGAGAAAATCCATATATAAATGGGGAATCAGATCTTATGATAGGGGACATAACTTTCTTCTTTTATGCATTAGAGAAAGGAATAGATTCTGTTATTACTTCCAATTTAACAAGAACAATACACTTAGTATTAGGAAAAGGAAAAAATATTAAAGAAAGTGGTTTGAAAATTGGAGTAAATAGAACGGGAATGTTTAGACTATTCTTAGAATATGGATTAAAGGAACATATCCCTAAAAATGAAATAGTTTGGATTAATAATACTTTTGAAAGAATAGAGAAATTAAAAAATGGAGAAATTGATGGAATGATTGCAATAAATCCATTTGTAGATAAGATAGAACATGAAAATATAGGAAATATATCATGGAGTCTTAGAAATACAGGAGAAAATCTAGTGATGTATTGCTTTAGACGTGACTATTATGAAAGAAATACAGAGAAGATAAAAAAATTTCATAAGGACATAAGAAAAGCAGGTCAGATATTTAATAATATGTCATTAGATGAGAAAAAAATTTTTTTAAAAGAAGATATGAAATACGAAAAGGAATATGAATTAAATTTTATAAATTTTAAATTTGAAGAAGAAAAAGACTTTAAAAAAGAGGATTTTGAAATATGTATGAAATGGATGTTTAAAAATGATGAAATAAAAAAAGAATATAAATATAAAGATTATATAAAAAGCTTAGGAATATAACCTAAGCTTTTTTAAATGAAGCAAAACATAATTTGAAGATAGTCCAATAAAGAAACCAGTTAATATACCTAGAATACCGAGTAAAGGAAGATATAAAAATATAGAACTTGATTCTAAAATCAAAGATGCAACTAAGATTTGACCAAGGTTGTGAAAAAAAGCACTAGCTACACTAACACCTACTAGAGAAACTTTATCTTTAAGGCATATTTTTAATAGCATAGTGGAAGAAAAACTTAATAGTCCACCAGTAAAACTATAAAGAAAAGTGCTAAGACCACCACCAAAAATACATGAAAGAACTATTTTTAAAGAAAGAACTATAAATGAATCTTTAGGAGATAAGGTATAAATACTTATCATTATAATTAAATTAGAAAGACCAATTTTAGCTCCAGGCACAGGGAGTGGAGCTGGAATAGCTCTTTCAACAGTGAAAAGGATTAAAGAAAGAGATATTAATAAGGACATATAAATTAACTTTGAAGTATTTTGATTAACCATATATTTTAATGAGAAAAAATCATATCGTCAGCAGATTTTTCCGTTTCTCCTTTTATTTCTATAATAACCTTGTGAGGTAAACAAACGATAGTCTCATAAACATTAGAGATTGGTTTACTATTTACACATAATTTATCTGTACAATCTGCATCAATCATAGAAACTTTACCATTTGAAATAATTATTTTATTTTCACCATGAGTAGTATTAATATGTAATGTTTTATCATCTTTAAGATTAATTTCTTCTTTAGTAACACCATTAATACGAATAGTTACAAATTTTTCTTTGAAATCTTTAGAGTATGCAATTTTAAAGAAAAATAGAGGTGTAAAAGAAGTAATAATTAAAGAAATAATTATAAAAATATCAAATTTTTTTAAGTTTTTAATGTATTTCAAAAGCTTTCTCCTTAAAAGTAAATATACTTAAATTTTAAGTGATTAAAAAGAGAAATGGTAATAAAAAAAAGTTATATAGTATAGAAAATATATATTAATATGTACAGTTAGATTTGTTGTATAATCCAAGGTGAAGAAGAATCGAGGGGGATATAAGAATTATGAAAAAGAAATTATTATTAGCTTTATGTACAGCAGCAATGACAATGTCATTAGTAGCATGTGGGGGAACTGCAGAAGAAAAGCCTAAAGAGCCAGCAGCAAAAACAATGCAAGACGGAACTTATGAAGTAGAGTCTAAGCCAGATGCAGAAGGTAAGGGAGCAAAAGCTTCAATAGTTGTTAAAGATGGGAAAATAGCTGAAGCTAAATATAATGAGTTCACAAAAGATGGTGACAAAAGAAATGATGAAAAATACAATAAAATGATGATGGATAAAGTTAAAACTAGTCCGGAAGTATTTGAAGTAGAATTTGAAAAGCAAGTAGTTGCAGCACAAAATCATGAAATTGATGGAATTACAGGAGCAACAAGTTCGGCAGCTACAGCTAAAGAATTATTTAAAACAGCTATTGATAATTCATTAGATGGAAATAAAGAAAAAGAAGTTATTGAAATAAAGAAATAGTTAGAAAAACAAGTCAAAAAAATTTTTGACTTGTTTTTTTAGATGTAATTATCAGAAGAAACATAAAAGAATTTTAAAAATGAAAAATGATGGAAAATGTCTACAAATATTAAGTAAACGTTTGAATTTAGAAAAATGAAAAAAAAGTTTAACAATCTTTCAAAAGATATGATATAATTATTTTAAATAGTAAATTTAGAAGAAAAAATGCAATTTTAAACGAATAAAAATTTCAAAAGGGGGCATAAAATATGCAAAGAGATTTTTCCATGAGCAATGATAAAGTAATAATTAATTTCACAACAAAATATTGTTCAAACTTTGAAACATTACTTGAGAGTGAAGGTTTTAGAAGAGTAACGGATGCTTTTTTAAAAAAGATAGAAAGAAAGCAAACGTTAAGCTATAAATATATAGTGAAATCATTAGAAACTAATAATATTGTAGATATAAGAAAAGATTTAATAAAGGTATTTAGATATTTAACTGTTATGAATATAAATGATATAAAAGAGTTAAATAATAGATATGGAAGATTATTAGAAGATAAAGATAATGCAATTGTATTTATAGAAGAATTTTATTTATTCTGGAGAAGACTTGAAAGATATACAGTAATTCATGGTGGAGAAACAGCAACAGGGCTTGCAGCTATGAGTTTTGTAGAAGCAAATGATGGATTATCAAAACTTATTTTAAAGCTATATAGAAAAGTAGAAAAAAATATTTTAGGAAAAAAACCAAAAGTATTTAGACAGATTCCTGCAGGTGGAAATTCATGTCTTATGTTAAATGAAATTTTATGGCCAATTCCAAGAGGGTACGAAAAGCTTGAACAAATACCATTTATAGATAGTATTTTATTAGAAACGCCGTTTATAACTTATCCTAAAAGAAATACAAGAACGGGAATGTTCAATGAAATTGATGAAAATCCTTTAAAGTATACAAGGTTAAATAAGGATCATTGGTATTGTTATCCTGCAAAAGTTGGAGAGCTTTTAGCATATATATATTTTCATAGAGATTATATGGCACATGGAATTACATTGTGTAATCTTTTTGAAATGGCAAGAAAAGAGGAGTGTAGAGGTGTAAAACCAGATATTGTATATGTATTTGGTGCAAAAGATGATGAAGGAGAAGACAAAGCAGTATTTTATAATGATGAGAAAAATGACATTATGTTAGGATATATTAATCATTCTGAAAATGTTGATTATTTTGGATATTTAAAGAAAATGACATTAACACTTCATAACCTTAAAATGATACAAAAAGGTCATTTGCCAATACATGGAGCTATGGTTAATATTACATTGAAAGATGGAAAATCAGCTAATGTAGTAATAATGGGAGATAGTGGAGCAGGTAAATCAGAAAGTTTAGAAGCATTTAGAGCTTTAAGTGAAGATTATATTTCAGATATGAAAATTCTTTTTGATGATATGGGAACTTTTAAATTACAAGATGGAAAAATAATAGGATATGGAACCGAAATAGGAGCATTTATAAGACTTGATGACCTGGATCAAGGATATGCATTTAAAGAAATGGATAGAAGTATCTTTATGAATCCAGATAAGATAAATGCAAGGCTTGTACTTCCGGTATCTCCATATAAAGAGATTGTTAAAGGGTATGAAGTTAATTTCTTCTATTATGCTAATAATTACACAGAAGTAAAAGAAGGAGATACATCAATTGAGTATTTTACAAATCCAAAAGAAGCTATAAAAGTATTTAGAGCAGGAGCAAGAATGGCTAAAGGAACAACTAGTGAAAAAGGGTTAGTAGAAAGTTATTTTGCAAATCCATTTGGGCCAGCACAAAAACAAGAAGAAACTGATATCTTAATAGATAAATTTTTTAATGCAATGTTTAAAGGAACAGTTAAGGTTGGGCAAATAAAAACTTGTTTAGGAGTAGAGGGTCAAGAAAAAACAGGTCCAAGAGACGCGGCTTTAGAATTATTTGAAGAAATTAAAAAATTATAATAAAAAAAAGATAACTGCAAAATTTGCAGTTATCTTTTTTTAAAATTTATCTGTATAATCGAAACCATTATTTTTAATTAAAATTTTTCTTTTTTCCATAATTAAATTGTATAGAGTATAGCAAAAATCAATTGAAAGGTAAGTAATAATTAAAATTGCTAAAAATTCTAATATTCCAGTATTAAGGTTATTTAATGATTCAAGAATTAATGGATTAAGTATTTTAATAACAAATACAGACCCAAGTCCCCAAGCTAAAGAAAAATGAAAACACACTCTTCCTTGAAGATTTAATGGATCTTCTGAGTAATCCCACCATTTTAAAGAAAAGCATTTCTCTAAAAAATAGCTTGTTGCATATTCAACAACTGATGTTAAAACAGAAGTCAAAATAAATAGTGGAAGAACACCTAATGAAATACTTGATAAACAAAAAACTAGAATTGTAGCACAAAATCCGTATATAGGGCAGAAGGGTCCATTTAAAAAGCCACGATTTATGAATGTTTTATGTTTAAAATATTGATATGTAACTTCAACACACCATCCTAAAAAGGAATATATAAAAAATACTAAAACAAAAGTATTGATGTCCATAGCATCCTCCTAAATTAATCTATTAAATTAATTATAAGGGAATAACCTTAAATGAAACTTAATAAAAAAAATAAAGTTTCAAAGTGTTTAAATTTAAAAAAATACTTTTTAAGGATGAAAAGTATTTCCATCATTAAAAAGTATTATTTCAAAAGATTCAAAAATTAATTAAGCTATATAAAGAATCGTTTATAATGTTATGTTTCTATCGATTGGTTGATTTAATGAAATAAAAGTATCAGTTCTTTGAATACCATCGATAGTATTGATTTTATTCATAAGTATTTCTTGTAAATCACTTATGTTTTTACATATAACTTTAGCAAACATAGAGTAAGCCCCAGTTGTTATGTGAAGTTCAACAACTTCTTTAATTTTATGCATTTCGTCAAAGACAAAATCAAATGAAGATGTTTTATCAACAAAAATACCAACGAAACAACATACATCGTATCCTAATTTAGGAAGGTTAAGTATGATTCTAGTACCTTTTATAATCCCCATATCTTCCATTTTTTTCATACGAACATGAATAGTTCCACCACTAACATGGCAGATTCTCGCGATTTCTAGATATGGAGTTCTGCAGTCTTTAATAAGTAAATCTAAAATTTGAAGATCTAACTCATCTAATTGTAAATTATTATTGTTGTTGTTAGCCATATTATCACCTCAGTAATCTGATAAATATATAAATCGTATACTATTTTAACAAAAAAATGACATTTCATAAAGCGAAAATAGTAAAATGTTTAAAAAATTTATTAAATATTATTATTTTGATAAATAAATAAGCTAAAATATTTCTGGTGCGAAATATATAAAGAAAATAAATTGTTAAAGTATTGAAAAAAATTCTATTTTAAATTACTATATATAGTATAAATCGGTTTAGGAGGGCATAAGATAGATGAATATAATAACAACTATAATTACATTTGTTGTATTACTAGCTATTACAATAGGGATTTTATTTGTATGTAAACAATATGTATTTCCAAAGGTAAGAATAAATAAATTTATACCATTAGCAGTTGCAATAATATTATTTTTAATACAATTAACAGGAATAGTAACAGAAACATGGTTTGGATTAATTTCAACACCATTAATAATAATAGCATTCCTATGGTTCTTAGATATTCAACAAACTGGTGGACCAAAGGCAAAAGCAAAGGTTATAAAAAATAAACCTAAAGCAAAGCCAAACAGAGTAAAAAATATGAAAAATGAGAAAAATCCAAAGGCTTAGACCTTTGGATTTTTTTGTGTGAAAATAGGAGAACTTAAAGAAATTTTATTTGTTTCCTGATAAACTTTGATTATATACCAAGTTTCACTAGTATTCGCTATATGATTATAAATGTAGCGTATTTTTTTTAGTGAAATATTTTTAATAGAATGAACTATAGTGCCTCCATTTGAAATAATATCAATTCTTTCAATACAATAATTTTTATCCTCAAGAAGAATTGTAAAATTAAGAGTGTCAGTCCAGTCTATAAAATCACCCATAAAATAATTATTTATAAAAAACATTAATTGAAGACTTCTAGATTCAGTACAATAAACCCGTCTTAAACGAATAGCTTGGATTAAAGAGTCTTTAGTATTTCTTTTAGAGACTATGCAAGTTGAACTTTCTATATCACAAGTAGTTAATCTAGATTCAGTTACACCATTTATAGGAGCAAGCTTAAAACCTTTATCTAAAAGATTAATATAATACTTATCACGTCGTAGATAGCGGTTATTAAGCCCGCTAGTTACTTCAATACAATTAATGAGGCTACTTACAAGTGAGTGATATTCCTGGCTTAAAATAGGCTTTAAAGGATTACTAATGATTAATATAGCATCCTTATTTTTTATCAGCCATAATGGTAAGAGGTTTAAGTTGTTTAGAGTACCTTTAAAAAAAGTATTTGAATTTAAAATATTTAAATCACCAAGAGAAGATGATTTTCCTTCAAAACCATATATAGCAGTAAAGTTTTCTTTTTTTTTGTTAAAATGGTAAGTTTGTTCTAAAGCTTTAGTCCATTTTTCAGATTTTGAATCTAAAAAATCACTATGATCAGCAATCATTAAAAAATGTAGTGTATTTCTATATGCTAGATTAAAACACTCAGTAGGGGTGTTTGTTCCAATAGAATAAGAACTATGACAGTGAATAAATCCATAAAAAAATGAATGTTCATTTTTAAATGTATTTATATCTTTTACAGAATTGATATGTGGCATAAAATCATCCTTATTTAATTATTGTTATATATTATATATAGTTCATAAAAGGTTAGAATAATGACAATAAAAGCTTTAAATGATAAAATAAATATATAAATATAAAGAGGTGAGGTTTTTGATTTTAAAATTTGAAGGAAAAATACCTAAAATAGATAAGAGTACATATATATCAGAAAGTACAGATATAATAGGAGATGTTTCAATAGGAAAAGATTCAAGTATTTGGTTTGGAGCTAGATTACGTGGTGATATGAGTAAGATAGTTATTGGAGAAGGGTCTAATGTACAGGAAAATGCTGTTATGCATGGTGATACTAAGTATGATGTTAATGTAGGAGATAATGTAACTATAGGTCATGGTGCAATTGTTCATGGATGTGTTATTGAAGAGAATGTTTTAATAGGAATGGGGGCTATTATTTTAAATGGTGCAAAGATTTCTAAAAATTCTATAGTTGGAGCAGGTGCTTTAGTAACTGAACATAAAGAATTTGAAGAAGGCGTACTAATAATAGGAAGTCCTGCACGTGCAGTAAGAAAATTAAGAGATGAAGAGACAGAAGGAATAAGAGAATCAGCCAAACATTATGTTGAGATAAGTAAAAAATATTAAAAGTTATAGGAGAAAAAGATGATTAAAGTAGGTAAATATAATAAAGTAAAAGTAAATAAGGAAAGGGAATTTGGTTTTTTCTTAATTGATGAGCAAGGAGATGAAGTTTTACTTCCAAAAGTTTTAGCAAAAGGTTCAAAACTAAGTATTGGAGATGAGCTTGAAGTTTTTGTATACATAGATTCAACAGATAGAATGGTTGCAACTATGAAAAAACCTAAAATTACAGTAGGAGAAGTTGGATATTTAGAAGTAGTATCAGAGAGTCCTTTTGGAACATTTTTAAATAATGGAATAGAAAAAGATCTTTTTGTTCCAATGAGAGAGCAAAGATATAAACTTTTAAAAGGAAAGAAATATCTTATATATGCATATATAGATAAAACAGGAAGACTTGCAGGAACAACAGAAATAGATGATTATTTAGATATGGCAGAAGAAGATACATTTAAAGTTAATGATACTATAGAATGTATTACATATGCGAGAAGTGGTGGAGAAACATTAAAGGTTTGTATAGATGGAAAGTATAGAGGAATTATTCTTGGAAATGAACATACAGAAGTAATTTATCCAGGAGAAACAGTAGAAGCTAGAGTAAAAAGAGTATATGAAGATGGAGTAATTGGATTATCTACAAGAAAGAAAAGATTAGATGCAAGAGAAGAAATTAGAGAAAATATCTTAAATTATTTAGAAAAACACGGTGGATTTATGGAGTTTAATGATAAATCAAATCCAGAAGATATAAAAGAGATATTTAAAACAAGTAAGAACTATTTTAAGATGGCATTAGGTGGACTAATGAAAGAAGGAAAAATAAAACAGAGTGCAGAAGGAACTGAACTTATAAAATAAATAAAAAATTAAAGTTACTTTTTAATGAAGTAGCTTTTTTTACATATAAATATGAATAAAATGTTATCAAAAAGAATTAAATTACAATAAATTATATATAAGTAGAATAAAATATAGAGTAGAAAAGCAAAATAAAGTGAAAGGGTTGACTAAAAAAATAAAAAGGATTAAAATTAAAAAAAGAATACCCCTAAGGGGTATATAGGAGGAAGAAAAAATGACAATTATAAACGATACAAATTTTAAACAAGAAGTGTTAGAAGAGAAAGGATTAGTTTTAGTAGACTTTTTTGCAACTTGGTGTGGACCTTGTAAAATGTTAGCTCCAATATTAGAAGAGTTAAATAGTGAATTAAGTGATGTTAAGATAGTAAAGATTGATGTTGATGAAAGTCCAGAAACAGCTAGTGCATATGGAATTCAAAGTATTCCAACTATGAAAGTATTCAAAGATGGAAAAGATATGCAAACAATAGTAGGATTTTTACCAAAAGGGCAGATAGTAGCAGCAATAGATCAAAATAGATAAAACAAGGATGATAAAAATATGGAAAGATATGATATTGCAATTATAGGAAGCGGTCCTGCAGGACTTTCAGCTGCATTAAATGCAAGAATAAGAAATAAATCTTTTATAATTTTTGGAAGTAAAGAGATAAGTACTAAATTAGCTTTAGCACCTGCTATCAATAATTACTTAGGATTTAGCTCAATAAAAGGAAAAGACTTACTTAAAAATTTCCAAAACCATATAAAAGAGATGGAGATAGAGATAGTAGAAGAAAGAGTTAATAATGTGTATTCTATGGGAGACTATTTTACATTAATGGTTAATCAAAAAATGTATGAAGCTAAAACAGTTATTTTAGCAACAGGAATAGAATATACAAGACCTTTATTAGGAGAAGAAGAGTTTTTAGGTAAGGGTGTAGGATATTGTGCAACTTGTGATGCACCACTTTATAGAGGAAAAGAAGTTACAATAATTGCATATTCTAAAGAAGGTGAAGAAGAAGCTAACTTTGTGGCGGAAATTGCAAGTAATGTAAATTATATTCCTATGTATAGAGGAGAAATGAAATTAGATTCAAATATTAATTTAGTAAATGAAAAACCAAAAGAAATTGTTGGGGAATCAAAAGTTTCTAAAGTAATTCTAAAATCAGGAGAAGAAATAGAAACTGATGGAGTATTTTTACTTAAGAATGCAGTACCACCAACACAATTAGTTCCAGGACTAGAGATAGAAGATGGTCATATTAAGGTTGATAGATTAATGAGAACTAATATAAAAGGATGCTATGCAGCAGGAGATTGTATAGGGAAGCCTTACCAATATATAAAATCAGCAGGAGAAGGAAATATTGCAGCATTAAGTGCAGTAACATATTTAGCTGAAAATAATATGTAAAGAATAAAGCTGGAAAAAATTTCTAGCTTTATTTGTATACAAAAAAGGTTACTAAACTTCTATTTAGTAACCTTAAAATAATTATCTCTTTTTAGTTGCAACTTCGATATTAACTCTTCTACCGTTTAACTTAACACCAGAGCATTTTTCCATTACTTTATCTTTTACATCATTTTCAACTGAAACAAATGTAAAGTTGTCTAATATGTCGATATTATTTATTTTGCTTCCTTTAATCTTAGCTCTATTTGCAATAAAGTTAATTAAAGATTTTTTATTTAAGTTATCTCTCTTACCGATAGAGAAGAATAATCTAACTTCATGACCACCTTCAGCAGAGTTTAGAGAATCAGATTTATATTCAAATGACATTTCTTTGTCAAATTCCATTTTTAATAATGCAGCAATAGCATCCATAGGCTCAAAGTTTTCTAATATATTCATAGCTAATGGAAGATATTTCTTGTAAGCTTTATTTTTTAAAGTTTCTTCAATTTGGAAGTACTTACTATTAAGCTTTTGTTCAAGAATTTCGTTAACTGTAGGAAGTGTTCCTTTAACGATATCAGCTTTAGTTACTCTTTTAATATCTCTAAGCATTGAGTTTTCTCTTGGAGTAATGAATGAGTAAGCAGTACCTTCTCTGTTAGCTCTTCCAGTTCTTCCGATTCTGTGAACATATGATTCAACATCTTGAGTTAAATCATAGTTAATAACGTGAGTTACACCCTCAACATCAATTCCTCTAGCAGCAACATCGGTTGCAACTAAGAAGTTTAAAGAACCTTCTTTAAATCTCTTAAGTGTTTTAGTTCTGTGCATTTGAGTCATATCTCCATGCATACCTTCAACAACATAGTTTTTAGCTTGCATGTTTTGAACTAATTCATCAACACCTTTTTTAGTTTTACAGAATATAATTGCAAATTCAGGAGCATCGAAATCTAAAACTCTACATAAAGCTTCAAATTTATTTCTGTGATCTACAAAGAATGCAACTTGTTTTATTTTAGAAACTGTCATAGCAACCTTTTTAATTTCAACGTGCTTAGAATCAGGTTTCATATATCTGTTTGCAAGTTTCTTAATTTGAGGAGGCATAGTAGCAGAGAATAAAAGTGTTTGTCTTTCCTCAGGTAACTCCTTTATAACACTTTCAATATCATCTATGAATCCCATGTTTAACATTTCATCAGCTTCATCTAAAACTAAGAATTGAACTTTATCTAAATGAAGTCTTTTTCTTTTTATAAGGTCTAACACTCTACCAGGAGTTCCAACAACTATATCAACGTGTCCGCTTAAAGCTTTTATTTGTTTTTGAATAGAATCTCCACCATAGACAGGTAGAACGTTAACTTTTTCATATTTAGTAAGTTTTTTTAGTTCTTCATAAACTTGAATAGCAAGCTCTCTAGTTGGAGTAAGGATGATTGAAGCAATCCCATTAGTTTTCTCAAAGTTGTTTAATATAGAAAGACCGAAAGCAGCAGTTTTTCCAGTTCCTGTTTGTGCTTGCCCTATAAGGTCAAACCCCTCAGAAGCTAAAGGAATAGTTTGTGCTTGTATTTGTGATGGGCTTTCATAGCCTAAATCATTAATAGCTTGCATTAATGATTGCTTAAGGTTTAAATTTTCAAATTTTAAATTTTCCATTTACATTTCCCTTCGTTTGTATGTATTTTATATAAAAAATATTAATATCTTTTTTGTCTCAACTTACTAAGTATATCTTATTGAAGTATAGATTGTAAAGGAAGCAATTTAAATAAAAAATATTAATAGACTTAAAACCCTTTAAAATAGGTGCATTGACAGAGGATTTAAAAATTATTCCATATGAAAATAAATAAGGAATATTGACGAAAAAGATGGTAAAATGCCAAAAAAGTATGGAACTATCGAAAATAGTTCCATTAATAATTTTACTTAAATGAATTTACAGAAGCATCTGACGGCATTCTTAAATCACCTCTAGGGCTTAAAGAAATTGAACCAACTTTTGGTCCATCAGGAAGAGCACTTCTTTTAAATTGTTGACTAAAGAATCTCCACATAAATTTATCAAGCCATTTTGAAATTTCTTCTTCATTATAATTATCTTTAAATGCATGTTTTGCTAAGAAGAAGATTCTCTCTTTAGAAGAACCGTTTTTCATAAAGTGATATAAGAAGAAGTCATGTAGTTCATAAGGTCCTACTATATCTTCTGTTTTTTGAACTATATTTCCATTGTTATCTGATGGTAGTAATTCAGGACTAACAGGAGTATCAAGTATGTCTAAAAGAGTAGCCTTTACTTTTTCAGTAGATTCATTTTCAGCTACATATTGTACTAAATATCTTACAAGAGTTTTAGGAATAGATGGATTAACAGAGTACATTGACATATGGTCTCCATTATAGGTACACCATCCTAAAGCAAGTTCTGATAAATCACCTGTTCCAATTAAAAGACCACCTTCTTTATTTGCTAAATCCATAAGGATTTGTGTTCTTTCTCTTGCTTGAACATTTTCATAAGTTACATCATGAATTTTTTTATTGTGACCAATATCTTTAAAATGTTGAAGAGCTGCATCTACAATATTTATTTCACGTAAATCACAGTTTAATTCTCTGCATAAATCTAAGGCATTATTATAAGTTCTATCAGTAGTACCAAAGCCAGGCATTGTTATGGCTATAATATCTTTACTATTATATCCTAAAAGCTTAAATGTTTTATAAATAACAAGTAAAGCTAAAGTTGAGTCAAGCCCACCTGAAATTCCAATTACAGCTTTTTTAAGTCCAGTATGTTCAAGTCTTTTAGCGAGAGCTGCAGACTGAATACTGAAAATTTCCATACATCTTTCAGAACGCTCTAAAAGGTTTGAAGGAACAAAAGGATGTTTATCTATAAATTTATCAAAATTATTAATAGTAGTGTTATTAAATTTAAACTTAATAATAGTAGGTTTAATATTTAAATTTTTACTTTCATCTCTAAAACTTAGATTTTTTAGTCTTTCAGAATTAAGTTTGAATAAATCTATAATACTATAAATAACTTCATTTTCACGATTGAATCTATTATTTTTCTTTAATATAGAGCCGTTTTCAGATATTAATAAATGTCCACTAAATAAAAGATCAGTTGTAGATTCATGAACTCCAGCAGATGAATAAATATAAGAAGCCATACATCTAGCACTTTGGTTTTGGATAAGACTTTGTCTATAATCTTTCTTTGAAACTAACTCATTAGATGCAGAAAGATTTCCTATTATATTAGCACCCATTAAAGAAAGATATGAACTTGGTGGAATTGTTACCCAAAGGTCTTCACAAATTTCAAATCCAAATTTAGCATTCCCAGCATCAAAGATTAAGTTTGTTCCAAAAGGAATATTTTCTTGGAAAGAAAAATCAATAAGTCTATTTGTTATATTTAAACCTTCAGTAAACCATCTTTTTTCATAAAACTCATTATAATTTGGAATATATGATTTTGGAATAATTCCAAGAATCTTTCCTTTAAAAAGAATAAAGGCACAATTATAAAGGATATTATTATCTAAAAGGGGTGCACCTAAAGCTATTAAAATATCTAGGTTCTTAGTTTTATTTAATAAAGTCTCAATTCCTTCAATACTTTTAGATAAAAGTGCATTATTTAAAAATAAGTCAGCACAAGTATAAGATGTTAATGAAAGCTCGGGGAAAACTATTAGTTTAGAATTATTTGTAACAGCTTCATTAATACAGCTTAAAATATTAGTAAGATTATAGTTTATATCTGAAACCCTTGTTTTAGGGCAAGCAGAACTAACTTTTAAAAAATCCATTATATCAACTCCTAAATAAATATATAATTTATTATTTTCATATTATATATAAATAATAGAATGAAAATATTAGAAAATCAATGAAAAGAAGAGGAAAGGAGAGGAAAAACATCTAAAAGGTAATAAATAACATTTAATGGAGTAATTTGGAAATTGTAAAAGGTTAAGAAAAGATATATTATAAAGTAAAGAAATGGAAAAAAGAAAGGAGGAGTAAAAAATGGTCTTTTGGATAGCAGTTGTTATAGGTGGTGTATTAATAGATTTACTAACAAGTCAATTTTTATTTTGCGCATTTTCTATTGGTTCAATAGGAGCTTTAATAGGAAAGGCTTTAGGAATTGGAACCTTAGGGCAAATAATAATATTTTGCGTTATAAGTATTCTATTAATAGTATTCTTATATCCAGTAGTAAAGAAAAAATTAAAAGAGAGTACGAAACGAGTAAAAACTATGGAAGAAGAATATATAGGAAAAACTTATAAAGCGGAAGAAACTATTGAAGAAACAGGACTTGTAAAAATTAGCGGGGTGTATTGGACTGGTATAAACAAGGGAGAGAAAATCTTAAAAGGTGATGAGTTTAAAGTTATAGGAATTGAAGGAAGTAAATTAAAAATAGAAAAAAAGAGGAGAGATTAAAATGTTAGTATACATTATTCCAATAGTTATATTAGTTATTATTTTAATAGCACTTTTATCATCAATAAAGATAGTTAATACAGGATATCTTTATGTAGTAGAAAGATTTGGACAGTTTCATAGAGTATTAGAACCAGGATGGCATTTCACAATTCCATTTGCAGACTTTGTAAGAAAGAAAGTATCAACAAAGCAACAAATATTAGATGTAGATCCACAAACAGTTATAACTAAAGATAATGTTAAAATTTCAGTTGATAATGTTATTTTTTATAAGTTAATAAATGCAAGAGATGCAGTATATAACATAGAAAATTTTAAAGCGGGTATTATATATTCTGCTACAACAAACATTAGAAATTTAATTGGTAATATGAGTCTAGATGAAGTTTTATCAGGCAGAGATAAAATAAATCAAGAACTTTTAATGATAATTGATGAAATTACAGATGCATATGGTATAAAAATACTTTCAGTAGAAATTAAAAATATAGTGCCTCCAGCTGAAATTCAAAATGCTATGGAAAAACAAATGAAAGCAGAAAGAGATAAGAGAGCTATGATTTTACAAGCAGAAGGTCAAAGACAATCTCAAATTGAAAAAGCAGAAGGAGAAAAACAATCAAGAATTTTAGAAGCAGAAGCACAAAAAGAGGCTCAGATAAGAAGAGCAGAAGGGCTTAAAGAATCACAACTTCTAGAAGCAGAAGGTAAAGCTAAAGCAATAGAGGCTATTGCCGTAGCAGAAGCGGAAGCAATTAAAAAAGTAAATGGAGCTATTATTGAATCAGGAACTGATGAAAGAGTAATAGCACTTAAACAAGTTGAAGCATTAAAAGAAATGGCAACAGGTCCTGCAAATAAACTTATACTACCAACAGAAAGTCTTTCATCATTAGGTAGCATAGCAGCAATTGCAGATATTTTAAAAGAGAATAAGTAAAAATGGAACCTCTATATTGTAAAAAATATAGAGGTTTTTATTAAATTTATATGAATAAAAAGAATAAAGCTTGAAAAAAGAAAATTTTAGTCATAAAATAAGTAAAGAGTGGAGGAGCTAGTACATGAGAAGAACAATAATTATAGTAGTAATAATAGTTTTCATAATTCTTGCTGGAATAAGCTATTATTTTTCAAAAGAGACAAAAGTTGAAGTGATAAAGCAAACTAATGTGGTTAATTCAAAACAAACTATAGAAGCAGTAACAAAAGAGATAAACTTAGAAAGCAATAGTTAAAATACATATTTATAAGAGTTATATAAGAGGAGCCTGAGCTTTTATATAACTCTTATTTAAATTAAGAACAAAGATATAGAAACTAGTATGAAATTAAATACTAGTTTTAATTTTGCAAAAATAATATTGACAATCATTATCAATTATAATATCATTAGTTTAATGAAAATAAATATCAATTGGAGATGAGTGAAAATGAGTGAAAAAATTTTAGACTTTTATGTAGACTTAAAAAATATGAATACGAGAGAGACTTTAGAAAAATATTTATTATTTACTTTAGCTCCAGTGATATCAGGAGATAAACCTTCATCAACAATAACTTTAAAGGTTGAAAAAGAAGAATATTCTATTTGGTTAGATATTAAGGAAGAATTTTTAGAGGCATCAAATTTAAAAGAAGTATCATTAAGAGAGAATGAAAAAGCAATAATTATTCTTATATATAATGAGGAGAATCTTTTAAATTGTTTAAATGAAAATAGAAGCAAAAAATTTATGGAAAATTTAGGTTATAATCTAAATTTAAGATTAGAAAATAATTTAATAAGATTAATAGAAAGGTATGAAGAGTATCATTGTCCACATGAACTTGGAATTTTTTTAGGGATACCACTAGATGATGTACAAGATTTTATGGAATGTACTAATAAGAAATGTTTACTATGTGGATATTGGAAAGTATTTAATGATTATGAAAAATCAAAAAGTGTATTTGATAGATATGACAATTCAAAAATAATAATGATAGATATAATAAATGATGAGATAAATTTAAAGAAACGAATTTTAGAATTTAATAAAAGAATTTGTGCGTAAGAAAGACTAGAAATAGTCTTTTTTTTATTTCAATTTCATTTAAAAAATAATTTTTATAATAAAAAAGAAGAAAATACATTTTAAGTGGAAAGTAATAACATAAAACTGTAAAAAAACATTTAAAGATATATACTTTAAAAACAAAATGTGAATAAAATTTAAATTTTATTAAAAAACAACTTAAAAAAGACTTAATTTTATCAATTTAGAAAAAATATTAATAAAATGTTCAAAATTATGTAGAATTATGATATACTCAAAATAACTTAAGGGAAAGAAGTTATAAGTTTATTTTTAGGGAGGAATAATAATGAAATTTAAAAAAATTGTTTCATTAGTGGGAGCGGCAGTTTTAGGAGCTTCAATATTTGTAGGGTGTGGGGCGTCAGACTCTAAAGGACCAGAGGAGTTAGTAGTACAATTTGTACCATCGAGAGACACAAAGGAAATTGAAAAGGCAACTGAACCACTTCAAATAATGTTAACAGAAAAATTAAAAGAAAAAGGTTTTGAGTTTAAAGAAGTTTCAGTAAATGTAGGAACAAACTTTGAAACTGTTGCAGAAGCATTAGGTGCTGGAACAGCTCATGTAGGATTTATTCCAGGAAGCACATATGTACTTCATGACACAGGAGCAGAGGCTTTATTAACAGCAACAAGGGATTCATTAAATCATGATTCAGATAATGCAAAAGATTGGAATACAGATCCAACAGTTGGATTAAATGATAATAAAGCAGATAGTTATAGAAGTCTAATTATTGCGGGACCTTCGGAAAAAGGACAAGCGCTAGCTAAAAAAATAAATAATGGAGAAAAATTAACAGTTGAAGATATAAAAACTGTTAAATGGGCAGTACCAAGTAGCACAACTTCTCCAGCAGGATATGTTTATCCATCATTATGGCTTAAAGACAACTATGGAATAAATGGTCTTGGAGAAATAAGTGATAGCTTAATTCAAACTCCTTCATATGCAGATGCAGTAGCAAAACTTGCAGCAGGACAAGCTGATATTATGACTGGGTATGCTGATGTAAGAAGAGATTATGAAGAAAACTGGAAAACATCACATGGTAAAAAAGATATATGGACAGAAACAGCAGTAGTTGGTGTAACTAAGCCAATATACAATGATATGATAGCAGTTACAAGAGATGACGAGGTTAGTCCGGAGTTAAAAAATGCAATTAAAGAATCTTTCTTAGAAATTGCACAAACACCTGAAGGTAAAGAAGTAATAGCAATTTACAGTCATTCAGGATATACAGAAGCAAAAGATGAAAATTATAATAGTGAGCGTGAAGCACAAAAATTACTAAAAGAATTAAATAAATAAAATTAATTAGTAAAAGAAATAACTTTAGGCTCATGTAAATTTAAAAAGCATGAGCCTATATTTTTTATAATTGGAGGGAATAATTTTGATTAAATTTGAAAATGTAAGTAAGGTATATCCTAATGGATATAAAGCATTAAATAATATAAATTTAGAAATAAAGCAGGGTGAATTCGTAGCAATAATAGGTCTTTCAGGAGCTGGTAAAAGTACTCTTTTAAGAACAATAAATAGAATGCATGATATTACAGAAGGTACTCTTACTGTAAATAATCAAAATGTAAACTCTTTAAAAGGAAGAGAACTTAGAAGTTTTAGAAGAAATATAGGAATGGTGTTCCAATCATTTAACTTAATTAATAGGACTACAGTTATAAAAAATGTATTAACTTCAAGAGTACCAGATCTACCAATTTATAGATCATTACTAGGATTATACTCTGAAAACGATAAAGTTACAGCTTTAGAAGCATTAGATAAAGTGGGAATATTAGATAAAGCATATGTAAGAGCTGACCAACTTTCAGGTGGGCAACAGCAAAGGGTAGCATTAGCTAGAACACTTGCACAAAAGCCAGAAATTATATTAGCAGATGAGCCTGTTGCAGCACTAGATCCAGTAACAGCAAAAGAAGTTATGGATGACTTTAAAAGAATAAATACTGAAATGGAAATATCAATTTTAATAAATATTCATCATGTAGATTTAGCACTTAAATATGCAGATAGAGTTATTGGAATAAAAGCAGGAGAAATCATTTATGATGGATCTTCAGATAAAGTAACGGGAGATATTTTAAAAGAAATATATGGACGTGAAGTAACACAAGATGAAATGATGGGGGAATAGTATGTTAGGATTTTTAAAGAATATTTTTAAGCCAAAAGAAATTTCTCTTTCAAATGGTAAAGAAGTTAAACCACCAAAATCAAAAGCACCATATGTAATTATAGGATTAGTAATTCTTGTACTAATATCTATGAAAATAACAGATTTCTCATTTGAAACGTTAATAAAAAGAGGTGATAAATTTTTTGGAATGTTAGGGGATATGATTCCACCTGATACAGGATATATAGCATCAATCTGGACGCAACTTCTAGATACAATAAAAATGTCAATACTTGGATCAATCTTTGGATGTATAATTGCAATACCATTTGCAATATTATCATCATCAAATATCAATACTAATAAATTTACATTGAATGTAGTAAGATTTTTCTCAAGTATAATAAGAACAATACCAACACTTATTATAGCAATTATAGCAACATTTATATTTGATGTAGGAACATTTGCAGGAACAGTTGCAATAACAATTTTCACATTTGGAATTGTTGCAAAAATGCTTTATGAAAAGATAGAGACGGTAGATATGGGACCTTTTGAAGCTATGGAAGCTGTAGGGGCAACAAAACTACAAGCCTTTATAGGGGCAGTATTACCTCAAATATTACCAACGTATTTATCTACATGTCTTTATAGTTTTGAGATAAATATACGTTATGCAGCAATACTTGGATATGTAGGAGCAGGTGGGATTGGAATAATCCTAAATGAAAAAATAGGATGGAGAGAGTATCCTAGAGTAGGAATGATTCTTATAATGCTATTTATAACAGTTATCTCAATTGAGTATCTAAGTAAATTCATAAGAGAGAGGTTATCGTAAATGACAGAAAGAATAAGAGAACGACTTTTAGCGGAGCCAAAGGTATGGGTAAAGAGAAGTATTAATATAGCAATAGTACTTTTAATAATAGCTTGGGCGAGTACAAGTGTTGAGTTTAAAGGAATACAACAAAATGGATTTGGAATAGTTGAAGGGATAATAAAAGGGTTATTTACACCAGATACAGAATTCCTATTTAACTTTACAAAAACAGGGGTTTTATATTTAATATTTGAAACAGCGTGTATAGCCTTCTTAGGAACGATAATAGGAGCTATAATCTCAGTGCCATTTGCATTTATCTGTGCAAGTAATATTGTGCCAAAATGGATAAGTGTAATTGGAACATTTATAGTAGCAGCTATTAGAACATTCCCAGCATTTGTATATGGGTTAATGTTTATAAGAGTATCAGGTCCAGGGCCATTTACAGGAGTATTAACTCTTTCAGTAGCATCTATAGGAATGATAACAAAGCTTTATATAGAATCAATAGAAGATTTAGATACAAGAATATTAGAATCATTAGATGCAGCAGGGTGTTCGACTTTCCAAAAAATAAGATATGGAATATTACCACAATTATTTACAAACTTCGTATCTACAGCGATTTATAGATATGAGATAAATGTAAAAGATGCAACTATCTTAGGAATGGTAGGAGCAGGGGGAATAGGAGCACCACTTATATTTGCAATGCAGTCATATGATTGGAGCAAAGCTGGATCAATCCTTATTGTGTTAGTAATATTTGTATTAATAGTAGAGTTTTATTCAAGTAAGCTTAGAACAAAGCTTGCAAGAGGATAAAAATAAAAAGCCTAAAAATAAACTTAATATAAAGTGGGAAGCTTAAGAAATTAGGCTTTCTTTTTTTATTAATAAAAGATATCTAAGTAGTAAATAAATTCAAAAAAAGTAGTTTAAGTAAAGAAAAGTATGCTAAATGGATTAACTTGGTTAATTATTTATTAAATAAACTTCATAAACTTGATTAAAATAGTCGGAATTGATATAATATAAATGTAAAAAGAAACAAAAGAAAATTAAAGAATTATTTTAAGGATGGTGATATATATGAGAAATTTCTCAGAAGAATTAAGAGCAAGAACTAAAAATATTCATACTGCTACAGAAACAACAGGATTTAATAAAAGATTAGTTGATGGTATGGCAACTAAAGAGAGTTATGCTGAATATTTATATAATTTATTACCAGCATACGAGCAAATAGAAAAAGGTTTAGATGCATTAGAGGGAGATTCAAGATTCGCACCTTTAGTAACAAAAGAACTTTATAAATCAGAATTAATGAAAAAGGATATAGAGTTTATATTAGGAGACTCATTTAAAAATATAGAATTATCAGAATCATCTAAAGCATATGTAAGAAGATTAGAAGAAATTCGTAAAAATAATCCATTAGGTATTATTGCACACGCATATACTAGATTTTTAGCAGATCTTTTCGGTGGAAGAATATTTGCAGATTTAATGAAAAATCATTATAAAATTGGTGATGGTGGATTAAATTACTATAAAATGGACGGAATTGGTGATATAATGCCATACGTTGGAGGATATCATAAAAAACTTGGTGAATTAAGATTAAACGATGAAGAAATAGAATTATTTATAAATGAAGTAAGTAACTCATATGTATATAATATAGGAATTTCTACAGAAGTTGACGCTAAGTTATTTCCACAAGAATCAAAAGGACAAGGACATCCAGGTGGACATCCACATCATTAATAAAAAAGAGATATAGCCTAAGCTATGTCTCTTTTTTATTTGAAAAAAATTAAAATGCTAGGATCTGTTTTGTATGTTATATCCAATAATGAGTGAAACAAGAAGTATTATGGAGTTAAATGGAGTTTGGAGATTTAAATTAGATGAGGGGAAGGGATTTAAGGAAGATTGGTATAAAACTAAGTTAGAAAATACAATTGAAATGGCAGTACCGTCATCATACAATGACTTAATAGAATTAAAAGAGATAAGAAATCATATAGGATGGGTGTGGTATGAACGAGAGTTTTCAAAATTCATAGAAGTCTGTTAGATGAGAGAATTATATTAAGATTTGGATCAGTTACACATGAGGCTAGAGTATATATAAATGGAAATTTAGTAATGGAGCATAGGGGAGGATTTACACCATTTGAAGGAGAACTTAATAAGTTTTTAAAAAATGGAGAAAATAGAGTTACAGTAGCAGTAAATAATATAGTTGATGAATCAACACTTCCAGTTGGGCTAGTTAAAAAAAATAAAGATGGAGAGGTAATAAAAAATACAGTGAATTTTGATTTCTTCAACTATTCGGGAATCCATAGACCAGTAAAGATTTATACAACTCCAAAAGAATATATAAAAGATATTATAATTTCGACAGATTTTAAAGAAATGACGGGAATAGTTAAATATAAAATAGAAACTAATAGTAAGAATAAAATTAATGTACAAGTTATTGATGAGAACGAAAAGATAGTTGTTAAAAGAGGTGGCAATGAAGGAATTCTAGAAATTAAGAATGTTAAGTTATGGGAACCTATGCATGCATATCTTTATAAATTGAAAGTAGAATTAATCGAAGAAGGAGAACTTATAGATAAGTATGTAGAGGAATTTGGAGTAAGAACAGTAAAAATATTAGATGGGAAATTTTTAATAAATAATAAGCCTTTTTATTTTAAGGGATTTGGAAAGCATGAAGACTCATATATAAATGGTCGTGGAATTAATGAAGCCATAAATATAAAAGATTTTAATCTTATGAAATGGATTGGTGCAAATTCTTTTAGAACATCACATTATCCATATTCAGAAGAATTGATGAGACTTGCAGATAGAGAAGGAATAGTGATAATAGATGAGGTTCCGGCAGTTGGATTGCATTTGAATTTTATGGCTATTAATTTTGGAGGAAATGAGCCAAAAAGAAATACATGGAAAGAAATAAAAACATATGAGGTACATGAAAAAGTTATAGAAGAATTGATTGATAGAGATAAGAATCATCCATCAGTAGTAATGTGGTCAATAGCAAATGAACCTGATTCAGACTCAGAAGGTGCAAAAGAGTATT
This sequence comes from Clostridium sp., assembly GCF_051656525.1. GTDB lineage: Bacteria > Bacillota > Clostridia > Clostridiales > Clostridiaceae > Clostridium. Next base: position 12,449 of record NZ_JBOGCC010000200.1, on the reverse strand, counting down.
TTGAGCCATTAATTAAATTGGCTAAAAAGCTAGATTGTCAAAAAAGACCTGTAACTATTGTAACTTATTTAATGGCAACTCCAGATAGATGTAAGGTAGCAGAATTAGTAGATATTCTATGCTTAAATAGATATTATGGATGGTATATATCTGGAGGAGATTTAGAAAATGCTAAAATGTTATTAAAAGAGGAATTAGAAGGATGGGAGAAAAGATGTCCTAATAAACCAATTATGTTTACAGAATATGGGGCAGATACAATTGTAGGAATGCATGGAACATTGCCTACCATGTTTACTGAGGAATATCAAATAGAGTACTATAAAGCAAATCATGAAGTGATTGATAAATTCAAAAACTTTATAGGGGAGCAGGTTTGGAATTTTGCAGATTTTGAGACAGGGGAAGGAATTATAAGAGTTGGTGGTAATAAAAAAGGCATATTTACAAGAGATAGAAAGCCAAAGATGATTACACGAGAGCTAAAGAAAAGATGGAATGAAATACCTGATTTTGGGTATAAAGAATAAATTAAAAATAAAAGGAATTACGAATTTTTCGTAATTCCTTTATTTATATAAATGGCTGAATGGATAGGTTATAAGGGGATATAACTATGGGGGGTCAGCCAAATATATCTTTTAAAATGGAAGACTTTCATTAGAAACTAGTTCTAATAATTCATTAGTTTCAGTGTCTACCGTGTTTAATGATTTTTCATCATTAGTTCTTTTTTTACTTGAATTAATAAATTCAAAATTATCTGCGAGAACATTTGTTGTATAGATGTTAGTTTCTTTTTCTTCGCTAAAATAAGCTTTTCTTTCAAGCTTTCCAAAAATAGCGATATGGGCACCTTTTTTAGCATAAGTTGCTAATATTTCAGCCTTTTTATTAAAAAGGACAAAAGGTATAAAGTTAGTTGAGTCTTTTTTAAATTCATTTACTGCAAGCATACCTCTCACATATGGTGTGCCTTTATCTTTAGAAAATCTAAGTTCTAAATCCTTTGTTAAATTACCTGTTAATATTACTTGATTCAAAAAAATCAACTCCTTAATGTGTTCTCATTAAGGAGTATTGACAGTAATTAGGAAAATATACAATTAATATTTAATTTTTATCCATTTTTTTTCATTTACTTTAATATTTTTATTTTCTATAAAATAATTAATAAGAAGTTCTGTCATTTCAATTTGGATTTCTTTTAAAACAGGACATTCTTTTAAGAACTCATAACCACCAGTTCCACTAGCTCTGTAATTATTCATAACTAAGGAATATGTCATATCATCTTCTAAATCTTTACCATTATATTTAACAGAAGAAACTCTATTTAAACCTTCTTTACTTAAATCAAATGTATATTCTATATTATAAAAATAATCATAATTATAATGTTCAACTTTAGGTTTTAAGAAGCTATCAGAGATATTTACTTTATTATCATTTAAAGTAAAGTAAGTTGATGATTTATATAAAGCTTTTATTAAAATATCCTTACTTACTTCTAAAACTACTAGTGTGTTTGGATAAATATAAGTAGAAACAATATCACGGATAGTAACTTCTTTATTAAAGCCTTTAACTGAATTAGCAAATGAAGTACAAGCAAGCTGTGCATCTGAATTATAAATTTGAACTTCATTTATAAAGTTTGCAAGTGGAGAACCATTAAGAGCCATTTCTAAATGGGACTCAGGATTTAATGGTTTATCTAAAAAGCCAACAGGAGTATCAAGCCATTTTTGAACATGATGTTCAAAGGAAGATAAGTAACTAATATCAAATTTATTTTTAGAAAGTTTTGGTTTTATAAGCTTTGATGAAATTGAGATATGATTATCTATAATATCTAAATCAACTAAAGCATATTTAAGACCATTATTTGGAGTTTGGACTATATGAGTACCAAAAAGAGTAGTATTAAATATTTCCATATGCTGATGTCCTGTTAAAAGAAGATCAAACTCTAATTTTTCACAAATTTTAAAAGCTAAATTTTCTTTTGTAGTACTTAAACATTTAAATGTATGAATATCTTTTTCAAAACCGCCATGATAGACACCAATTAAAATATCTACCTCATTTTTTATAAGGTCATGATATTTTTTTATAGAATTAAATGAATCTAAAACATTTATATTTTTTAAATTCTCTTTTTTCTCCCATACTGGAATAAACTCTGTTGTTAAACCAATAATACCAATTTTCAACCCATTTTCTAAGGTTTTAATTGAATAAGGTTCTATAGGAAGGGTATTTTTCTTATCTATAATGTTAGAACAAATGCAAGTTCCATTAAAATCTTCTAGATATTTTTTTAAATAATCATATCCATAATTAAAATCATGATTACCAAGAGTTATAAAATCATATTTTCCAAGGTTCATAATATTGCTTATAGGATGAGTATTAAAATTTTGATTAGATATATAAGTTGTGTATGGAGAACCTTGAATTGTATCTCCACCATCAATTATTAAAGTATTATCATTCTTATTAAATTCATTAATAATATTTAATAAACCTATTTCTTTTTTTTCAAAATCTCTATAATCTGTTGGAAAAATAAATCCATGAATATCTGAAGTAAAATAAATTTTTAAATTTTTCATAATAAACACCTCAATTAGAGTATAACAAAAAAAAAACATTTTGTTAATAAAATTTAAACGAAAATTGTAGAAAAAAGTCGAATTAAAGATAAGTATCATTAAAGAATGGCTTGAGCAAAAAGAAAACAAAGAATGAATATATGAATGAATTTGTTCATAAAATTTAAGTTGTATTAAAAATATCCAAAAAAAACTAGGTATAAATTTGAATAAATAGTGACTTTATGTTATAATTTTATTAAAGTATTAAACAAAAAAAGACAAAATTTTAAATTTATTAAATAAAATGAACGAAAATGGGGAAAATGTAGGAGGAGTACACATGGCAGAAACAACTGTTAGCAGAAAAGGAACAAAATTAAAACACCCACCAGGGCTATATCTTCTATTCTTTACAGAAATGTGGGAAAGATTTAGTTATTATGGAATGAGATCATTATTAATGTTATATTTAACAACTAGTTTTATACAAGGTGGTTTAGGATATACACTTGGTACTGCATCTATGATATATGGATTATACACAGGATTCACATATTTTACTCCAATTATAGGAGGATACCTAGCAGATAGATTCTTAGGACAAAAGCTTTCAATTGTCTTAGGTGGAGGAATAATGATTGCAGGTAACCTAGTATTATTTGGTGTTCCAGGTCATTTAGGATTATATATAGGACTAGCTCTATTAATAGTAGGAAATGGGTTCTTTAAACCAAACATTTCTACTGTAGTAGGTCAATTATATCCAGAAGGAGATAACAGAAAAGATTCAGCATTTACAATTTTCTACATGGGTATAAATATTGGTTCATTAATAGCACCAATAGCATGTGGATTACTTGCAGAAAATATTTTCGCAAATAAAATAAATGGACAAATAGTTCAATATGGATTTAAATATGGATTCTTAGCAGCAGCTATTGGGATGGTAATTGGACAAATTATATTTGTTGTATTAGCACCTAAGTATTTAGGTCATTTAGAAAGAAAAAGAGTAGCTAAAGAACAAAAAGTAATTGAGAAAAAACCTTTAACAAAAAGAGAAAAAAGAAGAACAATAGCAATATTTATATTAGCAGCATTTGTTGTATTCTTCTGGGCAGGATTTGAACAAGCAGGAAGCTCACTTACAATGTTTGCAAAAGATTTGACTAATAGAGATATATTTGGAATGACAGTACCAGTATCATGGCTTCAATCATTAAATCCAATATTTGTATTACTTCTTTCACCAATATTTGCAAAAATCTGGTTTATGCTTGCAAATAGAAAAAAAGGAGATATGAAGGTTCCAACAAAAATGGCACTTGGAATGATAGTGCTTGGAGTAGGATTTTTAGTAATGGTATTTGCAACTATGTCAATTGGAAGTGCTGAAAATCCATTAGTAAAAGCTAGTATGTGGTGGCTTGTAATAACATATTTCTTAAATACAGTAGGAGAATTATGTTTATCACCAATAGGATTATCAATGGTAACAAAGATAGCACCAGTAAAATTAGCTTCATTATTAATGGGAGTATGGCTTGCAAGTTCAGGAGTTGCAAACATATTAGGTGGATTTATAGCATCTAACTTAGAAGCCTTAGGAGCTAGAGAGATATTTGGAATGATATCTGGAGTTTGTATAGTACTTGGAATAGTATTATTAATATTTAGCAATAAAATTTCTAAGATGATGGAATAGAAATTAATTAAGAATGAAAAGTTAAGAGTTAGGAATTAGAGAGAGTTGTATGCAACTCTCTTTTTTTATAGGATTATTCATGGTATAGTGATTTAAAATGGAGAATTATGAGAAAAATTCTAAGAGAGAATTAATTTATAAGTGAGGGGTTATGGTATGAAGAAGTTTTTAAAAGTAATGACAATAGTGCTTTGTATAATAATAGCTTTAATTGGAGGAACTTTATACTATTTTAGAGGGCAAATAGGCTTTTATATAAATGTATATAAAGAGTATCCTATATTAAAAGATAAGATTCAGTCAGTGGCAGTTTCTAGTAATACTGATATGAATAAAATGATAGATGCTAAAGAGGTAGTTTATAAAAAAGACAAAGGAAAGGATGTAATCTTAGATATATATGAAGCTAGAAAAAAGCTTAAAAAGGGTACACCTGTAATATTATATGTTCATGGTGGAAGTTGGATATATGGAAATGCTAGTATACCAACCTTTATGGAACCTATATTAGATATATTCAGAAACGAGGGTTTTACAATAATTAGTGTCAATTATACAAAAGATACTAAAGAAATAGATTTTGAAACACAGGTTTCAGATGTAAAGGATGCTATAAGATGGGTAAATAAAAATGCAGAGAAATATGGATTTAATAAAAATGAAATAGGAATTATAGGTGCATCAGCAGGGGCACAACTATCATTGATGGCAGCTTATACAGATAATAATATGTTTAATAGTTATGAGCCATTAAAAAATTATTCGTCTAAAGTTAAGTGGGTAGTTGATTTGTTTGGACCAACGGATTTAAAAGGTTTAAATATGAATATAGCTAAAGGTGACTTGAAAAAAGCTATTGATAAGAGAGAACAAAACCTTAATGGTAGAAATAATATAAATGAATATATGGAAGAATATAGTCCTATAAATTATGTGAAAAAGGGAATGCCAAATACTCTTATTATTCATGGCGAAGAGGATAGGATGGTACCATTTAAAGATTCTGAAGAACTTTATAAAAAACTTGAAGAGAGTGGAAATAAGGCAAAACTTTTAAATATTCAAAATTGTGGGCATGATTTAAAAAATATAGATAAAGAGCAGATAATAGAAATATCTATAAAGTTTGTGAATTTTATAATTTTTAATACAGATTTAAGGTAGAAGAGAATATATTTATAGTGAGAAAAGAAAAGGAGGGAAAATTGTGAATGAGAGAGATTATATAAAAGGAAGAGCGTGCTTAGTAGATTTATATAACAGCAAAAAAACAGAGAATTATGAAAGCTTTGATGCAGATGAATATGAAAGGATAAATAATATAAAAGGTTTAGTTTTAAAAAATTTTAAAAACTTAGAGGTTATAGATGAGGTTTTAGAGATAGATAGAAGAACAGAACTTACAAAGAAATTATTAAATAAAGGATATAGTATAGGACGTGGAGCTTTAAAATACAATGATTTAGAAGCACAAATAGATATAATAGAAAATACTGCATATGGCATAAATGTATATGTAATTGATCCATCTACAAAAGTAAGTGAAAAAAGTAAAAGAAAGTGCGAGTTTATTCAATATATATGTGAAAAACTTCATATACAGATAGAACGGATGATAGTAATTCATATCGATAATACTTATATAAGAGAAGAAGATTTAAACCTTAATTTACTATTTAAAGGAGAAGTTATAAAAGTTAATTGTGGAATAAGTGTTGAAAATTATATAAAAGAAATAAATAAGATAGTTAAAGAGGAAGTTAAGCCAAATGAAGTTTTAAAGAAAAAATGTTTAGAGAATCAAAAGTGTAATAGTTTTTTTGTATGTTTTCCAAACCTTAAAGATACAGAGATTTTTAAAATAGATGGCAGAAGTATAAGTCATGAGAAAAAGATAGCGTACTATAATGAGGGAATTGAAACATTTAAAGAGATTAGAAATAATCTTAATCCTAAAAATAAGTTTAAAATTATGTTAGATGCAGCAATTGAGGAGAAATCCTATATTGATAAGAAGGAAATAAAAAAGTTTTTATCTAAGGTAGAGAAGTTTCCATTATATTTTTTAGACTTTGAAACCTATCAAGAAGCTATTCCAAAGTATAGTGGAAGAAGGGCATATATGCAAATACCATTTCAATACTCGCTTCATATATTAGAGAGAAATGGGACTCTTACACATAAGGAGTATTTAGGTCAAGAAAATGAAGATACTACAAGACCATTTTCAGAAAATTTAATTAAAGATATTAAAAATGATGGAGGTGCTATTGTAGTTTATAATGCTTCTTTTGAGAAAACAATTATAAAAAATATGGCTGAAATGTATAGTGATTTAAGATATAATCTTGAAGAAATAAATAAGAGAATTGTAGATTTAATGACACCTTTTAAGGCAAAGCATTTATATAAAAAAGAAATGGAATTTAGTCATTCTATAAAAAAAGTTCTGCCAAGTTTATGTGGAGATGAATTTTCATATGATAAGTTAAATATAAAAAATGGAGAAATGGCAATGAATGCTTTTCCAAGTTTATGTAGAAAAACGGAAGAGGAAAGGCTGAAAATAAGAAGAGATTTATTAGAGTATTGTAGGATGGATACTTTAGCAATGGTTAAAATATATGAAGAATTAAAAAGACTAAAATAGGGAGTAAATATACTCTCTATTTTAGTCTTTTATGAATTTTTTGCATATAAAAAGCAATTAATAGTGTTAAACCATAGTCATAAATAAAAAATACAAATTCTCCTACAATTAAAAAAACATACATGGGAAATTTAGTATTTATAGGACCTAAAATAGTAATGTAAATAAAATAATAGACAATCATAGAAATATTAAAAAATATAAATTTTATTAATATTTCTGTAGGCTTATGATGTCTCTTCTTTTCAGCTAAATATTTAATAATACCATATAGACCAAAAAAAATTGTATACATAAGAGATATTCCTATATTAATTAATAAAAGAGATAGAATAGATGAACCTATATATACAGTCCATGCAGTTTTTATATTACATTTAATTAAAGCTACAGGGACAAATAATGAGGATATAGTAAGTAATACTAATGTATTTATTTGTATAAGTTGTGCGAAGTAAAGTACTACTAAAGTTAATGCAATAAGAATTCCACCAGTAGTAATATATGAAGCTTTACTTTTTCTCATAAATACCCACCTTCCTTATATTATTAGCAACCACCACAACATTCACAAACAGAACTAAGACACCAAAGATTCATACAACAACTACATACATCCATTCCATTTGCCGCATTAGTATTGTAAGGATTTGAGTAACCTCTATTACGTTGCATTAAATTATTAAGTGCTTGCCTATATTCAAAATTATTTGGGTCCATTTGAACAGCTTGGTTTAAGTAGTTAAATGCAGAATCAGCACGACCAAGTGAAAAATATGTAATACCCATTAGGTAATTCCATTCAGCATTATGATTTTGAATTGAACTAAGCTTATCTAAAGCTAAATTGAAATTTCTATTTTGAATAAGCATTCTAATTTCAGCAAACTCATTCATATTAGTATTATTATTTGAATAAGAACTATTAGTAGAAGCATGTTTCATTATAGTATCATAAGCTTCATTTATTTCTCTTAATTTTTCATTTGCAAGTTCTTTAAGTGGTGTATCCTTAAATTGATCAGGATGATATTTTTTAACTAAAGCTCTATAAGCTTTTTTAATTTCCTCTTGTGAAGCGCCTTCTTTAACGCCTAAAATCTCATATGGATTCATTATTAAATTCACTACCTTTCATTGAACAAGATTTATCTTTATTTATAATTTTTGTGTACCTATCCATCATACCTAATTCTATGATATTTTTTATTATATCATTATTACGTTTTAATGGAAGTTTATAAAAGTAATCTCTACATGTACATGCACTACTTAAAATATTAAATTCTAATCTTTCTTTTATATTAGATAAAAGAGTATCATAATCTAAATTTTCCTTATTATATAGAAAATTAATTGGGTTGAATTTATTTTTTTCCATATCCTCTTTTAAATCATCAAGAGCATCGATTAAATAAATCCATTTTCCAAGAGAGTATCCAAAATAATAAAGATCTTCACGTAAATCAAATGAATCATTTCTAAGAGAATTTGGATACATCATTAAAATATTTCCAACTATTTCAGCAAAAGGATGACATATATCATCTATAGAACTGAAATTTTTAGAAGATTCAAGCTGAGATAATTCTTTTAAAGATTTTTCAATTTTTTCATTGATTACATTTATTTTAGATGAAAATTTTTTTTGATAAGGACTTAAAAAGAGAAGACTTGCTTTGCTTTTTAAGGTTTTATCATCAGCTACATCATCTAACATTTTATAATAAAATAAAGATACATTCATATTAGCTGCATAATCAACAGCAGAATTACTTATAATAACAGGCTTTTGTTTAACTGGATGAACAAAACATCTTAGAAGTTTAGCCTGTTCTTTTTCATCTATTAAGCCATCTAAAAAAAGAGCCAAAAATGTCATATCATAGTTAAGTATCATTCTAGGTAAATTACCAAATTGTTTTTTTATAGAATGACAGAGACCACAATAATATCCATTGAATTGATTAAATTCTCTTATTTTAAGTTCTGGCTTTAATGGAGTAACATATCCAAACAATAAAAACACTCCTTTAAATTAAGTATAAAAGTATTATACAATAAAAAAATCTTAATAAATAGGGAAATGTACAAAATTTAACTTGTATAAGGTGAACCAAGGAAATAAAACATCATAATATATAATATATGAATAAATGTGGTGATGAAGATGGATGTAAAAGTATTAAAGAGAGATTTTACAATAGAGAAGTTAGAAAGATATAAAATTGAAACAAGTATAAGAAATACAGGCATTGACATAGGGCTTTGGTTAAGTGCTAAAGAGATAAAAATAATAACTGATGCAGTATTTAAAAAAATAAAAGAAATATCAATGAAGAAAAGTAATGATGATGAATATATTGTAAGTATATTTGAAATAAGAGGAATAGTAATAGATGCATTAATTAAACTTAGATATATTAATGTAGCTGAAGCATATATTAATTCATTATTTTAAAAATTAGGAAGATAAGATATAATGAGGATGAGAGTTTAATTAAAGAGGGGAGAAAAAGGGGTTTGAATTTATTAATTGGATTAAGTGGATGCATTATGCTTATATTTTTAATAGTTTGTTTTATAGGGCTATTAGGAAATGATAAAGATAAAAGAAATATAGGTTATAGAAAGTAAAGTATTGCTACAAAATATTTAAGTATTTTGTAGCTTTTTTTATAAAAATAGAGATGAGATTATAGCAAATTTTATAAAAAGACATATTATATAGTAGTGATATGTATAGGAGTGACTCAAGATGATGAAGAGGAAAGGAATTTTAGCAATTGGTTCTGTCGGAATAGTTTTAATAGGGGTAATTGGAGTTGTTTTATATACTATAGCAAAAGAAAGGATAGAAGTGAGAGAAGTTTAATATAAAGCCCTAAAACTTAATTAAGTTTTAGGGCTTTTGTTTTCATAATATATAAAGTTGGGTAAATATAGAATTAGGAGGAAATACTTTTGGGGAAAGTTAAAATAAATAGTATTGATATAGTATTTGAGGATGAAAAAAAGAAAATCTCATGAGAATGAAGCAATAATAAAAATGTATGAAATATATATAGGGGAACCATGTGTAGGGAGAGTTCATGAACTATTTCATACTACATATAGAAAAAGATAGATTAAAAATTTAAATAAATTGGTCATTTAAAAATAAAAATAAAGTATTAAAGATGTTTATAAAATATAGTAAAAAATTAAATAAAAGTGAATAAAAAATTACAAAATATTAAAATTAAAGAGTTAATGGTTAAAAAAAAGGAAAGTTAATACAAAGTTAAAATAACTTTCCGTGAATATTAATAAAAAAATAGTATCCTTATCTTAATATTGAAATATATAGGGAGAGACTATTATGAAAAACAATAAAATTTCTATGTTAATTGCAGCAAGCATGACAATGGCAACAGCATTAGTTGCGGCACCAGCAACAGCAAGTTTTGGAGCAACAGTGCACCATAAAGAAATTAAACAAAAAAATAAGAATTCAAAAGAAACTGATAATAATTCGAAAGAAAATAATGAGAGTGAAGGAACTTTAAAAGGTGTAGAGCTTCAAAAAGTAAATATATTAACAGGAAAAGTAATTAAGACTACAAATGAAGAGAAGGCACAGGCATTAAATGTTGTATTTAATGGCTCAAATCATATGAGCTATTATAATGGAAAAAATTTAAGTCCTGATATGGAACAAACAAAATTTCATTCAAAGACACAAGAAAAGTTATATAAATATTTAATGAATCCAAATAATAGATGGGCAGCAGAAAACCAAGCAATTGGACTTCATAGTGGAGATATTTATAATGATTGTGTATTCTTTGTTTCATCAGCACTTAGAAATATAGGAGTTCCTATACCAAGTAATATTGGATATACTACAAATCTTATGAATGAACTACAAAGTTTAGGTTGGGAAAAAGAAACAAACTTAAGTACTTTAGAACCAGGTGATATTTGTTTTGCAGGAACAGCGCACACATATGTATTTATGGGATGGGCGAATAAGGCAGAAGGAATAGCATGGGTATGTGATAATCAATTCTCATGGTTTGGAACAAACTTTCATCCAAGAACACAAGAGAGTGTTCCAGACCAAGATGTAAGTCCAACAACATGTTATTATAGATTACCAAGTTCATATTCAGTAAAAGGAAATCCAAATAAAGTGGATATGCCTATAAATTATGATTATAAAGTTGGAACTGTAACTGTTCCAGAATTAAATGTAAGAAGTGGTGCAAGTTTAAATAGTAATGTTATAGGAACAGTAAATGAAGGGACTAGAGTTCAAATATTAGGACAAGCTGGTAGTTGGTATAAAATAAATTATAATGGACAAACAGCATATGTTTGGGCAAATTATATTAATGGAAGTGCACCAGCTATAAGTAAACCATATTCCATAACATATAAAGGAATAGGAACTGGAACTATAGATTTTAAAGGAAATAATCATACAGCACTTCAAAGTGGACCAACATGGAATTCAAACTTTGTTGGAGATTTAGAAAATGGAAGTTCAGTAACTATAACAGGAGAAAGTGGAAATTGGTATAGAATAAACTATAATAATGGATCAGCTTGGGTGTTGAAAAATAGAGTTCAAACTGAAATGAACGCTAAAGTTTTAGGAACAGGCGTAATAAACTTTGAAGGATATACACATACAGCAATACAAAGTGGGCCATCATGGAATACAAATTACCTAGGAGATTTAGAAAATGGAACAAAGGTAAATATAATAGGACAAAGTGGAGATTGGTATGAAGTTGAAAGTGGTAATACAGTTGCATGGGTATTAAAGTATAGAGTTAATACAATTTCAAATAGTAAAATTATTGGAACTGGTACAATTGACTTTAAGGGAGGACCACTTACAGAAATTATGAGTGGACCATCATGGAATACAAATTTTGCAGGAGAACTAACTAATGGAACAAAAATTTCTATTATTGGAGAACAAGGAAATTGGTATGAAATAGAAAATGGAAATAATCCAGCATGGGTATTAAAGGATAGGATAAAAACTAGTTTAAATAAAAAAATTGTAGTGCAAAAGAAACCTGAAATAAAGAAAGTAGGTGAAGCTAAAAAAATTATAGGAAACGGTGTAATAAACTTTGAAGGATATACACATACAGCAATACAAAGTGGACCAACATGGAGCTCTACGTATTTAGGAGATTTACAAAATGGAACAAAAGTAAATATAATAGGGCAAAGTGGAGATTGGTATGAAGTTGAAAACGGAGCAGGAACAGCATGGGTATTAAAATATAGAGTTAATATAAATGCAGATGCAAAAGTTTTAGGAACAGGAATTGTAGATTTCGATGGAGGACCAGTTACAGATGTTATGAGTGGGCCAACATGGGATTCAAATTTTGTGACACAATTAAATAATGGAGCAAAAGTAACTGTAATTGGAGAAAAAGGAAATTGGTTTGAGATAGAAAATGGAAATGGAACAGCATGGATATTAAAA
>NZ_JBOGCC010000199.1:0-7187 GCF_051656525.1 Clostridium sp. | reverse complement strand
TTAATCTCATAACTTTTCTTTTCATCTAATCTCTCTAATTTTCCAAGTGCTCCTATTAAATTATATAATGCACATTCTTCATAAGCCTTTTTCTCTGACTCATCTATATATTTTTTATACTCTTCAACAGCCATCTCTATATTTCCAACCTCTTCATAATAAGTTGCAAGTAGAAATCTAACCTCAGCTATTTCCTTATGATTTAATTTAGTTTCTTTTAAATCATCTTTTAAGTTGTCCTTATTTTCTTCTATAATTTTTTTATATTTAGCTATCTTTTCATTTCCACTATCTATTTTTATAAGATTTTCTAAGTATTTAAGCCCTTCTTTATAATTCTTCATATATATATTTATTTCTATAAGTATAATATATGGCTCTATTAGACTATCTTCTATCTTACTTATATCTATAAATATCTCTAAAGCTTTTTCTATCTCTAAATTATTTAAACATCTTATTCCTTCATTATATTTCTCAATAATTTCTTGAAATTTTTTCGCTTTTATTTTCTCTAAATACTTTATTGCTCTACTTTTTTTATCTAATAATATGCTTTTCCTAAAAATCTCTTCTGCCTCTTCAAACTCACACTTTTTATAAAAACATAGTCCTAATATGTTTAGTAAATCTATATCCTTATTACTTATCTTCAGTCCTTCAATTAACACATTTTTAGCTACAGTTATATTATTACCATCTATATAATTTATTGCTCTCATCTTATATTTATAAACTAATTTTTCCACCATAGCTAAAATCCTAATCTATATCAAATAATATATCAGTTAATTCATCATCTAATTCCACTACTTTATTTTTATCTTCTTTTTCTATAGCTTTTCTTATTTCATTAATTATACTATTTACTTTTTCTAATGTTTCAGAATCCATCTTCTCAAATTTTTCCTTTGCAACTGATATACTAACACTTGCAATGTTATATAATTCTGACTCTTCCCATGATATAACTTTTTGTTTTATATTTATTCCTTCTGCTAACATTTCAAGATCATTTTCATCTAATTTTTCAATTGCCATAACTCTACTTTTCTTTTGTCCTGTTGATAATACTTCTACTGCAACATCAAGCATTCCATTTAAGTTATAAGCAAATGTAACTAATATTTTTTCTTCTCCAGCCTTATTTTTAGGAATTTCATCTATAGTAAAATTTCCTACAAACATATTTTTATCTGTCCATTTTTCCTCACCTTGATAAACTCTAATATTTACTCTCTCTTGATTATCAATGGATGTAACAAATTCCTCTGATTTAATTGAAGGTAATTTCATATCTCTATAAATAATTGGATTAAATTCATTCTCTTCAACTGCTACTCCTAATGTATAACTACACACATCAGTTACAATTAATCCATTTTCTGAACTTATATCATCATTTTTTATACCAGCTTGTACAGCTGCTCCTAATGCTACTGCTTCATCTGCATTTACAGTACTTAAAACTTTATCTCCAAAAGATTTTACAAGTTTTTCTTTAACAGCTGGTATTCTACTAGAACCTCCAACAAGTAATACTACATCTATATCCTCTCTTGTAAGTTCTGCTGCTAAAAGAGTTTTTCCTACTATAACTTCTGTTCTATCAATTAAATCACGTGTAAGTTCATTAAAAGTTTCACGGCTCAATTCAAATTCTATATCAATAGGTTCTCCTTCATCATCAATCCCTAAATTATTTATTATTATTTCTGTACTATGGGATACTGATAAATCTTTTTTTGCTTCTTCTGCAGCTTCCTTTATCTCACTTCTTTTTTTCTTATTTAATTTCTCTACATTTACATCAGTATGAATTTTTATATAATTCATGATATATCGCTCTATTTTAGCATCAAAATCTTTTCCCCCTAAAAGATTATCTCCTCTACTAGCCTTAACATCCATTATCCCTGAAAATAACTCTAATACTGTACAATCAAAAGTTCCACCTCCAAGGTCATAAACTAATATATTAGCTTCTGCTCCTATATTCTCTAAGCCATAGTGCATAGCAGCTGCCGTAGGCTCATTTATTAATCTCTCTACTTTTAACCCTGCCATTTGTGCTGCTTCCTTTGTTGCAGTTCTTTGTGCATCATTAAAGTTTGCTGGTACTGTTATTACCGCTTCATCTATTTTTCCTATCTTCTCTTCTGCCATTTCTTTTAGCTCTCTTAAAATAATAGCTGATATTTGCTGTGGAAAATATTCTTTCCCATTTATCATAAGCCTTTCACTTGTTCCCATAAGTCTTTTAACTTCACTTATAGTAATTTCTGGTCTTATAAGCATCTGTCTTCTAGCTTTTTTTCCAACTATAATTTCATCTTTTTTAATAGTCACAACTGATGGCATTATATTTCCATCACAATACTTCTCATTACCTATCATAATCGCTTTTCCATCTTTGATATATGCTACCTCTGATGTAGTTGTTCCCAAATCAATCCCTATTATATTCCCCATTTTTTTACTTGCTCCCCTCATTTTTTATAACAACAACCTTACTTTCTCTTAATACATTGCCCTTGTATCTATACCCACTTTTTACTTCTTCAATTATTATCTCATTTTCAAAATCATTATTCTCTATTACCTCAACACAATAATGAAAGTCTTCATTAAATTGCTCTGAAACTGTCTTTATTCTCTCAAGCCCTATATAATTTATTCTTCTACTTATACCTTTTAACGTTTTCTTAAAATTCTTTAATGCTCTTTTATCTTCAACATCTTCTAATAGATCCTTAAAATTATCAACTTCATCTAAAATTTCTATAATTGAATTTAAAATTTTTTTAGACTCTTTATCTATTTCCTTTAATTGCTTATTACTTCTTATTAACTCTAATTCTAACCGTCCTATTTTCTCTATATATGCTTGTTCTAATCTCTCAAACTTTATAAATTCTTTTTTTACAAGTCTTTCTCTATCACTTAATACATCATTAAAATCTTTTCCTTCTAATAGACTGCTTATCAATGTTTTTTCTTTCAAATACTTTTTTTTATACTCTTTAAACTCTTTCTCTAAATCTATACCCTCCATATACTCCTCCAACTTATACAAAAATAACCTTAATTTCTTATATAAAATATACTAGTGCTACAATTATTACTATTGCAAGTATTATAAATACTGCCATTCCACCCTTATTACTTGAAGTTCTTCCACTTTTTTTATTTTTGACCTCTCTTGCATATGGTACAAAACCTCCATATTTATCAAATAAATATTTTGCATCTAAACTATATATATTTTTGTGAAACCTTTCTATCAAAATTAAATTTTCTTTTATCTTCTTTAAGTCTCTTTCATCCCTAATCTTCTCTAAATATTCAATTATTTTATCATCCATATAGTCTCTAGTTTCAACATCTACAGCTATTCTTTTTTTTACTGATACTAATAAAAAGTTTTTAAGTAACTTATTAAAATCCAATTTACTAATTGAGGCCATATCTCCTATTAATTCTTTAGATACTGAACACCATCCAATATTGTCCATATAAATACTACTTTTTACTTTCTCCCTCATATCATTTATATATTTTATCTGTCTATCTATTATCTTCTCTAAATATACAGCATTTTTAAAATTTAATATTTCTACAATTAATAATTTTATTTCTTCTAACTTCTCTTCTATTTCACTGGAATTCAAATATTCTTTTTCAAGTAGCTCTAAAACTACAATAACTACATCTTCATACTCTCTTATTCTCGATAAAAGTCTTCCTAACTCACAATAGTCTTCAACATTTCCATTCTTCAATACGAAAGGAAAAGCTTTTTCCATTAATATCTTTCTAGCTTTCTCTAATTTTTTATCATTAATATAAGCTTCTGTAATATTGTAATATGTTTTAACATCTCTAAACTTTATTATAGTTTTTTTCATGTAAAAGTTTGCACTTTCCTCATCTCCAATTTTATAGAGATACTCCATCATACAATTCATTTCTTCAAAGCTTATAATTCTCTCTTTCTCTAAAACATATTTTTGAATTTCATATGCTTTTTTATAATTTCCCTCTAATGCATAAGTTTTTGCAATTTCATGTAATACTACTGGAATATTTCCCTCTCTCTTTACAAAATTACTTAAAATCTTTCTACCTTCACTTATCCTCTCTTCTTCTAACAGCCTAAGCCCGTCTTCTAATAGTCTTTGTGATGTATATTCATAGCCATTTAATTGATCATATTCATATCTTTTTTCTTCATTTTTCAATATTTCATATGCAGAATTTATCACTGAAAACTCTTTACTACATTTTTCAGGTGGATATTTTCTCAGCTGTTTTGCATAAGCTCTCTTTATCTCACTACTATTAGCACTCTTAGATATTTCTAAAATTTCATATAGATTTTTCTCCATACACCCCTCCTACATTAATAATCTATATTAGATATACTCCTATTTATTTTTATTAATATTTAATATGGAAAATTTTTATACCAAGCTTTCTTTTAACATTATATTACAATTTTAACATTAAAATGATTAAGTAACAATATAATTAATCTCCTTAATTTAAACATTCTTACAACATATATTTAGTTTTAAAAATTTTCCTATCCTCATCTTTATTATGTTATAATTTAAGTATACAAAGTTTTAAATTTAGAAAGAAGGTTATTTTTATGAACAAATTTCAAAGAAAAGTAGCAAAAGAAACTAAAAAAAGACTCGACATCGATTCAAAAGTTGAAGAATTTTCAAAAGAATTAGAAACTATGGATACATTTAATGATATTGAATCTATTTTAGATAAAATAGATTTATTACCTTCATGGTATGAAGTAAAAAAACAAGTTGTTAAAGATTTAAATTCTAAATAATAAAAAGTGCATTTTACAAAAGTAAGATGCACTTTTTCTCATTTATTAATTAATCTTAAAAAATTTATCATTTATCTTTCCATTTAAATTAGATAAAGAATTTAAATGATTTAATATATTTTCTCTATTATTTCCTTCAGCAACTGTTGGTCTATAATCATTTCTTCCTTGTACTGATGAAATCATTGTTGGAATTACTTTATACTCTGTATCAGTATGTTTATCATCTTCAAACTTAAATTTAGTCTGTACCATAAAAGTTCTTTTATCTGAAGGATTTGAATTCCCGCCGAAACTAAAATTTCCTAAAGAGTAAACTATCATCTTTCCTTTATACTCTTCCATACTTTGAATAACATGTGGATGTGATCCTAAAACCATATCAGCTCCCATATCAATTGAGTATCTTGCTAAATCAACTTGTACATCATATGGCTTTGAATCTCTTTCAATTCCCCAATGAAAATATGGAATAACAATACTTGCTCCCTCATCTTTTACATCTTCTATATCTGCCTTTATTTTATCTTTAAGCTCTTTATCATTTGACCAAGCTTGATACCCTAGAAATACAAATTTTATACCTTTTATCTCTTTTGTGATTCTATATCCTTCACCACAATAATCTACTCCTGCCTCTTCTAAAGTTTGTACTGTATCGTCAAACCCTTTTTGTCCATAATCATAAATATGGTTATTAGCTAAAGTTACTCCTTCAATACTTCCTTCAGTAAGAACATTTACATAATCCTTAGAGCCCTTAAAATGAAAAACTGTTCCCTGCCCTTTATTTCTCTTTTCCTTTGTATCTGTAAAAGTAGTTTCAAGATTTACTATAGTATAATCATCTTTTTCAAAAATTGGCTTAACGTTCTTCATAATAGTTGAATAATTATCTCCTGCCAATGCCACTTCACTATTAAAACTTGTACTATAATTAAACTTAGTATCTGTTCCAAGTGTGCAATCTCCTGCTGCTGTTATTATAACTTCCTTTTTTATAATCTCTTTTTTTTCTTCAGACTGTTTTATATCCTCTTTCTCTACTGAAACCTTACTATCTTTTTCTGCTATATCAGATGCTTTTTTAACCATCATAACAGAACCTCCAAGTAGTAAAACCATTCCTATACTAAGACAAAGAAGTTTCATCTTCCTTTTATTATTCTTTCTCTTTCTTCTCATAAAATTTCTCTCCCCCTAATTTCATTTCCATTTTATCATATTTTTATTTTACAGTATATATTTTACAAATTATATTAATATCCTTAAAAAATATAACGTATAAATTATACTAAGACTATTTTTAATTTTTCCATTCTTAATTAGATACAAATCTTATCTCTCATTTTTTCAAAAGTAGCTTTTCCAATTCCACTTACATTTTGCACTTCTTCAATACTTTTAAATCCACCTTTTTCTTCTCTATACGAAATAATTGCCTCTGCTTTTGCTGTTCCTATTCCATTTATAGCTGTTAGTTCAGTCACTGATGCTGTATTTATATTTATTAAATCTCCTTTCTTACTACTTTCTTTTTTGATTACACTTGATTTTGTATCTAAAGAAGTATCATTTACCACTGCAACTTCTTTATCTAATTCATTTTTATTAGCTATAATAATCGCTTCATTTGGCTGTAAAACTTGTGCTCTATTTATATTTTGAAGTGTTCCATCCTTTGTTATTCCACCTGCTTTTTTTATTAAATCCTCAATTATACTTCCGCTTTTTAATGTATATACTCCTGGATTTTTAACCTCTCCTTTTATATCAACTACAATTTCTGTAACTTCTTCTAAAGCTCCTTCTTCTACTTTTTCTACTTTCTCTACTTTTTCTACTTTAGTAGTATCTTTCTTTTCACTAGTCTTTTCTTTTAAGTCAACTTTCTCTATACTTCCATCTGTAAAAATACTTTCTTCTAACTTTCTATTTATACCACCACTCACATAAATTCCAGCACAAAAAACTAATATTATAGTAACACTTATTATTCCTAAAGTTTTTTTATTTTTTAAAATATCATCTAGTTTCATTTAAATCATTCTCTCCTTTCTATTTTATTTTAAATTATGCCCATAAAACAAAGTATTCTATACATTTTTTACTAAAAAAATCCTATCTTAAGTTGGTATTATTTCATCTCTTTACTTAAGATAGGACCTTAAATCTAGTAATTATTTTTAATTATAATATCAACAAATCTTTTACTGGCTTTTCCATCTGCTTCATCAAAAAATTTATTTTTAAATTCTTTGATTTTTTCTATATTTTTTTCATTATGTAATGCTATAATTAATTCATCTGTATTTTTTACTATTTCTCCTGGTAC
>NZ_JBOGCC010000198.1:0-2781 GCF_051656525.1 Clostridium sp. | reverse complement strand
GAGTTTTGAATAATAGTGAAGAAGTAAGTGAAAATACGAGAAAAAATATTCTAGATATTATGAAAGAATATAACTATATTCCAAATAATAGTGCAAGGAATTTAAAAATTATAAAAAGTAATACTATTGGAATTCTTGTAGATAGTGGATATAATCCATTTTTCTATGAACTTATAAATATTATAAATGGAGATCTTTTAGAAAAAGGCTTTCATATGGTAACACAATTTATGGATAGTAGAAAAGATGATTTAGAATCTATTCAGGAGTTTATAAAAGAAAAAAGGTTAGATGGGTTAATTTGTATTGGAATTAATTTTATAAAAGCAAATGAAGAAGTAATAAAAAATATTAAAACACCAATAGTAGCTATTTCTTCTTATGTCTCTGAAGGAGCTAAGGAATATATATCAAGTGTTAATATAAATGATTTTAAGGAAAGTTATAAAGCAGTTAAGTTCTTAATAGATAAGGGACATAGAGAAATTGGAATAATTGGCTCAATAGAAAAAGATGATTCTTGTGGAAATGAAAGGCTTAGAGCATACAAAAAAGCTCAAGAAGAAGCAAAAATAAGAGGAAAGAAGATATTTATAGAGTTTGGAGATTATACTTTTGAGTCTGGATATAATGCAGGAAAAAAATTAATTTCAAAAAAGAAAATGCCTACAGCTATTTTTGCTATTTCAGATATCATGGCAGTTGGTGCTGCAAAAGCATTTCAAGATATAGGGTTAGAAATTCCAAAGGATATTTCTATAATTGGGTTTGATGGGATTCCTTACACAAAGTATTATAATCCAGCCATAACAACAGTAAAGCAGCCTTTTGAATATATGGCAAAGGAAAGTGTAAATCTTATTTATGAAATGGTAAATGAAAATGGAAAACATAAGCATATAAATTTTGAAGCTGAAGTTTTAGAAAGAGAATCTGTTAAAAATTTAGTATAGATATATTTTAAAAATAAAAGGGGGAGTTAGATATGAGTAATATTAAAAGATATGTAAAAGGTCAGGTAATAGAAACAAATATAATAGTTAAAGAGGTTGAAAAGTCTAAAATAGAAAATTTAGAGTTTTTAAGTTTAAAGGAAAATGAAAAGGATTGTATTTTAGAATTTAAATTAGAGGATGAGGATGTTATTTTAGGTCTTGGTGAAAATGTAAGAGGTCTTAATAAGAGAGGTTTTTTATATGAAAGTTTTTGTACAGATGATCCAAATCATGCGGAAGATAAGAGAGCACTTTATGGGGCTCACAACTTTTTTATTGTAGATGGAAAGGAAAGAGTTGGAGTTTATATTGATTTTCCAGGAAAGGTAAGCTTTGATTTTGGATATTCAAATAGAGATGAAGCTAAAATAAGTATTGAGGGAAAAGATTTTGAAGTTTTTATAATAAAAGGTGAGTCTTTAAAAGAAATTACTAGAAGCTTTTTAGGTCTTATAGGAAAATCATATATTCCACCAAAATGGGCCTTTGGATATCTTCAAAGTAGATGGAGTTATCCTACAGGAGAAGCAGTTTTAAATATAGCAGATGAATTTGTAAAAAGAGATATTCCTTGTGATGGAATCTGTTTGGACCTTGATTATATGGATGATTTTAAAGATTTTTCATTGAGCGATGAAAGATTTCCAAACTTTGATAAATTAACTTCTGATTTAAAAGAAAGAGGAGTTAAAATAATTCCTATAATAGATGCTGGAGTTAAGCTTGAAGAAGGTTACGATATATATGATGAAGGAATTAAAAATGATTACTTTGTAAAGAATAAAGATGGTGAAAATTTTGTTGCAGCAGTTTGGCCAGGAAAAGTACATTTTCCAGACTTTTTAAATTCAGAGGCTAGACTTTGGTTTGGGGAAAAATATAAAAAACTTATAGATTTAGGTGTAGAAGGCTTTTGGAATGATATGAATGAGCCTGCAATATTTTATAGTGAAGATGGACTTAAAAAAGCTTTTGATAAGATTGACTCTTTAAAAGAAGAAGAACTTAATATACATGGATTTTTCAATTTAAAAGATGCAGTTTTAGGCATAAGTAATAGTATAGAAGACTATAAGGCTATGTATCATAATATGGATGGGAAAAAAGTTAATCACTATGATGTTCATAATCTTTATGGGTATAATATGACAAAGGCAGCAGATGAAGGTTTTTCTAAAATAGATGAAAATAAAAGATATCTTTTATTCTCAAGAGCATCATCTATAGGAATGCATAGACATGGTGGAATTTGGACAGGGGATAACTCTTCATGGTGGTCTCATTTAAAACTTAATATAAGTATGATGCCATCTCTTAATATGTGTGGATTTATATATAGTGGAGCAGATACAGGAGGGTTTGGCTCAAATGCTGATTCAGAACTTATCTCAAGATGGAATCAATTTAGTATATTTGCACCACTTTACAGAAATCATTCAGCCCTTGGAACAAGAAGTCAAGAGCCATTTGCATATGATGAGAAAACGGAAGAAATAGTTAGAAATGCTATTAAATTTAGATATGCAATGATACCATATTTATATTCAGAATTTATGAAAGCTAGAAATTTTGGAGACGTATTTATAAGTCCACTTTCATTTGAATATGAAGAAAAGTTTGTAAAGACTGTTGAAGATCAACTTTTAGTAGGAGATAGTTTAATGGTAGCACCAATCTATGAGCCGAATAAAAGAGGAAGATATGTATATATTCCTGAAGAAATGGCATTATGGAAAGTAAAAGAATATAACAAAATAGAGCTAGATATAATAAATAAAGGACATCA
>NZ_JBOGCC010000197.1:0-2692 GCF_051656525.1 Clostridium sp. | reverse complement strand
ATTGATGATGAATTAAGAACTTATCTAATTAATTATGCAGTTAAATGTAGAGAACAATTAAGAATTGAAAACTCTGAAGTTGAAGAGAAGTTGATTAGAGAGAACAAAGAAAATTTAAAGAAATAAAAAAAGGCAGGTATACTCCCACCCATTCTCTGGCAGGAATATTATAGAGTATACCTCTCAATTTTGCAACACTTTTTTGTAAATTGAGAGGTTTTTTATTGGGAGAATATATCTCTATGGAGGAACAATATGAATGAAAATAAAAATATCAAATACACGATAGGAGCTGTCCAGCAATCTAAAGCTTTAGAATATGATTTAGATTTAAAAGATGCTTTTATCCTTACATACTTAAAAGAACTTACATCTAAAAAACTTATTCAAAAAGTTATAGATAATAACACTTACTTTTGGATTGATTATGATGCTCTAATTGATTATATGCCTCTTCTAGGAATATCTACAAGTAAAGTTTTAGGAAGAAGATTTGCAAAATATGAAGAGTTAGGTTTTATAAAAAGACACTTACACAAAAGTTATTCAAAAGCTAAAGGACAGTTTTCTGGATCATGGACATTTATAATGTTTGAAGAAAAATTCAATGAATTATTTGAAATTGGAAACATTGCAAACGATACTACAAAAATGAATGAAATACTTGAAGAAATGGGACTTCCTACCGAGGATACTCAAAAGTTCTCTCTGGAGTCACCGAGGGAACTTGAAAGTTCCTTCATTAGAGGGAACTCAAAAGGGCAGTCGGTAAATCACGAAGAAGTCAATAATAATGGGGCTTCTCAGGAATTCACCGAGGGAACTCAAAAGTGGTCTGTTAATTCTCCTAATCCTATAAATAATACTCCAATAAAGGCGGATGAAATTTTTCTTGATAAAAACCAAAAAGAGCAACTTGAGTTAATTCGAATTAAAGTTATCAAAAATATATTTGTTGCTAAAGCTATAAAAAAGAGCTTTGATAACTCTGGGAATTTTGTAAATAAGATTGTGATACCTGCACTAAAGAAAAATTCATTTGAAATTGTTTGTAAAGCTTTTAAAAACCTATACAACTGTACTCCACATGAAATAACTACTATTGCAGGAATCTTTTATAAAAATTTATTAATTCTTAAAAGTGCTTAATTGGAGGTATGAGTATGAGTCAAAATGAATTAAAAAAATTAAGAGAATCTTTAAAAAAACAGATTCAAACAAACAACATTGAAATCTCTAAAATTGAAAGAACTCTAAGAGATCTAAAAAGAAAAAATTCAAAACTTGAAGTTAAAGTTGCTGAAGTAAATGGTGAGATTATTAAAAACAATAATGGCGGTAAAGATATACCTGTATACTTCTGTGATACCAAAGGTATGATTTAAATAGATTTTACAAAAAATAAAAAAAGAAGGCTCAGCCGAAGCCAAACCCTCACGTTGCAATGAGAGTATAACACTGAGTCTTCCTTTATGTCAAGGGAGGAATTCAAATGGTATTGATAATCAAAGGTTTTTAAAGAAAAAAATATTAATTTAAATTTTATCAACTTAAAAAATTATATAACTTGGAGGAAAAAATGATAATAACACTTAATAAAAATGACTTTAAAAACCTTATGGAAACTTTAGAAAAAAATGAAATTGTTGAAGCTGCGACTTCAGTTGAAAAAATTACAATAGGATCATACAGACTTGTTTATGAGATTAAATTATCTGAAGAAACAGTTCAAATAAAAACACCATCTAGGAATATAGAAACTTTCTATAACAGAATACATAAATTTGCTGAGAAAAAAAATCGTATTGTTCCTGGAGAAGGAACCTTCTCACTTAAAGATGTTATAGAGGAAGAATTTGATATAAAATTATTGGAGGTAGAAGAATGTCAGTAATCTTAATTAAAAATAATAAAGGTGGTGTTGGTAAGAGTTGGATAACTCTCCAACTCGCTCATGGACTTCAGCATGTTACAAATAAAAAAGTTTTAATTATAACATCTGATAACCAGAATAATATTTTAGAATATGCGGGAAAAGAAAAAATAGTATCTGACTCAGGATTAGAAAAATGGATAAGAACTGGAGCTGGTGATCTTGTAAGATTAAGAGAAAAATTATTTTTTATACCTCTCAAAACATCACACCTTAACCTACAGTCAAAAGATAAGTTAAAAGAGCTATTTGAGGTATTTAAGCAAGAATATGCGTATATTTTAATAGACTCTACACCTGTTGTTGGAATAGATAAATACTTTGTAAATTTATCTGATAAAGTCGTTGTTCCTGGATTTGCTGATAAGGTAACTATAAATTCTATAACCTCTCTTTTGGAACAAACAGAAGTGAGAAAAATAAAATCAGTAGTTATCAATAGATGGGGAAAAACAGCAAAAGAAAAACACTACTATCAAGGACTTAAAGAAGTTTTAGAACCTTATGAGATACTATTAACTACTCCAATATCTCAAAGTGCAGTTATTGGAAAACTTATTGATGAAGGTAAAACTATCTGGGAATCTAATTCTAAAAAACTTAAAAATATACATGAAATATTTGTGAAAGTGATTGAGGCGATATTATGAATGCATTAGCTAGTTTAAGAGCAAAAGTACAAGAAGATTATCAAAGTTCATTTGAGTTTGAAAAATATGAAATTGAAGAAGATATAAAAAAAGAGGTCATTGAAAATGA
>NZ_JBOGCC010000196.1:0-9068 GCF_051656525.1 Clostridium sp. | reverse complement strand
CAAGCTGGACCTTTTTGTTTTACAAGAAATAAAATTGTATCATTATCACAATCTACTTTTATTTCTTTAACTTTTTGTATGTGTCCTGATATAGCACCCTTATGCCATAATTCATTTCTACTTCTACTAAAATAATAACATTCTCCAGTTTCTAATGTTTTTCTCATACTTTCTTCATTTATATATGCAAGCATTAAAACTTCATTATTTCTATAATCTTGTACTATTGCTGGTATAAGACCCTTTCCTTTTTTAAAGTCTAAACTCTTTAATATTTTCTCTATATCCATATCCTTCTCCTATAATCTAACTTTAATTTTTTTTTCTTTTAGATATGTTTTTACTTCCTTTATAGTAAGTTCACCATAGTGAAAAAGAGAAGCTACAAGTGCTGCATCACTAACATCATTTTTTAGCACCTCATAAAAATGCTCTAAATTTCCACAACCACCTGAAGCTATAACAGGTACATTTGTGTTTTTTCGTACCTCTTTTAACATTTCAATATCAAAGCCTTTTTTAGTTCCATCTGCATCCATTGATGTTAAAAGAATTTCTCCACAGCCTAAGCTTGTTATTTCCTTTACCCATTCTATTAAATCTAATCCTGTGTCTACTCTTCCACCATTTATATAGACATTCCAGCCAAGTTTATCTTCTCTAAGCTTTCCATCTATTGCTACAACAATACATTGACTTCCAAATATTTTTGCTCCTTCTTTTATAAGTTCTTTATTTTTTACTGCTGCTGAATTTAAACTTATCTTATCTGCACCCGCTCTTAATATCTCCTTTATATCTTCTATAGTTCTTATTCCTCCACCAACTGTAAATGGAATAAAAATCTCTTTAGCTACTTTTTCAACAACTTTTCTCATTATCCCTCTATCTTCATAAGAAGCTGTTATATCTAAAAAAACCAACTCATCGGCTCCTTGTTCATTATAAAACTTAGCAAGACTTACAGGATCTCCAACTGTTTTTAACTCTATAAAGTTAATTCCTTTTACAACTTCACCATTTTTTACATCTAAGCAAGGTATTATTCTTTTTGTATGCATCCTTTTCACTCCTTACTTTTTTGCTATTTTTATTGCTTCTTCTAAAGATAATTTTTTTGTATATAAAGCTTTTCCTGTTATTGCCCCATATAGATTTATCTTTTTAAGCTTTTCTATATCTTCTATGTCTTTAACTCCTCCAGAAGCTGTTATATCTATATTTACTTCTTTAGATAACTTTTCTAACATTTCTACATTTACACCTTCAAGAGTCCCATCCTTTTGAATATCTGTAACTATTATATTTTTAACACCTATCTTTTCTAGTTCTTTTGCAAAATCTATATAATGTAACTTACTTTCTTCAAACCACCCATTTCCATAGGCATATCCATTAGTACAATCAATACCAACTGCAATTTTTTCTCCATATAATGAAATAGCAGTTTTTAATAATTCTTTATCCTGTATAGCAACAGTTCCAAGTATTACTCTATCTACTCCACCATCTATATATTTTTTTATAGTATCTAAAGTTCTTATCCCTCCACCAATTTCAACCTTTATATTAACTTCTTTTGCAACCTTTAAAATAAGGTCTAAATTTTTAGGTTTTTTATCTTTAGCTCCATCTAAATCAACTAAATGTACCCAATCTGCTCCAAGCTTTTCAAAGTTTTTTGCAGTTTCTAATACATCCTCTGAAACTATTTCTTTTGTTAAATAATCTCCCTTATATAACCTTACTGGTTTTCCATCTATTATATCTATTGCTGGTAGTATAACCATTTATCTTCACCCCTTAACAAAATTCTCTATAAGTTTAAGTCCAACTTCTCCACTTTTTTCTGGATGAAACTGAGCTCCCATTGTATTATTCTTTTTAAATAATCCCGGTATTAAAACACCTTCATAATCAGCTCCTATAACTAAATCATCTTTTTCATAATCACTTATCATATAAGAATGAACATAATAAAAGAAACTATTTTCATCTATTTCATCTAATAATCTAGTTTTATTAAAGGCTTTACCACTATTCCACCCTATATGTGGTATCCTTCTTCCTTCTTCATTTATTTTTACAACCCTTCCCTTTAATAAACCTAAGCCATCCATCTCTATTCCTTCATAGCCTTTTTGGAATAAAAGTTGCATTCCTAAACAGATTCCTAAAAGTTCTTTTCCTTTTAATACCTCAATTTTTATAAACTCATCTAATCCTTTTTCTTTTAAATTTATCATTGCATCATTAAAAGCTCCAACTCCTGGTAATATAAACTTTTCACAAATCCCCAAGATTTTTTTCTCATCAGATATAATGTATTCAATCCGTAACTTGTCCAATGCGTTTGAAACACTTTTAAGGTTACCCATTCCATAATCTATTATCCCTATCATTTTAAATTACCCCTTTTGTACTTTGAACTCTTTCACTTGTCACTTCTTTAGCCCTCTTTAAAGCTCTTCCAAAGCCTTTAAATATAGCCTCTATTTTATGATGGTCATTTTTCCCATACATCATATTTATATGAAGTGTTATTCCACTATTAAAAGCCACTGCTCTAAAAAATTCTTCAACCATTTCTGTTGACATTTCCCCAACCTTCTCTCTATTAAACTCACAATCAAACACTAAAAAAGGTCTTCCACTTATATCTAAAGATACAAGCGCTAAGCTTTCATCCATAGGCATATGCATTGTCCCATATCTCTCAATTCCAAATTTCTCACCTAGTGCCTCTTTTATTCCATTACCTAAAGCTATTCCTATATCCTCAACTGTATGATGATCACATACACCTATATCTCCTATACATTTAACCTTTAAATCTATTTCACTATGAAAAGAAAAAAGAATTAGCATATGATCAAAAATTTCTATTCCTGTATCTATATCACTTTCACCAGTTCCATCTAAGTTTAATTCTAAAAATATATCTGTTTCCTTAGTCTTTCTTTTTATATTAGCCTTTCTCATAACTTTGACCATTCCTTTAATATTTTAATTACAGAATTATTTTCTTCCTTGCTTCCTATAGATATCCTAAAGGAATCATCTTTAAAGTTTCTTACTACTATCTTTTCTTTTTCAAGCTCTTCTAAAAAACTTTTGTTCCCTCTTCCAAATATAAAATTTGAATTAGATTTATATACTTTTATTTTTTTACTTTTTTCTTCAATTTCTTTAAGCTCTTTAAACACTCTTTCTCTTTCTTCTAAAACTTCTTCAATAAAATTGTTTACTCTATCCTTTTTTGAAATAAGTATTTTACCAAGACTTTGAGACACTCTATTCACGTTATATGGAACCTTAAAGCTTTGAATCTTTTCTATTAGCTTTTCATTTCCTATTAAAAATCCTAATCTAAGACTTGCCCCTGCAAAAGCTTTTGATAAAGTTCTTGTAACTAATAAATTATCATAAGTATTTATCTTATCTACAACTGATTTTTTATAAAATTCAATATAAGCCTCATCAACTAATATAATTTTATCTTTAAAGCCTTTTATTATTTTTTCAATTTCTAAAGTCTCTTTGGCAAAGCCTGTTGGATTATTAGGATTTGAGAAAACTACTAAGTCAACATTTTCAGATTTCCCAAGATTTATAAAATCTTCTACACTATAGCGTCCATCTTCCTTACAATCTAATTTTATTAACTCACCTTCATTTTGAGAAACATAAAAATCATACATAGAAAAGTCAGGATTTAAAGTCAAAACCTTTTTACCCTTATTGATAAAAGCTGAAACTACTAATGAAATCATTTCATCTGAACCATGTCCTGCTATTATATTTTCTTTTTTAATTCCTAAGTAATCTCCATATGCTTTTCTTAATTCTGTTGAATCATTCTCTGGATATCTATTGAAATCTATCTTCAATACTTCCTCTAATATTTCTTCTTTATAATCACCTAAAATATTATAAAAGCTTTCATTTCCATTTAAAATAATACATCCGTCTAAACTTTCTACATTATACTTCTCTACTTTTTTCATCCTCTAACCTCACCTTTATAGAATTTGCATGTGCATCTAATCCTTCTTTCTTTGCAATAGTTATTATTTTTTCTCCATCTTCTAATAAGGCTTCCTTTGTATAATATAAAAATGAAGATTTTTTTATAAAGCTATCTACTAATAATGGTGAGAAAAATCTTGCTGTTCCACTTGTAGGAAGCACATGGTTTGTTCCCCCAAAGTAATCTCCCACTGGCTCTGGTGAATATTCTCCTAAAAAGACTGAACCTGCATTTCTAACCTTATCTAAATATTCTATTGGATTTTCTAAAAGAATTTCTAAATGTTCAGGAGCTATATAATTTGAAAGTTCAAAACATTCATCTATAGTTTCACAGATAATTATTTTTCCATAATTTTTTAAAGACTCTTTTATTATTTCTTTTCTACTTAATCCCTCTAATTGCTTTTCAATTTCTTCTACAACTTTTTCTGAAAGTTCTTTTGATGTAGTTATTAAAACAGAAGATGCCAAAACATCATGCTCTGCTTGTGACATTAAATCAGCAGCTATATATTTAGGATTTGCATTTTCTCCACCTATAACTAAAATTTCACTCGGTCCCGCTATCATATCTATATCAACTTCACCAAAAACTTCTTTCTTAGCAAGAGCCACATAAGTATTTCCAGGTCCAACTATCTTATCTACCTTTTTTACTTTTTCCGTTCCAAAAGCTAATGCACCTATTCCTTGTGCTCCTCCAACCTTATATATCTTAGTAGCTCCTGCTAAATCTCCTGCTACTGCTATATATGGATTAACTTCTCCCTCTTTTGTAGGTGGCGTTATCATATATATTTCTTTAACTCCTGCAACTTTAGCAGGTATTATATTCATTAAAACAGATGATGGATAACTTGCAGTTCCTCCTGGAACATAAACTCCCACCTTTTTTAAAGGTAGCACTCTTTGTCCTAAAAGCACTCCATTCTCTCTCTTTAATGTATATCCCTCTTTCTTTTGTAATCTATGATACTCTTCAATATTTTTCTTTGCCTCTTTCATTGCTAAAAGAAACTCTTCTGAAACTTCTTTATAAGCTTCTTTTATTTCACTTTTTGTAACTTCTACTTCTACAAGCTCTACCTTATCAAATTTTTTTGTATATTCTAATAATGCCCTATCTCCATTTTCTTTTATATTACTTAATATATCTTTTACTTTATTTAACTTTTCTAAGTCATCAGAATCTTTTCTACTTTGTAAAAGTTTCAAAACTTTTTCTCTATTTTTTAAAGAATATATAATCCTTTCTATCATCTTTATCCCCCTACCTTTATCCCCTTTTTAAGTTCCTCTATAAATTTTCTTATCTCATCACTCTTCATTTTAAAGCTTGCTTTATTTATTATTAGCCTAGCACTTATATTACATATATCATCTAAAACAACTAATCCATTTTCCTTTAATGTTATTCCTGTTTCCATAATATCTACAATACCATCACATAAATCTAATATAGGTGCAAGCTCAACTGAACCCTCTATCTTTATTATTTCTACATCCATACCACGCTTTTCAAAATAATTTTTTGCCACCTTTGGATATTTCGTTCCAATTCTAACATGTCCTATTTTTTCAAAAAGTCTTTTCTCAGGCAATGAGGCAACTATAAATTTACAAACTCCAATATTTAAATCTAGAACTTCAAAATATTCTTTTTCACTTTCTAATAAAGTATCCTTTCCTACTACACCAATATCAGCAACTCCATGTTCCACATAAGTTATAGAATCTGCTGCTTTTACTAAAAAATATTTTATATCTTCTTTAGTATCTGAAAATACTAGCTTTCTTCCCTTCTCCCTTAACTCATCTACTCCATAACCTACATTCTCTAATATTTTCACTATCTCTTTTTCAAGTCTTCCTTTAGTAAGTGCCACATTTATAGTCATCTTATTCACCTTCCTCTATTTTAAAGTCACTCTTGTTGTTTGATCTTTTTAATTTAACCCTTTTTCCAACTGCTCTAAGTTCCTTTGCTTTATTCATTGCCCTAATTAAATTCTCTTCTCCATAAATTAAAACTGTTCCCTCTTTAATTCTTTCAACCTTTATATTTTCAGCTACTAAATCCACATTTATAGAAAAGCCTATAGCATCAATTTCAATCTTATCTTCTTTATTAAAAGTATATCTTCCCCCATTTAAGACAGTATCACATGCTCCATCTAAATATCCTTTAAACATTATCCCTCTATAATAATTAACTCTTGGAATCATTCCTAAATCAAAACTTACATTTTCTTCATACCCTAGTTTCTTTAAAATTAAAAATAATTCCTTCATATAATTTAAACTTTCTAAAACTTCCTCATTTAAATTATATTTAAGGACTCTATCTAAAACATGACTATCTCCAAATAACCATGGTATTTCTCTTAATAACTCTTTAAACTCCTCTTCTATTTGAATACTAGAGACAAATTCATCTAATGCAACTATATCTTTATTTTCAATGAAATGTGCAATTAATCTTTTACTCTCCTCATTTAGCATTAATTCATCAAATATATTATTGATAAATCCTATAATTCCTATCTCTAATTTAAAATCTTTTGAATTAAAACTTTTTAATCCTTCTATAGCTAAAGTTAAAATTTCTAAATCTAAATCTTTACTCAAATCCCCTATAAGCTCTACTCCACAATCTGTATATTCATTTCGCTTTCCACAATATGTTCCATATACATTAAATACATTTGAACAATATTTTATTCTTATTGGCATTTTAACTTCTCTCATTTTTGTTTTAACTACTCTACTTATAGGCAATGTCATATCTGGTCTTAAAACTAATGTCCTTCCATTTTTATCTATTATTTTATATAGCATTTCATCCCTAAAACCATCTTCTCTTTTCCCAAAAGTATCATAAAATTCTAATGTTGGTGTAACTACTGTCTCATACCCAAAGCTATCATATATTTTATTTAACTTTTCAATAACAACCTCTTTTTTTAAACTCTCATCGAATATTAAATCTCTTGTTCCCTCTGGAATTCCCTCTCTCATCTTTATACCACCTTTTTACTTTAATACACTAAATTGTTAAATATTATAAATTCATAATATTCTTCCTTTTTATTCTTGTTACCACTTTTTCTCAATTTGTATGATCGTAAAATTTCTATTTATAATAAAAAAAGACTCCTCAAAATCTAAGCTTATTTTTTTCTTACTTAGTTTTTGAAAAATCTTTCTTTTTTATCTTTCTGCTAAATCTTTTATTTTTTCTCTAGTTAGTCTATAAACTGTCCATTCACTCATTGGAATAGCACCTAAATTTTTATAAAATTCTATAGATGGTGTATTCCAATTTAAACAAGACCATTCCATTCTATGGCATCCTTTTTCATAAGCTATCTTTCCAATAACTTTAAATATTTCTTTGCCATATCCTTTTTTTCTATATTCTTCTTTTATATAAATATCCTCTAAATAAAATCCACTTCTTCCTAAGAAGGTAGAGTAATTAAAGAAATATAGTACGTATCCTATAACTTTTTCATTTACCTCTACTAAAAGAACTTCAGCTTCTTTTTTAAAGAATATAGAGTCTTTTATACTTTCTTCAGTTGCTATTACTCGGTCTAGCATCTTTTCATACTTTGCAATCTCACATATAAGCTCTAAAATAATTTTTGTATCTTCTACTCTAGCTTGTCTTAATCTGAGTTCACTAAACTTTGTATTTATATACATTTATAACACCCCATTATCTCATCCTTTTATACCTTTTATCTTATTCCATAGCTATAAAATCAACTCTATCAACATTATCCATTTTCTCTAATGTTTCTAAAAGATCAGATACATCTAATTCTAACATAGACATATCTATAGTTAATGTTAAATTTGCCACTCCATTTATAGGCAATCCTTGATAGATAGTTAGAA
Source organism: Clostridium sp. (assembly GCF_051656525.1). GTDB lineage: Bacteria > Bacillota > Clostridia > Clostridiales > Clostridiaceae > Clostridium. The sequence goes on along the minus strand of NZ_JBOGCC010000196.1, from coordinate 1,133 downwards.
TATTCCCCCCTTTTTCTGAGATATAATTTAACACTTCTGATAAAACACCTTTTCTATGCTTTACCATCATATTAAATGTCATTTTTCTACCTTCTGCACTTTCAGAAAATTCAAATACATAATTTTTATATTTATAATAAACACTTCTGCTAATTCCAACAATTTTTGTTGCTTCTGTTATTTCCTTAACTTTACCTTCTTTTAAAAGCTTCTTCGCTTCTAATACCTTCTCATATACATCTGGTAAGGCTTTTTTATCAATTAATAAGTTTTTTCCATCCATTACATTCCACCTTCTATAATACAATTGTCCCCTTTGTATCCATGGAAAGTTCTACTACTTCATATTCTAAATTTTCATTGTTTAGAACTTCTCTTATCTTTTTTCCAATCTCTTTAGTTTCTTTAACTACAATCATAATAGTAGGACCTGCTCCACTTAAATACGAGGCTAATGCCCCATTATTATAAGCTTCTTTCTTAATTAAATCAATTCCTTCAATTAAGCTATTTCTATATGGTTCATGTAATCTATCTTTACATGCAACCTTTAAAATACTGTCATTTCCATTGTTTAATCCCATTGCAAGTAATGCTACTCGCCCAATATTATACACTGAATCTGCATATGTTAAATTTTTAGGAAGTACGCTCCTTGCCTTTTCTGTCTTTAGTTCAAAGTTTGGAATTACAGCTAAAAACTTTAAATTATTCTTATTGTTTATAGTTTCATATATAACTTCACCATCATCAGATGTGGCAATTATGATACCTCCTAAGAGTGCTGGTGCTACATTATCAGGATGTCCTTCTATCTCTACTGCCAAACTTAAAAGTTCTTCCTTTGTAAGCTTTTTCTTAACTATCATATTTGCTCCATAGAGTCCCGCTATAATACAACTTGAACTACTCCCAAGTCCTCTAGCTATTGGAATTTCCTGCTTCACAAGTTTTATTCTTAATCCACTATAAGGATAATGCGCTCTTCTAAATATTTGTAACATTGCTTTAAAAACAATATTATCTTTATTAGAAAATTTTTCCTCAAAACCTTCAAATATTAATCCACTTTTTATTTCTTCAAATTCATATTCATTATACAGATTTAAAGAAATTCCTAAACAATCAAATCC
>NZ_JBOGCC010000195.1:0-10066 GCF_051656525.1 Clostridium sp. | reverse complement strand
AAGTTTCTTGGCACTACTCCAACACTTTGACCAAATTCAAATTCAATATCCATATTTCTTCCAAATAAATGATCACCTGTTTTAGTTTTTAAAGTTAATCCTGTACACATAATATTACCTCGCTATCATTATATTTTTTCTTTTGTCACAGTCAGATTAATTAAATCTGTCACGTTACAAAAATCGTAGCATATAGCCCTAATTTCCACAACCTAACTTATATTAAATTATGTATTTTTTAATATTATTCATATTTTAAGATATTCAGATACTATAATTTAATATTATTTATATTTAACTCATCTTAATATGACTTTTCTTATTTTTATCATTCTATAATTCAGTGATTTTTTTAAATTCACTTCTTTTTTATGTTTTCCAAATTATAAATATTTATTCTTAATAGGCATTCTTACGGTAATTTCTCTTCACTCTTTTAAATTTATTTAATTTATTAATTATTTAGTTACTTTTTCATTAAATTATGTAAACAAATTTATTTATTTTAACTTTTCACCACTTTTTTTTAAGATTATTGCTAAAATTCATAATTTACTTCTCTATATCCTTAATTTTATTTTTATTTTTTCATTGCTCTAAATAAAAATAAAAATTACATTTTTATAAACTAAAAAGAATTATTTACAATATTATCTATATCAACTACCTATTTTTTCTTTTTTTGTACTTTAATGAGTATTTAAAATATACTTTTTTATCTTTTTTCATATAATATATCTACCTTAAAAGTATTTTATAGGTATGAAAGGATTTTAATTGAAGAGTTTTTTTCAAAAATTTTTTATAACTAAGTCTATTTAAATTATAATTTTCTTTATATTCAATAGGTTTTTTCATTTTCAAACACTTCATAATATGTTATAATTTTTATGCTTCTCATAAACATAAGATTAAATTAAACTAAGAAAGGAAATATTTACAATGAAATTTTTTAAAGAGTTTTCAACATTTCATAAATGGCTTTTCTCAGTATATGCAACCCTTAACATAATAATTTTTCTTATCCCGCTTTTTCATAAAGGTGGAATCTCTAAAAATTTGACTGTTATAAGTGTACTAGCCCTAATTTCAACATTAACGGGACTACTATCATCTATCTATACTGCACGTGGGCAAGCTATAGCATATATTTGGGGAGTTTTTAATACTTCTACTTATATTTTCGTTGCTTGGGCATCTCAAGCATACGGGCAATCTATTTTATACATATTTTTCGAAACACCGCTACAAGTAATTGGATATTATTTATGGGCAAAGAATACTAAAAATAGTTCATCAAACACTGTAGAAGCAAGAAGATTAAACAAACGTGGATGGGTTATTTTAATTATTTCATTTTTTACTGTGTGGATACTTTATGCAATATTTATAAGTGATTTACCATATTTACTTAAAACTTTTATTCATGTAACTATTCCTGCTGATAAAAACTTTATAATTGATTCTTTATCATCAACTTTAACTATAGTTGCTGTTATATTAACTACTAAAAGATTTTATGAGCAATGGCATTTTTGGATTGGATCGGCTTCAATGGGAATATTATTATTTCTAATATCTATGATGCAATCTAAAACACTTGACTTAAACTCATTCTCAGCGTTAACTATGTGGAGTTTATTCTTAATTAGTTCTATATACGGATTAAGATTATGGAAAAAACTTCCTTCAGCGTCTGATAATAAGAAACCACAAAATATAGAGAAATCAGCTTAAAATTTTAAGTACATACAATAAGCTACTAGCAAATCTTGCTAGTAGCTTATTGTACGTCTCTTATTTATAATTCTATACTAATATATTTTCTAATGTTTCTTTACAAATTTTAGTTTTAAACTCAAATTTCTTATCACTAGTTATTATATAATTTATAACATTTGTTATATCTTCAATTATCTCTGCAGATATATTTAAGCACGCCGCTATATCTGCTATTCTTTTCTTATATTTTTCATTTTCTTCTATTAATGTAGTTCCTAATATTGCAAAGAATAAATATCTAACTATTCTCGCTTCCCTTCCTTTTAATTCTCCATTATTAGAATCTATAAATTCTGCTATAATTTCATTTGTATTATGCGCATTTAAATCATATTTAGAATATTTATTTTCACATCCAAATATTAAATTTCTTTCATGCTTTCTAAACTTCTCCGCACATAATTCACTTATAAATTTATTTTCCTTTTTATCCCAATATATTATATCTAATAAAGTAACACTATTATCATGTACAGTATTTCTCGTCCACATTGTTACTTCATATGTATAATTTATTTTTCCTTCTAAATTCTTTAAATTACTTTCTAATTTTAAAACTTCCATATCATTCATTTTACTACCTCTTTTGCTATAACTTTTTAATACATTTCTACTACTTATTTTATAATCCACTTAACTTGTCCTAAAGACTTGTTAAGTATTTCATATATCTTTAGACTTTCTTTATCTAGTTTAAATTTTTCAGTACTTAAACTCTCTAATGCCTTAAATAATACTTCACTTTTCTTTACCTCTACATCAGATAATCTATTTCCTAATAAATCTGATCCTTTATATTCTGACATTCTATTCCTCCTTCTCAATTTTTCTCACTTTTTCTCTATTATTTAATCATATTCCACCTTTTTTTTCTTTTAATATAATTAACCATTATATATATTTTTTCTCTCTATATATAAACATTAGAACTTTTTTACGTATTATTTTACTTTTCTATTAATTTAAACATGAATTAACTAACTATTTATATAAATAAATCCATTTTCATAATGAAATTTAAACCTTTAAAGTATTATTTTTCCACAATTAATAATGAATATTTTTCCTTTACTCTTCTTCAATAAATAAAAATACACTATTCTAAAAAAAGAATAGTGTATTTTTCATTTGTTAATTATAAATATACTGCTTTTTATGTATTAAAATTCATTCTTTTTTTTATTAAAAGTAATATAAAGCTAATAAATAGATGCTTGAAATAATAATTGAAAGTATCATTAATGGAAAGCCTATCTTGAAATATTCTCCAAATTTTATTTTATATCCATTTTTCTCAGAAACATTTGCAAGTACAACATTTGCTGACGCTCCAATTAAACTTCCATTTCCACCTAAACATGATCCTAATGATATTGCCCACCAAAGCATACTTACATCCACTCCATTTTTCTGCATTACAAGTACTAATGGAATTAATGTTGCTACAAATGGAATATTATTTAAAAATGTCGATATTATTGCAGAGCCCCAAAGCATAATAAGCATTAATAAAACTGGAGATGTTTTCCCATAATGAATTATTACATGAGCTAACATATTTATAATTCCAACTTGAACAAGTCCACCAACCATTATAAATAATCCTATAAAGAATAATATTGAGCCCCATTCAATATCTTTTACTATATCTTCAAAATTTATTTTTGAAATTAATAATAAAACACAAGCTCCTATTATTGCAATTTCTCCTACACTCATTCCTATTTTATTACTAATTATAAATGCAATTAATACTATTAAAATTACAACTAAAGTTTGAATAAGTAATTTTTTATTTTTTATTTCTTTTCGTGGATTTAATTTACTTATAATCACTTTCTCTTCATAATTAACTAAAAGTTCTTTCCTATAAATATAATAAATAATCCCTATTGTTAAAATTAATATTACTATGGTTATAGGAAATAACTTTACTAAAAAATCTACAAAACTTAAATGTGCAGCACTTCCAATCATAATATTAGGTGGATCTCCTATTAAGGTTCCTGTTCCACCAATATTTGCTGCAAAAATTTCTACAATCATAAAAGGAATTGGATTCACCTTTAAAAGTCTGGTAATTAAAATTGTAACTGGTCCCATTAAAAGGACTGTGGTTACATTATCTAATACTCCTGAAAAGAAAGCTGCTAAAATCCCAAGTGTAAAAATAATTTTCAAACTATTTCCCCTACATATCTTTGCTGTAAACATTGCTATATACTCAAAAAAACCTGTTCTTTTAAAAACTGCTACAATAGCCATCATTCCAAAAAGTACTGCTATAGTATTAAAATCAACGTATCCCATAACTTTTGATAATGGTATTATTCCTACTGCAACCATTAAAATTGCACCTGTTAAAGAAAGAACTGTTAAATCAAACTTTTCAGTAATAATTCCAAGCAATATGACTATAAATATTCCACTAGCTAGTATTTGTTGTACATTCATATAAAAATTATTTCCTTTCACTTTAAATCTACTGTTGAATAACATTTTAGCATATCTTAATATATTTTAACTATAAACCTCCATTATATTCTCCATCTGACTATAAATTTTTAGTACCAATTCATATTTAATTCTATTTTATTGAATATTTAACATTAAAAGTATATAATTCATTATAGATATAAATAATCTTATTTAGGAGGTTTTTATGAGTTTAAAAGAGAAATATGGTCAATAGGGTATTGTTTTATGTTCCACTGAAGGTATAGGAAAAGCTTTTTGTAAAAAATAAAAAAGGAGTTCAAAATGAAAGCAGATAACTTTACAGTTAACCTAAACTTAAAAGAAACTATTGAAATTTTAGATAGTGAAATAGTTGGCAGAAGCTTTACTGGTGAAAGAATTGATTATCACGTAGTTTATGGTGATGCTAACAACAAAGCTGTTGTTATATTAATTTATGAAAAACATTATTGGAGAGCTGGTAATAGACTAACTTTAACAGTAACTATTGATAATATGGAAAACTTTACAAAGATCCATTCAGTTGGTGCAGGTGGTGGTGAAGGTTTCTTTAAATTTGACTGGGGTGCTGGAGATGATTTCACATCAGCCCCTAGATATGCACTAAAAAAATATATTATAAATTAAATTCAAGAAATTTAAATAAGCTTAATGTGAATCATCTTTTCCCATTAAGCTTATTTTCTTCATATAAATTTTTGTCTAAATTTCATATACTAAATACTTCCAAAAATTATTCATTTACCTTGTTATTTCTGTTTCTTCTTTACCTAATGTAATCAATCCATCAGTACTTATTTCAAAAGATTCTCCTTCAACAACTTTCATACAAGTCTCCACAGTTACATTTCCACTGAGACTTTTTGTTTTATTTAAATTAAAATACTTTGAAAAATCTACCTGACTCTTATCATTTGCGGCTGTTACAAGCTCTCCTTTTGTTGTAGTTTTAGGTAAATTTTTATTAGTTTTACTATTAATAGTTTGCCATGCAAAAACTACAGTTTGGGCTTCTCCTACAACACCTGTTTTTTTAGAATCATCTACTACCCCACTTACAGTTGGAATAAAGACTGCCATTAAAAGTAACATTATAGATAATACTATGGAAATTTCTATTATAGTAAATCCAGATTTCTTTTTTTGAATGTTTTTCTTTTTATTATTATTCATTTTCTGCCTCCTTATTTTTTAATCTATTTGAAATTATTTCCATAAAATAACATATTCTATACACTTTTACGAATATTTTTTTAAAATATTTCTTTACGATTCACTAATTATATTTCTACACCATTCTCACTATTTTTCAATCAAAAAAAAGAATCCCTAAAAGGGATTCTAACTATTACTTCTTAAATATTCATTTTAATTTAAAGTATAATAGGCAATTCCTATACTTCCTGGTCCTACATGAAGTCCAATAACAGGTCCTATAGATTGTATATCTACTTTTCTATTTAACTTTTCTTCTAAAAGTTTAGCTAAAGAGAGACCCTCTTCTTCACAATTTATATGATGAACGATAATTCCTCCAAGACCTTTAGCTTCTATATCATTTAATGCTTCATCTACAATAGCATCTATACTTTTCTTTCTTGTTCTAACTTTTCTAAATACTGACGTTTCACCATCAATAACTGTAAGAATCGGTTTTATTTTAAGCATATTTCCAAACAATGCTCCTGCTGATCCAATTCTTCCACCTTTTTTTAAGTAATCTAAAGTTTCTGGTGTAAACAAAAATCTACTATCAGTAAATATTTTTTCTGCTATATCTTTAACTTCCTCTATACTTGCACCATTTTTACCAGCTTTTGCAGACTCAATAACTGCAAATCCCATCTGCATACAATTTGTTTTAGAATCTAATATGCATATATCAGCATTTGGATATTCCTCTAATACCATTTCTTTAACCATATTAGCAGTAGAATATGTTCCACTCATTTTTGAAGATAAAAATATTCCTACAATGGAATCTCCATTTTTAATTATATCCTTAAAAACCTCTAATAATTCATGTGGACTTGGTTGAGCTGATTTTGGTATTTCGTTTAATTTATTCATTTCATCATAAAAAGATTTATTTTCTATATCAACCTCACGTCTACTTTCTCCATTCATAATAACATTTAAGGAAACTACCTTTATATCATATTCTTCAATATACTTCTTTGGTATATATGATGTACTGTCTGTAACTATTTTAACTGCCATACGCTTTTCCCCTTTTTTTAAATTATATATTACTTCTTAAATCTAATTCTTTCTATAAAATGATTTCTATTCATAATTTCATTTATTAATCTAAAACTTCTCTTTTTATTCTACCATATTTTTCTGAATAATTTAGATATAACTTTTAAAAGTTATTTTATGATATTATTATATTATACTATTACAAAAGAGAAATAAGGTGAATTTATGTATACAATAAAATTTTTTAAAGATAAGAACGGTGATGCACCAGTTTTAGATTATATAAATAGTTTAGAGAAAAAAAGTATTAAAAGTAAAAATGCTAGAGTAAAAAAAGATAAAATAAATAAAGCTTTAGAGCTTTTAAAAGACAAAGGCACAAGTATAGGACCTCCTACAATAAGAAATCTAGAAGGACATCTATATAAAATTAGAGCCTTAGATTCTAGAATGTTCTTTTTTAGAGATGGCGATACTTTTATTATGTTAACTCATTTTATAAAAAATACTCAAAAAACTCCTGAAAAAGAAAAATCTATAGCTAGAAAAAGAATGAATGAATATCTTGAATTTAAAAGAACTTGTTAAATAAATAACCTAAGTGGAATTTACTATTTCCACTTAGGTTATTTATTTATATTTTTTAATTCATTTCCAAAATTTATTTTTAAATAATAACTTTTGAATATCTAAGCTTTTCTTTTCCTTGCAAAAAATGATATAGAATATAAACCACCTAATCCAACTAAAACATAAACAATTGTAGCTAATATTCCTACTCCAAATAAAAATTCAACAAGATTAAATCCTAAAAATCCTATAAGACCCCAATTTAATGCTCCAATTATTATTAAAACTAATGCTAATATATCTAATCCCTTCATCATTAAACCTCCTAATTTTCTATATTTTTTATTCTGCATTAGTTTGCCCTAATTTTAATATTAAAATACTATTTATTTAATAGGAAATCATTAAATTTTCAAATATTCAATTTTTCTGACTACTATTAGATTGGATTTTATTTCTATATTTTAATAAATTTTCTTATTTACGTTTATATATGATTGGATCTATAAATCCAAAACTCATCTTACCATTATTATAAAACACTTCACTTACACATAGTTTTTCTTTTGTTATGCTTTCTCTTAATTCAAATCTTGTTACAGAAGTAAAGTTACTTATACTCTCACCTTTAAATCCATCTTTTATTGTTTAATATTAAAACTCCTACCTTTCATCATTTGATTTTATTGTATATTTATAATTATACACTTTATTTTATAAATTATATTTTCGACTTATTTTGTTAACTTTCTTTAAATTTTAGTCACATTCTATAAATTTCCATTACTTTTAATGATATACTATTCTCGTACAACATAGAAACGAGGAGGATTAACAATGAAAAGAACTACTGAATTTGTATTAGCCTTACTAGGTGGAATTTTTGGAATTTTTGGTGCTTTTGGTGCTTTAATGATTGGTGGTATAGGCCAAGCTTTTCAAGCAAGTGGAAGTGAATCAGTAACTGTAACGGGATGGATTGCATTAATTGTTTCCATAGTTGCCATTGTATTTAGCGTTATTTTAAAAACACCAAGCAAAACTAAATTAAGTGGTATTATATTAATAATATGTGCTGTTGTTGGATTTATTTGTATTTTTATGTTTTATATATTACCTGCAGTATTAATTTTAATTGCTGGTATTATGTGCTTAATTAAAAAAAATTCTAATTAAAGTAATTAAAGGGCTATCACAAATTAGATAGCCCTTTATTTTATATGTAAATATAATTATTTTTCAGATATTTCTTCTAATTCTAAAACATCTTCAAATATAACATTTGATGTTTCCCATTGTTTAAATTTAAAATGTACAACTATTCCATATAATCCAATAGTAATAATAATTAAAAAATACCAAAAAAACCAATGATATAGTAAATCTTTAGGATTACCAATAAATTTCAATCTTTTCCCATTAATAACTGTATGAGAATATTTTGATCTTTCCTTTATACAAATCATCCAAGGATATGCAAATCCTAACGTAAATATTCCTAATAAAATCACCTTCATATTTGTAAAAAATACATTCTTCAAGGTATTATCATAGCAGGATCCATATTTATTTTTATTATCCTCTATTGTAGACCTTGCAGATATAAAATTCTTTACTTTTTCAAACATTTTCACTTCTCCTTTATAAGCTTTTTGCACTTCGCATTCAATATTATTTATATAGACATATTCTATATATTATATCAAATTTTTCTTAAATATAAAAAGCATCAATTTTCATTGATACTTCATTTATGCATTTAAAAATTTTCTTATATTAACTTAAAACTGTCTTAACCCTACCTACAATTCCATTATCAAGCATTACTTTAATTCCATGATGATGCTCTCTAGAGTTTGTTAGTATTTTCATTACTACTCCCTCAGTTAACTTTCCAGTTCTTTGATCTCCTTTTTGTACTATAGCTACCTTTGCTCCTATTTTTATATCAATTCTTCTTGTTCCATCCATTTTTCTTTCCTCCATACTTTCTTATTAAATATACTCATCAATACTTTCATAAATATTCCTATCTGGATATAATGCTAATATAGTATCATCTTCAATTAACTTATAATATTTTGTTGAATAACTTACAATAAACTTACTGTTAGGCAATGTAAATTTTAGTATCTCTCCATAACAATTTGGTTTACCACCTGAAGGCTCTCCAATTATTTCAGCATTGGTAGAAAACTTAAATTCATATGCATTCAATAATGCTGATGAAAAAGTTTCTCTTCCTATAATAACCTTTAAATTTTCTTTTTTATTTATTTCTTCATTACCCTTAAGAAAATCTATAAGAGGCCTTATTAATGTAGAGTCTCCACCTAAGTTATTCCTTAAATCAATAGTAACCTTTGAAGTATTATTCTTAAGTATACAATCTATAGTCTTATTAATCTTCTCACTTAAAGACTCTACTCCATCTTCTCTACAACTATTGTACTTTATGTATAACTCATCATTAACTCTCTCAAACCAATAATTAATATGATTATCTCTTGCATATCTAGGTAATTTTGCACATTCCATATAACATAAATCCTGCATTGAAACTGCCTTTAGAGATACTTCCTTCCCTTCCACAGTTATCATTACCTCTTCCTTACTATCACATATACAAAGTCCATACAAAACATCTACAGCCTGCAAATACTTAGCAGATTGAGCCTTTAATAAAAATTCATTCTCATGAGAAACAATAGTAGAGATATCCATCAGCACTTCATCTATAGAAATCCCCTGAATACAATCCACCTTCTTATATAATAGCTCTTCATAATCCTTACTTACATTAATTATATACACACCATCTTCAAAAATATAAAATCTAACTGGTAAATATGTACTAACAGGAAAAACTACACCAGTATGCGCATCACAAATTGCTGCAGCAATCCTACTTAACTCAACCTTCATATCATCATACTCTAACATATCCACATCAGACTTAAGCTTATCAATCATTTCATTAAATCTATCTTCAGTTACATTAAAAAATAAATTTTTATGCCCCTCAATTAACTTA
>NZ_JBOGCC010000194.1:0-1012 GCF_051656525.1 Clostridium sp. | reverse complement strand
AAGGGATTAAATTATTAAATAAGAAGAAGAAAATTTTAGTTATAAATAATATAAAGATATTAGGAACACATATTTTAAATATAATAACTATAAAATTATTTACAATTAAAAGTAATGGATTAATATTTGGAATAAATTATAATTCTATTTTGTAATATAATAATAAATATTTTGGGATAAGACTCTTAAACAGTGAGAAGTTGATTAGGAGTTTTTGATAGTATTATAAGTGGAAAAATAAACACTAATATGGTTACAGAAAATATTAAGGAGTTGCCAGGATATAGCTCTAATTTTACAGTATTGCCAGCTATGATAATTGAAGAAATATATAATGGTAGAAAGGATTCAGAGCAAATACAAAGTCAAATAAATCAAATAAGTAATGAAACATTAAGAAAAGTATTACAGGCAAACTTAAATCAAAATAAATTAAATGCTACAGAATATTTAAATCAGTTACCTTTTGCTAAGACTCAAGAATATACAAAGAATATATATAATGATAAAAGCATTCTACCTTTTAAAGAAGGAGAATTTTTACCATTTAGTTCGTTTGTAAGAGTAAAAGAAGGAAATAGATATTATGTGACGATAGCATATGTTGCATATTCAAATACAAAGGATACTAGTTTAACTAATAGCAATAAAGGAATATATGGTATTTCAGTATTTAATATATATAATAATGGAGAAATTGAACCATTATATATTAGTTGTAGATAAGTTAAAAATAAATGATTAAGTTGTTATGTAGTATAAAAATATTTAGATTTAAACAGAAGGATTCACAAGGATTTAATATACTTGTGAATCTTTTATTTAAGAGAAAAGTACATATGAAAATAAAGAAATAGAATTGTAATTGAAATATTATATAAGATTAATTTGTTTGTAATTCTAAAAAGAATAATAAGAGTAGAATGAGAAAAGAATAGTAGATAAATTTAAATATTAGGAGGTATTAAATGAATAAAATTAAATATTTAAAAAAATATCAAATAGTTATAGG
>NZ_JBOGCC010000193.1:0-12276 GCF_051656525.1 Clostridium sp. | reverse complement strand
TATATATGCAGAAGCAGTTAAAGAAGCTAAAACAGTTATTTGGAATGGACCAATGGGAGTATTCGAATTCGATAACTTCAATAAAGGTACAATTGCAGTAGCTAAAGCTATGGCAGAATCAGATGCTACTACTATAATTGGTGGTGGAGATTCAGCAGCAGCTGTAAATATATTAGGATTTGGAGATAAAATGACTCACATTTCAACAGGTGGAGGAGCTTCTCTTGAGTTCTTAGAAGGTAAAGTATTACCAGGAATAGACGCTTTAAATAGTTAATTTTAAAAATAGTTTTTTTAGATATATAAATTAGCCACTCTTAAAAGGTGACTTTTAGAGTGGCTAAATAATTTCACAAAATTTTTATAGAGGTGATTTATAATGAGAAAAGCAATAATTGCAGGAAACTGGAAAATGCACAAAACACCAGCAGAAGCTGTTGAAATGATAAATGAATTAAAACCATTAGTAAAGGATGCTACTTGTGACGTAGTTATATGTCCAACATTTGTATGTTTAGCTGCTGCTATTGAAGCTGCTAAAGGGTCAAATGTTAAAATAGGTGCTCAAAATATGTACTTTGAAGAATCAGGAGCTTTCACAGGAGAAGTTGCGCCAGGAATGCTTGAAGCTATGGGAGTTGAATATGTAGTTATAGGACACAGTGAAAGAAGAGAATACTTTAATGAAACTGATGAAACTTGTAACAAGAAAGTTAAAAAAGCTTTCGAACACAATTTAATTCCAATGCTTTGTTGTGGAGAAACTTTAGAGCAAAGAGAATCAGGAAAATATGTTGAAGTTTTAGAAGCACAAATTAAAGCTGATATGGCTGGATTAACTAATGAGCAAGCAGAGAAAGTTGTTATAGCTTACGAACCAATCTGGGCTATTGGAACTGGAAAAACTGCTACTTCTGATCAAGCAAACGAAACTATTGCAGCTGTAAGAAACGTTGTAGCTGGAATGTTTGGAAAAGAAGTTGCTGATAAAGTAAGAATCCAATACGGTGGATCAGTTAAACCTGGAACTATAAAAGAGCAAATGTCTAAATCAGACATTGATGGAGCATTAGTTGGAGGAGCTAGTTTAGTAGCTGACGACTTCTCTAAAATAGTAATGTACTAATTTTAGACTTAAAAAGCAATAGTTAACATAGCTATTGCTTTTCTTGTTATAAAGCGATTGATATAGTATAATAAAAGTATAGAATAATGATTATTTTATGAAAAGAATTATTATTTAAGGAATGTATATTATAAGTAAATGGAGGAAGAGAATTATGGCAAAAAGACCTGTAATGTTAATGATATTAGATGGTTTTGGAATTGCAGCAGCTTCAGAAGGTAATGCAGTTTCATTAGCAAAAAAACCAAACTTTGATAGATTAGTAAAGGAATTTCCAGTAAGTGAATTACAAGCTTCGGGAATGGCAGTTGGTCTTCCAGAAGGACAAATGGGAAATTCAGAAGTTGGACACTTAAATATAGGTGCAGGAAGAATAGTATACCAAGAGCTAACTAGAATAACTAAAGCTATGGCAGATGGTGAAGTAAGAGAAAATGAAGCATTATTATTAACTATGAAAAATGCTAAAGAAAATAATACTGCATTACACTTAATGGGACTTTTATCAGATGGTGGAGTTCACTCACATATTAACCATTTAAGAGGACTTTTAGAGTTTGCTAAAGCTTATGGATTACAAAAAGTATATGTTCATGCATTTATGGATGGAAGAGACGTTGCACCATCATCAGGAAAAGAATTCATAGAAAAAACTGAAGCGATGATGAAAGAAATTGGTGTAGGTGAAATAGCTACTATAAGTGGTAGATACTATGCTATGGATAGAGATAACAGATGGGAAAGAGTTAATCTTGCATACAATGCAATAGTTCTTGGTGAAGGAGTTAAAGCAAATAGTGCAATAGAAGCTATAGATAACTCATACCATGATAATAAAACAGATGAGTTTGTATTACCATGTGTTATAGAAAAAGATGGAGCACCAGTTGCTAAAGTTAAGAGTGGAGACTCAGTTATATTCTTTAACTTTAGACCAGATAGAGCTAGAGAATTAACTAGAGCTATAAATGATAAAGAATTTGCAGGATTTAAAAGAGAAACATTAAATCTTACATTTGTAACTATGACTCAATATGATAAAACTTTAGAAGGTGTACATGTTGCATTTACACCACAAATACTTACTAACACTTTAGGAGAGTTTGTAGCAGCTAAAGGATTAAAACAATTAAGAATAGCAGAAACTGAAAAATATGCTCACGTAACATTCTTCTTTAATGGAGGAGTTGAAACTCCAAATGAAAATGAAGATAGAGCATTAATAGCTTCACCAAAGGTTGCAACTTATGATTTACAACCAGAGATGAGTGCATCTGAAGTTACTGATGAATTAATTAAGAGAATAGATAGCGATAAATATGATATGATTATCTTAAATTTTGCTAATCCAGATATGGTAGGACATACAGGAGTTATTCCAGCAGCAGTTAAAGCAATAGAAACTGTTGATACTTGTCTTGGAAGAGTTGCAGATAAAATATTAGAAAAGAATGGTTCATTATTCATAACTGCAGACCACGGAAATGCAGAAACAATGATAGATTTCTCAACAGGAACACCATTCACAGCACATACAACAGATCCAGTGCCATTTGTATGGGTATCTAACGATGCTAAAGGAAAAACTTTAAAAAATGGTAAACTTGCTGATATAGCTCCAACAATATTAAATGAAATGGGACTAGAAGTACCAAGTGAAATGACTGGAGATTGCTTAACTAAGTAATTAAGAGTTAAGAATTAAGGAAAAAATTCGCTTGGGCGAATTTTGGAAAATAAAAAACTGGGTTAGCTTTGCTAATCCAGTTTTTTTAATTAATAATTTTTAATTAACTTGAATGGTGTAGTTTTGGTTTTTTTCTTTTGATATGAAGATATCATAAGTTAATTTTAGTTGTTTTTTTATATCTTTAAATAAGACTAATTTTTGTTCTATATTATGTTTATCTATAAATCTTAAATATATATGTTCAGGCTTGTATAAGTGCATATATACTTCTTGTAAATCAAGGTTCTCATTTTCATTTAAAGTTTCTGAAGTGTTTTGATGAAGAATACCTTCATCATCAAGTATTTCTATATCTTTTAAATGATTATTTGTTTTGTTATGAATCTTGAAATTAAATTTAAGTCTAAAACTCATGGCTATACACCCCTTTTATTTTTCAAAGTAATCATTTACATTTATAATTATAGCATATATAGATTTAAAATTAAAGATAAAGATATTAAGATGCACATTATTTAGAGTGTAGGATATTATAATAGGGAATAGCAATTTATAGGATGAAGATATGAAAAAGAATTATTGTTACTCAGTTGATTTTGATAGTAAAACTGAGAAGTTATTTAAGAAAGGAAGTTATCTAGGACAAGGTAATAATGGGATTGTGTATGAGCTTCCAGATGATAAGATAATTAAGATTTTTTCTAAAAAGAAGATTTGTGATGCAGAAGCAAATACTTTAAAGAAAACTAAAAAATCTAAGTATTTTCCTAATATATATGTTCATGGTGAACTTTATATAATAAGAGAAAAGGTAGAAGGTGAACGATTAGACAAATACATAAAGAGAAATGGATTAACTAAAGATATAATAAAGAAACTTTATAAGTTGATAGGTGAATTTAAAAAGCTTAAATTTAAAAGATTAGATACTAGATGTAGAGATGTTTATGTAACAGATAAGGGAGAACTTAGACTTATTGATCCAAAGGGGTATTTTACAAGAAAGGTAGATTACCCAAGACACTTAATGAAAAAACTTAAAAAGTTAAATGTTTTAGATGAATTTTTAGAGGAAATAAAAAAGATTGATTTAAAAGCAGGTATGTACTATGAAAAATCAATTTTAAAGTATTTTGAACTAGAAGAAAAGAAGAAAAAATAAAAGTGGAGGCAGGGAATGGAAACCATTGAAAATGAATATGGTGAACATGAGAATTATGAGAGAAAGTATTTTAGAATAAAAAAGAATCTAAATTTTTTAATAGGTTACAATGAAAATGATAAAGAAAAACTATTAAATATTATAGATTCAGATATTAAGTTAATAGAAAATGAGGTTAGCAATAGAACTAACATGATAGTGCCTGAGGTATATGAAGTATGGCTTGTTGATTTAGGAGTTAATATTGGTGATGAAATATATGGAGAAAGGCCTTGTATTGTGGTATCTTATAATAAATTTAATATCAGAAGTGGCTCTGCAACTATTGTGCCTATAACCCGTGCAAAACTTTCTCATAAAACTCAATTTGTAATAAATGATGATTTGATGGAAGCTGTTCATGATACAATTGAAGGAACGGTGAAAACAGAACAGATAACAACAAAAAGTAAAAGTAGATTTAAAGTAAGAATAGGAAAGTTAAATGAAGAAGGAATAGAGAAGTTAAAGAAGGCACTTATATATCATTTAGTATTAGATGAAAATTTAGAATATGAATAAATAGTAGTAAAGATACCTAAAATTATAGGTGTCTTTTTACGTTGAATTAAGAGATATATAGAAAAAGATTAAAAATTGTGATATACTTAATAAGTTAACAATATGGAAGTTAAAGGATTTTATATATAGGAGGTGTTCCCATGCAAACTTTTTTAATGATATTAGCAGCTATATCAGGAATAATAGTTATTGTAACTGTATTAATGCAACCAAGTAAAACAGATGCATTAAGTGGGCTTATTCAAGGAAGTAACAATGAGACTTTCTTTTCTAAGAATAAAGCAAGAACTAAAGAAGTAATATTATCTAGATTATCAATGATTTTTATGATAATATTTGCTTTAATTATATTAGCATTACATTTAATATAGGCGCGTGGGATATACCACACACTTAAAAGCTATATTAGTTTAGTCTAGTATAGTTTTTTTTGTGTCAAAAAATATAGATGTTTAATATAAATAATATGAGAATCTATTATAGACTCTAAAAAATCGCTCAAACAAAATCCCTATGAGATATTTCTCATAGGGATTTTGTTTTTTAGACAGAGATTAAATTATAAAAAGACTTGGAATAAAAAAGATTAATGATAAGTAGAAATAGAATGTAAGGATAAATTTTAGAGGAGTAAATATATGGAGATATTATTTATACCAGTAATATGCGGAATAATAGCATTAATATTTTTAGCTTTTTTAAGAGCAAAAATAATAAAAAGTGATGCCGGGGATGAAAAAATGAGGGGAATTGCAAATAGCATTGAGGACGGTGCTATGGCATTTCTAAAAAAAGAATATAAATATTTATCTATATTTATAATTGTTTTAAGTATAGTTATAGGTGGATTTTTAAGTATTCAAGCAGCTTTTGCATTTATTGTAGGTGCTTTATTTTCAATGATTGCAGGTTACTTAGGAATGAAGATTGCTGTTAAGGCAAATGTAAGAACAGCAAATGCAGCTAAGGAGGGAATAAAGAAAGCTTTAGATATAGCATTTTCTGGTGGTGCTGTTATGGGGCTTTGTGTAGTTGGTTTTGGAATAGTTGGATTGACTATTCTAGTATTACTTTTTGATTTTAACATGGAGCAAGTTACAGGCTTTGGACTTGGTGCATCATCTATTGCACTTTTTGCAAGAGTTGGTGGAGGCATTTATACAAAGGCAGCAGATGTTGGAGCTGATTTAGTTGGAAAGGTTGAAGCAGGAATTCCCGAGGATGATCCAAGGAATCCAGCAGTTATTGCAGATAATGTTGGAGATAATGTTGGAGATGTAGCAGGAATGGGAGCAGATCTTTTTGAGTCTTATGTAGGTTCAATTATTTCAGCTATAACTTTAGGAACAGTTGTTCAAGGAGTATTAGGAAAAAATGCATTAATATATCCTTTATTACTTTCAGCTATTGGAATAATTGGTTCATTAATTGGAATTTTAATAGTTAAAAATTATAAAGGAGAAAGTCCTCAAAAAGCATTAAATAGTGGAACTACAATTGCAGGGATTGTTTCATTAATTGGAGCTTTAGGATTATCTTATTACTTATTTAATGGATTAACTTTATTTATACCTATTTTAGTTGGAATAGCTGTTGGAATAGCTATTGGTAAAATAACAGAAATTTATACTTCATCTGATTACAAGTATGTAAAGAAAATTTCTAAAGAATGCGAAACTGGAGCTGCTACAAATATTATTGCAGGACTAGCTGTTGGGATGAAATCAACTGTTATACCTATAATTTTAATAGTAATAGGTATCTTAGTTTCCTATATAGGTGTAGGAGGCTTAAAAGATAGCATGATAGGCCTTTACAGTATTGCACTTTCAGCAGTAGGAATGCTCTCTACAACAGCTATTACAGTGGCAGTTGATGCTTATGGTCCTATTGCAGATAATGCAGGGGGAATTGCAGAGATGAGTGAACTTCCTAAAGAAGTAAGAGAAGTTACTGATAAATTAGACTCAGTAGGAAATACTACAGCAGCTATAGGAAAAGGGTTTGCAATTGGCTCAGCAGCACTTACAGCCTTAGCACTTTTTGCATCTTATACTCAAGCAGTTGGATTAAGTAGCATAAATCTTCTAAATCCGTTAACTCTTGTAGGAGTTTTAATTGGAGGAATGCTACCATTTTTATTTGGAGCATTAACTATGGAGTCAGTTGGAAAAGCAGCAGGTGAAATGGTGGAAGAAGTTAGAAGACAGTTTAGAGAAAAGCCAGGAATATTAGAAGGAACTGATGAACCAGATTATAAGACATGTGTAGAAATTTCAACTAAGGCTGCATTAAAAGAAATGATAATGCCAGGAGTTTTAGCAGTATCATCACCACTTATAGTTGGAATACTTTTAGGTGCAGAAGCTTTAGCAGGACTTATTGCAGGTGGAGTTGTAACAGGGGTTATGATGGCAATTATGATGTCTAATGCAGGTGGTGCTTGGGATAACGCTAAAAAGTATATTGAAGGTGGAGCACATGGAGGAAAAGGAAGCAATGCACATAAAGCAGGAGTTGTTGGAGATACAGTAGGAGATCCTTTTAAAGATACATCAGGACCTAGTATGAATATATTAATTAAATTAATGACTATAGTATCACTAGTTTTTGCACCTCTTATAGTTCAATTTGGAGGAATTCTTGTATAGAGAATATCTAAATAGCAAATTAGTATAAGGAAATAAACTAATTTAATTAAAAAATGAATAAAAATTAATATATATAATTACTTCATTTTGTAAAATGATTAAAGATATGCTAATTAAATTAAAATTGATTAGCATATTTTTATTAAATTAAACTTTTTATTATAAATTTTATAAAAAATAAAAAAAGTATAAACAAAATATGAATTTTATGTTAATATAATAAGTGTTCGAGAGAGATGGACAAATGAGAGTGAAAATTTAGAAACTATTTAATAAGATTTAGGGGTAGATTTTATTAAAAACTTTTAACTACAGCAGTAGTAACGGAATTATATTTAGATTTATATTTAGAAAGCAGTTGTAGAAAAAAGCTATGTAAAAGTAGCTCAATTAAAATTCTTGGGGAAGAGTTTTAATCGCGTAAGGTGGGTATTATATTAAGCAACTATGGTAAAAAAGGTATTATGAGAGAATTTAACTTTAAGACTATGCTTTTGCATAATTTGGGGGAATTGTGCAGTGTTAAGTGTAGTTTTTTAATTTATCGGAGATTTAGTGGTCGTAACATTTATATTCTAAGGGTATAAATGTTACGGCCACTAGTTTTATCAAAGGATAAGAGATTTAAATAGGTGAGGAATATGTGTTATAATTAGAGATAGAATAAAATAACAGAGATTTGTCAAATATAATAGTAAAAGAGATTAACTAGAATATAATAAAGTATAGACAAATATATGGAGGAACAAATATGGGGATAAAAGACACATTATTAGCCTTTATGGGCGAAGATGCTTATAAACCAATGGATTTAAGTTCTCTATCAAAAGTTTTTGATGTAAATAAAGCAGAATTTAAAGCATTTAAAATGGTTTTAAAGGATATGGAATCAGAAGGTCTTGTTATGAGAAACGAAAAAGATAAATATGCATTACCTGAAAAGTTTGGATATGTAAAAGGAAAAATACAAGCTCATGCAAAAGGATTTGCATTCCTTATTCCAGAGAATGAAGGAGAAAAGGATGTATTTATAGCAGGTTCTGTTTTAAATGGTGCAATGAATGGTGATAAAGTAATTGTACAAGTTACGAGAGAAGATAAGGGCGGTATAAGAAAAAGAGAAGGTGAAGTCGTATCTATTGTAGAAAGAGCTAATACTACAATAATTGGAGAATACGAAGAAAGCAGAAATTTTGGATTCGTAATTCCAGAAGATACAAGACTTACACAAGACATTTTTGTATCTAAAAAAGATAAAAGTGGTGCTAAGGGTGGAGATATAGTAATTGTAGAAATTACTAAATGGCCAGAAGGGAGAAGAAGCCCAGAGGGAAAAATTAAAGAAGTTCTAGGAAAGAAAGGCGATAAAGGTCTTGATATTCTTACAATAATAAAGAAATATGGACTTCCAGAAGAGTTTCCACAAAGTGTTTTAAACTTTGCTGATAATATTCCTGATGAAATAGAAGAGAAGGAATATAAAAGAAGAACTGATTTTAGAGATTTAAAAATGGTAACAATAGATGGAGAAGATGCTAAGGATTTAGATGATGCTGTATCTATTGAAAGATTAGATAATGGAATGTATAAACTAGGAGTTCATATAGCAGATGTATCTCATTATGTTAGAGAAAACAATCCATTAGATAAAGAGGCATTAAATAGAGCAACATCTGTATACCTTATAGATAGAGTTATTCCTATGCTACCTAAAAAGTTATCAAATGGAATATGTTCACTTAATCCAAAGGTGGATAGACTTACTTTAAGTTGTATAATGACTATTGATAAAAAAGGAAAAGTTGTAGCACATGAAATTCATGAGAGTATCATAAGAACTAATGAAAGAATGACTTACACTGACGTTACAAAAATCCTTAAGGATAAAGATGAAGAGCTTATTGAAAGGTACGATTATCTTTATGATGATTTCTTAGCAATGGAAGAGCTTGCAACTATTTTAAATAATAGAAGAATGGATAGAGGTTCAATTGACTTTGATTTCCCAGAAGCTAAGATAACCTTAGATGAAATGGGTAAACCAATAGAAATAAAGCCTTATCCAAGAGAGATTTCAAATAGAATGATTGA
The DNA here is from genome assembly GCF_051656525.1 of Clostridium sp. Lineage (GTDB taxonomy): Bacteria > Bacillota > Clostridia > Clostridiales > Clostridiaceae > Clostridium. The sequence continues at coordinate 2,995 of NZ_JBOGCC010000193.1, read as the reverse complement.
AGAATTTATGCTTGTTTGTAATGAAACTGTTGCAGAAGATATGTACTGGCAAAAACTACCTTTTGTATATAGAATTCATGAAGACCCAGATGAAGAGAAATTATCTAAGTTTAGAGAATTTGTATATAATTTAGGATATCCTATGAGAACTAATGCAGAAATTCATCCAAAAATGATGCAAGAAGTATTAGATAAAGTAAAAGGAAAAAGTGAAGAAACTATAGTAAGCACATTAATGCTTAGAAGTATGATGAAGGCAAGATATGCACCAGAGTGTGTAGGTCACTTTGGTCTTGCAGCACAATACTACTGTCACTTTACATCACCAATTAGAAGATATCCAGACCTTCAAATTCATAGAATTATAAAAGATAATTTAAATGGAAGACTTGAAGGAAAGAAATTAGAAAAGCTTAAAGGAATTGTAGAGCGTGCCTCTAAACAATCATCAGATATGGAAAAGCTTGCAACGGAAGCTGAAAGAGAAGTTGATGACTTAAAGAAAGCTGAATTTATGTTAGATAGAATAGGTGAGGAGTTTGATGGAATTATATCATCAGTAACTTCATTTGGAATGTTTATAGAACTTCCAAGTACAATAGAAGGATTAGTTCATATAACAGCATTAGATGATGACTATTATGTATATGATGAAGATAATTTATCTCTTATTGGAGAAAGAACTAAGAAGATATATAAACTTGGAGATAATGTTCATGTAAAATGTAGCAGAGTTGATATTGATAATAGAGAAGTTTACTTTGACCTTTTATCTGATGAAGATGAAGAGGATGAGAAAGAAGAAACAGCAAAAGAGTTAATAGATAGAATTTTAGATGTTAAAGAAGACATTAAAGATTTAGAGAAAGAAGATTAAAGATTTAAAAGTCTATTAAGCATTGCTTAGTAGGCTTTTTCTTATGGAGGAAGAATGAAAAAGGTTTTTAATTTAGCACATAGAGGTTATAGTCACAAATATCCTGAAAATACTATGATAGCTTTTAAAAAAGCAGTAGAATTTGGTGCAGATGGAATGGAATTTGATGTGCAACAGAGTAAAGATGGGCATTTAGTTATAATTCATGATGAAACTTTAGAAAGAACAACTACAGGAAAAGGTTATGTAAAGGACTATACTTTAGAAGAGTTAAAAAAGTTAGATGCAGGAATAAAGTTTGATGAAAAATTTAAAGAGGAAGAAATTCCTACATTAGAAGAGTTATTAGAGTATGTAAAAGATAAAAATTTAATTTTAAATATAGAGATAAAAAATAGCATAGTTGACTACGCAGGAATAGAAGAGAATGTTTATAATGTATTAAAAAAATATAATATGGAAAAGAATATTATAGTATCAACCTTTAATCATTATTCAGCAAAGAAATGTAAAGAGATAAACAGTAATATAAAGGTTGGAGTTCTTTATGATGCATGGATATATGAGCCATATAATTATGTTAAGGGACTAAAGCTAGATGCATTACACCCACAGTATCATTCGGTTAATAAAGAAATAAGTGATAAGTGCAAAGACATGGGTATAGATATAAATGTTTATACAGTAAACTTAGAAGAAGATATGAAAAAGTTAAAAGAAATTGGGGTAAATAGTATTATAACTAATAAAGTAGAGGATTTAAAAAGAATATTAGAATCTAAATAAAAATTGTAAAAGAAAGCGATATATATTATAATTTTAGATAATATATAGGATTAAGAGTAGGTGAAAAGAATGGCTAGAAAAAAGAATTCAAACTCATTAGCAGAAAATAGAAAAGCTAGACATGATTATTTTATAGAGGAAACAATAGAAGCAGGCCTTGCTTTAGTAGGAACAGAAGTAAAATCAATAAGAAAAGGTAGAGCAAACCTTAAAGAGTGTTATGCTGAAATAAGAAGTGGTGAAGTATTTATAAGAGGAATGCATGTAAGTCCTTATGAGCAAGGAAATATATTCAATGTAGATCCACTAAGAGATAGAAAACTATTACTTCATAAAGAACAAATAGGAAGGTTAGCAGGTCTTGTATCAAGAGAAGGACTAACACTTATACCATTATCTCTTTACTTAAAAGAAGGAAAAGTAAAGGTTGCCCTTGGAGTTTGTAAGGGTAAAAAGAACTACGATAAGAGAGATTCTATGCTTGAAAAAGCTCATAAAAGAGATGTAGAGAGAGAAATGAAAAATAGAAACAGATATTAGGTGGAATTAAGAATTAAAAATGAAGAGTTAAGAATTTAGCTGGCTAGAAGCCAGCTTTTTTTGATGTAAAATAAAGTGAAGAGTAGAGTAGAGAATATAATATAATATAAATGATGATTAGATATATTATTTTGATTTTTATAATAAAACCCTGATATATCATAATAACTTAATAAAAAATTTAAGAAACTAAATGGCAGTAGTGCAAGAAAGAGTTCCTGTAATGCAAGGAGCAAAACTGTAGGATATGCTAATAAGTATGATATGGCTACAATACTATAAATAAATGGTAACGTTTGTAATGTAATCACTGAATTTGGTTTACAAGGTCAAATTAATAAAAGTGATTTAAATATAGTTTTAAGTGGAGTAAACAAACAATTAACAGCACTAAATGAAAATGGATATGTAGTAAATGTAACAACAGCATTAAATGTAAGATAATAACCAACTACTTCGTCACCAGTAAAATTCCAATTAACAGAGAATACAAATTTCAAAGTTGTAGGACAAGAAGGAAATTGGTTAAAAATAAATGTAGATGGACAATCAGGATTTGTTTTTAGCGAGTTTACAAAAGAAGGTACATCTTCAATTATATAAAATAAGTAGTTTAAAAGAAAATAATTTTGTGTAGATAAGGAGTGGTAACTATAATGTTGGCACTCTTTTTATGTAAGCATTAGAAGAGAAAATGATTAAGGTGAATTTATTGATAGGGTGTGGTAGTGGTAACAAAGTATGTCAACAAAGTGAAAGAAAGTGTCAACGAAGTATGTCAACAAAGTCAAG
>NZ_JBOGCC010000192.1:0-2331 GCF_051656525.1 Clostridium sp. | reverse complement strand
TTAGAGTATAGTGATTTTAGTGGTATGGTAAAAATTTTATGGGAAAATAATTAAGGAGGGTAAGGTGAGATGGAGAATATATTAGAAGTTATAGGGGTTAATAAAAAGTTTGCAAGGTTTAAGATTGAAGATATAAATTTTTCATTGAAAAAGGGTACTGTAATGGGGGTTATTGGTGCTAATGGGGCAGGAAAGTCTACTATAATAAAATCTATAATAGGAATTAATGAAGTTGATTTAGGAAAGATAATTGCATTTGGAGAGAATTTATTAGAAAATCCAAGATTAAAAGAGAAAATAGGAATAGTTTATGATACTCCAATGGGGATTGGAAATTATAGATTAGAGAAAAATATTAGGATGATTAAAAAGTTTTATAAGTCATGGGATGATTCTAAGTTTAATTATTATAGTAAGAAGTTTTCTTTAGATATGTTTGAAAGGCTTAAAAATTTATCTAAGGGGCAAGAGCTTAGATATTCATTGGCAATAGCATTATCTTATAATGCAGAACTTTTAATTTTAGATGAACCAACAGCAGGACTTGATGCAGTAATTCGTGATGAACTTTTAGATATTCTTTTTGAATTAGTTGAAAATGAGGAAATATCAGTTTTATATTCAACTCATGTTACTACAGATTTAGAAAGAATTGCAGATTATATTACCTTTGTTAAAAAAGGAAGAATAGAGTTTAGCTTAGAAAAGGATAAATTAATAGAAGAAACTATTTTAGTTAAAGGAAAGAAAGAAGATTTAAATGAAGAAATAAAGAAATATTTAAAAGGGATACGACTTCATAAATATGGTTTTGAAGCTATAACAAATGAAAAAGAAAAATTAAAAGCTATAAATAAAAGTTTAGTTTTTGAAGAGGCAAGTTTAGACCAAATAATAGTTCACCTTACAAAGGAGGGCTAAAGGCTATGGTATTAGAATTAATAAAATTTAAGATTAAAAGTGCTATGGATATATGGTTTTTCTGGGGAATATTTATAATTACAGTTAATAGAGATATTTTTTATACAAATCTAGATGGAGAATTTACTTTTATCGTATTTGTACCTTTAATTATTTGGGGGGTTGTAGGAAGAAAAGCTGAGATGCATAGTATAATGCCTGTTAGCGAAAAAGAAATGTTAAAGGCAAATATTTGTATTGGAATATTAATGTTAGGGGGAATAGGAGCCTTTTATATAATGAGGACAGGTTTTTATAATGTAACAATACATTTTTATTCAGTACTTATAATAATGATAGGGTATGGATGTGTTGTTACAATAGGAGAACTTTTAGGAAATATGAAGTATTTAACTAATTCATTGGGATATTTATTTATATGGATGGTATATGCATTTAAGGATATTCAGTTATTAAAATTATTTACTATGGGAACTTTAATTTGGATAGGAATCTTTTTTATATTTATTTATAGAAAGATTCTTAAGAAATTAGGGAATAAAGGAATAAGTATGGAGTGATAATATGGTTAAAGAGCTTGTGAAAATGGATTTAAGAAGAATGGCATTAATGATAATTGTATATAGTTTTATAGGTTTGCTTTTAGGAGGAACAGGAACATCTAATTTTGTTATGCTTATATTGGGAATTAATGGAATATCAATGTTTTTAGAATCGAGAAAGAGTGATAAGTTTTTAAATGTGTTACCAGTTGATAGGAAGGAAATTTTAAAATCACAAATCGTAACTTCATTTATAATGATAGGAATTTTTTCAATCATGTTTATAATTACATTTTTTCTAGGACAATATAAGGCGGGATATCTAGTGCAAAGTTTTGGAGTAATAATAGTTATGATTGGAATTGTCTTTATTAAGGTTGTAGAATTTAATATAGAGGAAAATAATATAGGAATAGTATTAAAACATATACACATAATACTTCCGTTAACTCTTTTTATATTAATTATAGTAACAGAGAAGTCGGCAATATATGTATTTAATATATTTTTAATTATAAGTATTTGTGTTTTATTAGTATGGTTTTTAAGCTTTGGAAGAAAATATTATATGAAGCTTAATGCTTTAGTGAAATAATATAATTAACATTTTGAGAACTATAAAATAATAGTGTTAAAATTTGTTATAATAAAACAAAAGAAAAGTCAGGAGTGATTTATATGAGTAAAAGAAAAGTATTAATTCCTATCGATGGAAGTGAGAGAAGTTTAATATCACTAGAATATTTAAAAGATTTTTATGATCCTGAAAAGGTTGAAATAATTTTAATGCATGTTAAAGAGATTGTATTTGTAAGTGGAATAGTTATGGCAGATGAAATAAAGGTTGCTGAAGCTTTAGGACAAAAAA
>NZ_JBOGCC010000191.1:0-7855 GCF_051656525.1 Clostridium sp. | reverse complement strand
TTTTTATAGCTTCTACCCAAGGTTTTAAATCAAAGTCTTCCTGTGTTGTTGTTACAAGGTTTACCATGATTTCTCCTGTGTTTTCTGCTTTTCTTATTACTAGATGTCTTAGGAATCCTGTTCTTCTCATTATTCTGTAGTAATCTAATCCCTTATCTTTGAAGAAATCCACTGTTACTTTAAGAATATTTCTAAAGTCTTCATCAATAATATTACAATGCTCTACTGTTAATACTCCAAAGCTTTTCCCTTTCATATGCATTCCAAGGCAAAGTTCTCCACCTTTTTCCATATCTCCAAAGGTAAATTCCATTTTGTTTCTGTATTCCCATTGCTTTGTGCTTCCTGTAACTCCTTCATATTCTCCAGTTGTTACTTCTGCATTTTTGAATAATTCTAAGACTTCTTCTCTTAAAAGTTCTACCTGCTTTTCATAAGTTAAATTTTGTGATGAACATCCACCACAAACTCCAAAGTGAGGGCATTTTGCATCTATTTCATAAGGTGCCTTCTCTAAAACTTCTACAAGCTTTAAATCAATAAATCCTTCTCTTTTTCTTTTAACTAATCCTTTTATTTCTTGTCCTGGGAAACAGTTTTTCACATTTACTTTTCTTCCTTCAAATTGTGAAACTCCTACTGATGGAAATTCAGTTTTTTCTATTTTCACAATCATTTCTACAGGTTTTCCTCTTCTTCTTGCCATAAAGCTTTTTTCCTCATTTCTATTATTTTATTGCTAATATTCTTTTTCCTATTGTTCTTCCTTTATTTGATTCAATTACTGGGAAGTATAATATATTTAATATTATATATGCTATTAATAATAATACACTTTCCATTCCACTTATTATTTCATATCCAGCTATTCCTATTAATATACTAAATACAACTATTGCAAGTGCTGATATACCAAATACTATTGCTTGATCTAGGAGTGATGCAAATAACCTTTTCCCAAATGAAGGATTTTCATCAATTGCATTTGACTCTTTTCTAATCTCTTCTCTTAGTTCATTTTTTATTTCTTCTTTCATAACTTCTTCTTTAGTTTTCTCTTCTTCTTGTTCATCTACTTTTTCTTCTATTTCTAATTCTTCTTTTTCTTTTTCAATCTTCTTTTCCCTAGCTTGTTCTCTGTTTTCTTCTACAATTTTTTGTTCCATTTCTTTTTCTTCTTTGATGATTTCCTCATCACTCTTAAGACCTTTGTTTTCATCAATACTACTCATTTTTATAGTACCTCCTATTTTAAAAGGCTATTCTAAAGGAGCATCACTTTCTTCAAACTGAAATTCTTTAGTAGTTAATGTATATACTAAATATTCTTTACTAACTGCTATTTCTTCATGAAGTCCATTTATGGAATCTTCTATAATTCCATCTGGCGAGTCACTCTTTATTATGCCTAATATTTTCTCGTTAATGCCTGTGTAATCTCTATTTTCTTCACCTATTAATATACTTGCATATTTAGCTAGTGAAGTATCTCCTAAATTAAATGAATTAGCCTCTATTGCACCTTCTCCATTAAACTTTAGTGACATTTTAAGAACAAATTTTCCACCTTCTTGTGATTCTCCTAAGAATTCTGTGGAAAAATTCATACCTTCTAACTTATTTTCTTCTGGATTTTCATTCTCTACATAAATTGATTTTATATTTGCAGTAATTCCATCTATGTTTTGAACCTTTTCATCTTCTTTAACAGAAAGACCAAACTCTTCACTTAAATTCTTAACCTTTTTAGAAAGCTTTAATCCTTCTTCCTTAAAAGTTTCATATGTGTAAGACTTATTTGCCCATTCCCCTTGAAGATTACTTCCCCTTGAATTTTCTCCAACCATTCTGCTTTGAGCTTTCTCTTCTGCCTTATTTTCTTCTACTTTAGCACCACAACCCATTAATGCTACTACAGCAAATCCCCCTATAATAAGACTTATTATTCTCTTTTTACCCATTTTCTTTTACCCCCTAAGATTGTTTAATATATTTTCATATTTTTTAACAATTTGTGTCTATTATATCATTCAATCTTACTTTTTTAAAGGTTTGCTACTTCATTATAACTTATTCATCATTTTTAAGTTCTAAGTTTTTATTAATTTTGCAAAAGAAAAACTCCCTAAGGGGAGTTTCTATTTTACTATTATGTTCACATCAGTTTTTTCTATACATTTTCCAATGACCCATGCTTTTATATCTTTTTCTCTAAATTCTTTTAACATATCTTCTGCTGTTTCTTTACTACAACTAACTAAAAGACCACCTGATGTTTGTGGATCAAATAAAACATCTTCAATCCATTTCTCTACATCTTCTAAAATAAACTTATCTTTTATATAATTTTTATTTTTAGTTGCCCCACCTGGAAGTAATCCCATATTAGAATATTCTCTAGCTTCTTTTATATATGGAATACTATCCTTATAAAGTTCATAAGACATATTAGAGCCTTCTGACATTTCATTTAAATGCCCCATAAGTCCAAATCCTGTAATGTCTGTACATGCTGTTATATCATACTTACGTACAACCTCACCTGCATATTTATTTAAAAGAGACATCCATTTAATTCCTTCATTCATAGCTTCTATTGACGCCATTTCTGCTTTACTTGCAGTAGTTATAATTCCTGTTCCCAAAGGCTTTGTAAGAATTAAAATATCATCCTTCTTAGAACCACAGTTTTTTAATACCTTACTTGGATGAACTACACCTGAAACTGAAAGCCCATACTTAGGCTCTTCATCTTGGATAGAATGACCTCCTATTACAACAGCTCCTGATTCTAAAACTTTATCTGCTCCACCTTTTAAGATTTCTCCTAAAATTTCTTTGTCTAAACAATTTGGGAAACAAACTATATTCAATGCTACCTTAGGATCTCCACCCATGGCATAAACATCACTTAAAGCATTTGCAGCTGCTATTTGACCAAACGTATATGGATCATCAACTATTGGTGTAAAAAAGTCTAGTGTTTGAATAAGGGCTATATCATCACTTAATTTATATACAGCACCATCATCTGAAGTATCTATTCCAACTAAAAGATTAGAATCCTCCATTTTAGGAATACTTCTAAGTATATCTGAAAGAGCACCCGGCTCTATTTTAGCTGCTCAGCCACCAGTTTTTGCGTAATTAGTTAATTTTATCATGTAAGTCACAACCTTTCTTTAATTTACTTATAATATCATTGTACAACATCTTAAAAAAATATCAAATTTTAAAACTTTCCAATTATTCTTTCAAAAAATATACATAATTATGGAATTTAAATGAATATTCTGTTAATATATTATGGAGAAATATTTTTATCATAAGGAGATTTTCAATGAAACACGGAAAAAAGTTCTACACAATTTTTATTTTAGGTGCTATTTTACTTCTTAATACAGTAGTTCCAATAAAAATTGCATATGCAAAAGAAGTTAAGCCACCTAAAATTTCAGCAGAGTCAGCTTTAATTTTAGATGGAGATACAGGTCAAATAGTTTATTCAAAAAACTCTGATAAACCATACTTTCCTGCATCTACAACAAAAGTGATGACTGCATTAATTGTTCTTGAAAATGCTAACTTACATGACAAAGTTAAAATTGGAAAAAATCCTCCTTATGCTGATGGAAGTTCGATTGGTTTGAAGGAAGGTGAGATTTTTTCAGTTGAAGACCTTTTAACAGGACTTATGCTAGAGTCAGGAAATGACTGTGCCCTTGCTTTAGCTGAACATGTTGCAGGTTCAGAAACAAAATTTGCAGAACTTATGAATAAAAAAGCCTCTGAACTTGGTTGTACAAACACAAACTTCAAAAACCCAAGTGGCTTACCTAATGAAAACCATCTTACAACAACACATGACCTTTCATTAATAATGAGAGACGCTATAAAATATGATGATTTCATAAGAATATCAACAATTCCATTTAAAAAACTTCCAAAAAGTAACTTAGATGGATTTGAAAGAATAGTAAACAATCATAACTCTTTAATTGATAAAAATTCAAAACTTTACTATGAGCACACAATTGCTGGTAAAAGTGGCTACACAATAGCCGCAAGACATACCTTTACAGTAGCTGCAAGAAAAAACGGACGTACACTTATAGGCTCATTCATAAAAGCAGAAGACAAAAATCAAAACTACAAAGATATGGCAGCACTTTTAGAATATGGATTCAGTAATACAGACAATATAAAACTCTACTCTACTGGGGATATAATAGAAGAAATACCTTTAACAAAAACTACCTCTATTCCTTTATCAGTAGAAAAAGACTTCATATACACGAAAAACAAAACTGCTGAAAACATAGAAACAAAACTAAACTTTGACTTACCAGCAGACATAAAAACAAAATCCTTAAAAAAAGGTGAAATAATAACTTCTGCAAAAATACTAGAAAATAACATTCCAATTGGAGAAGTGAATATCATAAGCACTACTGACAGAAACTACAACATCTTCATAGGTATAAAAGAATTCTCCCAAAATAACCCAAGCACTGCCTTCGGAATACTACTTTCAACGATAATTATCTTAACTATAATAATAAAAATAATACTAACAAAGAAAAATAAAAGAGATAGAAAAAAGCTTTGGGAAAATTTAAAAAGAAAACAAAAATTCAACAATTTGAGATAATAAAGAATTTAGAATTATGGAGAAAACTCGCTTTAGGCGAGTTTTTTTAGTTAAGAAGTAAAAAGTTAGAATTACGAGTTATGTATATCAAAAAAGGAGCTGCCTGCAGCTCCCCCTTAAAACTCTTAACTATTCCCTCTAACCTCTTAACCAAAAACACTTTCTGGCAATAAAATTTGCCACTAGGCAATTTTTGAGCCCCAAAGAATCCCTTGCGATTCCCCCTAATTCTCAATTTTAAATTCTAAATTCTTAACTAACCTCTCAATATCTTCTGGAAGCTTCGCTTCAAGCTTAACTCTCTTCTTATCTTTTGGCTCTTCAAATTCTAAGCTATAAGCATGAAGTGCTTGCCTTTCTATAAGGTCTTTTTCTTCTTCGCCCATTCCATATAGAGTATCTCCATATATAGGGTGTCCTAAATGAGCCATATGGACTCTTATTTGATGTGTTCTACCTGTTTCTAGGGTACATTCTACAAGTGAGGCATTTTGAAGCTTTTTAACTAGTTTATAGTGTGTTATACTTCTTTGTCCTCTTTTATCTACTATTCTTTCTAATGGTGATTTTCCATCTACTTCAGGTTGTCTATATATTGGTGCATCTACTGTTCCCTCTTCTTTTTCAAGATTTCCATGAACTACTGTTAGATATTTTTTTGTTACTTCATTTTTTTGCATTGCATTTGATATTGACATATGTGCAAACTGATTTTTAGCCACTATTACAAGTCCTGATGTATTCATATCTAATCTATTTGCAAGTCTTACTATACAATCTTGATTTGTTTTTTTGAAGTGATTCATTACACCATTTGCTAGTGTTCCACTTTGATAGCTTTTTGTTGGATGTACTACCATAAATGGTTTTTTATTTAATACTAAAAGATTACTATCTTCATATACTACTTCAATATCTATATCTTCAGGTTCTATATCCTGTGTTTCTTTTCTGTTTAGGATAACTTTTATGTTATCTCCACTTTTTATTTTAAAGTCCATTTTAACAGGCTTTTCATTTACAAGTATTCTTTTTTCTATTGATGATTTTCTTATAAGTCTAGATGAAAGTTCCATCTCTGATTTTAAAAATTCTCTTATTTTTAATCCATTAAATTTTTCATCTACCTTTTTTTCTAATGCGTTCATTACTGCCTCCTTTAGTTTGTATCTAATCCAAGCATTATAACTAAATCATAGTCTTTATATGGTGAGTTTCCACCCATAATTTTATACTCACTTATTCCAACTAAATCTTTCTTTACTTCTTTTTCTATCTCTTTATTTTTAACTAAAGCATATGTCTTTTTAGCTACATTATTTTCTACACTTCCAATATCTACAGTTTTAAAACCTTCTCTATCTAAAGTTGTCTTATAATTAGCTGCAAGTCCCGCTTTTGTTGTTGTATTTACTATTTTAACCTTTATATTTCCTTTTAATACTTTCCCACTTGAAGTATTTCCTTTTTGTGGCTCTTCAGCCCCCTGCTTAAGACTTTGTATTAATGCTTTATTCTTTTCTTCACTAAAAACATAATAAGATTGTCCTGCTATAGTTTGTGGTGTACCTTTTACCATTGTCATTTCAAAATCTTTTACTGATATAAGTTTTAATGCATATCTAAGCATTCTAGTTCCACTCATATTAGTTTTAACATTTTTCTCTATAACTTTTAAAATATCTGGAATTTTTAAAATTATCATAGGGCTTGTACACTTCTTTACTACAGCTTGCATAAATTCATGCTGGTTTTCAATTCTTCCAAGGTCACCCATCGCAAGACCTGTTCCATCATTATTTTTTCTCCATCTAAAAAATTCTTCTGCTTTCTTTCCATCTAGATGTTCTGTAGTTCCTTTTTTAAATTTAATTCTAAGATTTTGGCTCTTATCAGTATAATCCATATCATATTTTATTTTTACTGTAACTCCACCAATTGCATCTATAAAATCTCTAAATGCTGTATAGTTTACATTAGCAACATAGTTTACATTTATCTGTAAAAGCTTTTCTACTTGTTTAACTATCTCTTCTTCTCCACCAACAGGATATGCCGCATTAATTTTCCATCTGCGTCCATTTATATCTATCATTGTATCTCTTGGTATTGAAACAACCTTTACTTTTTTAGTACTTGGATTAAAGTTTAAGACCATTATAGTATCTGTTCTCTTTAATGAGTTATCATTTGGATCTTTTACATTTCCAACATCCATTCCAAGTAGAAGAATATTTACTGTACTATCCATACTAACAACCTTTGGTGCTATCATATCTGTAGTACTTATTTTAGATATAGTTTTCATAACACTAAAAATATTAAATGTTATAAATAAAAGTAATATTACTCCAATAATTTTTAGTATAGTTTTCACTTTTATTTTATTTCCATTAGATTTCTTTTTTGCCTTTATCGTTTTAGATTTCTTAACTTTCTTCTTAGTTGTACTTTTATTCCCTTCATTTCTATTTCTAGGTGCTGCTTTACCATCATTTCTATTATTTTCACCATTTCTAGTACTTCTATTTCTTTTCTCTTCTTCAAAGAAGTTTTCGTCTTCTCCTAAAAATAAATCTTCATCTAAATTTTCTTCATAAATTCTTCTTTGTCTTTCAAACTCCCTTTTTACCTTTTCTTCATCTGTTACGTAGTTAACTTTTCTTCTTGGGTCATTTATTGGAATCTTCCTTTGACCCTTTCGCATATTATCATTTCTCTTTGCTATTCGCTTTTTTCTAGCTAATTCTTCTTCCTTTGAAAGTTTTCTTTCTAGTCTTTTTCCCCTATTGTCTTTATCCCCTATCATTATTCACCTCATAAATTTTTAAAGTAATTCATCTAAAAGATAATTTCTTGCTTTTATTGTATTTTCCTCAATCATACCATTTTTACTTAATAGAAAACTTATTGTGTGATTCATCCCTACTAAAACACCCTTATCTAGGTTTTCTAATACTTCTTTTCTTATTTCACCCACTCCATCAAAAACTCTTGATGGTTCTATCATATCTGCAATATAGATTATTTTATCTAAAAGACTCATATCTTCTTTTCCTGTTGTATGAAATCTTATTGCACTTAATATCTCTTCATCATTTATATTAAACTTCTCCTTAGCTACTATAGGTCCAACTATACTATGCCAAAGCTCTGGTGTTTTTTTCTCACTTAATGTTAATTGTATATTATTTTCCTCTATTA
>NZ_JBOGCC010000190.1:0-3463 GCF_051656525.1 Clostridium sp. | reverse complement strand
CATTGGACCATCTGCAGCTGAACATACTAATATAGCTCCGTCCATTTGTGCAGCACCAGTGATCATGTTTTTAACATAGTCAGCGTGTCCTGGACAGTCAACGTGTGCATAGTGTCTGTTTTCAGTTTCATACTCAACGTGTGCAGTGTTGATTGTAATTCCTCTTTCTTTCTCCTCTGGAGCTTTATCGATTTCGTCATATTTGAATGACTCAGCGAATCCTTTGTTAGCTAATACTGTAGTAATAGCTGCTGTTAATGTAGTTTTACCGTGGTCAACGTGACCAATAGTTCCGATATTTACGTGTGGTTTACTTCTTTCAAATTTTGCTTTTGACATTGTAAATTCCTCCCTTATGTCCTTCATTTAATAATATCTCAGTCATATTATAACTGATTAATGAAATATTATGAATATCTTATTTGAAATTCTTAATATTTTTTTCTAAAGATGGTAGTAAAACTACCATCTTTAGGTATATTTAAATTGGTAATTTAACTATTTAGCTTTTTTTCCAATTATATCTTCTTGAATATTTCTTGGTACTTCTTCATAGTGATCAAATACCATAGAGTAAGTTCCTCTACCTTGGCTTCTTGATCTTAAAGTTGTAGCATATCCAAACATTTCAGCTAATGGTACATAAGCTCTTATAACTTGTGCTCCGTTTCTAGCTTCCATTCCTTCCATTCTACCTCTTCTTGAGTTGATATCACCGATAACATCTCCCATGTACTCTTCTGGTACAACAACTTCAACCTTCATAGTAGGCTCAAGTAATACTGGATCAGCTTTCTTCATAGCATTTTTGAATGCCATAGATCCAGCTATTTTAAATGCCATTTCTGATGAATCGACATCATGGTATGAACCATCAATACATCTTACTTTGAAATTTATAGTTGGGTAACCAGCTATAATACCGCTTTCAGCTGCTTCTCTAATTCCGTTATCTACTGCAGGAACATATTCTCTTGGAATTGATCCCCCAACGATAGCATTTTCGAATTCATATTCTCCATCATGTGGTATCATTTCAATCCAACAATGACCGTATTGTCCTTTACCTCCTGATTGTCTTACGAACTTACCTTCAGCTTTAACAGCAGTTCTGATAGTTTCTTTGTAAGCAACTTGAGGTGCACCAACGTTACACTCAACTTTGAATTCTCTTTGAAGTCTATCAACAATGATATCTAAGTGAAGCTCACCCATACCAGCGATGATTGTTTGACCAGTTTCTTGATCAGTCCAAGTTTTGAAAGTTGGATCTTCTTCTGCTAATTTAGCTAAAGCTAATCCCATCTTCTCTTGCCCAGCTTTAGTTTTTGGCTCAATTGCAATTGAGATAACCGGTTCTGGGAACTCCATACTTTCTAATATGATTGGTGCTGATTCAGCGCAAAGAGTATCTCCAGTAGTTGTATTTTTTAATCCAACAACAGCTCCTAAGTCACCAGCTCTTAATTCGCTGATTTCCTCTCTTGAGTTAGCGTGCATTTTTACAAGTCTACCAATTCTCTCTTTTTTACCTTTTGTTGAGTTAAGTACATATGTACCACTCTCCATAACTCCTGAGTAAACTCTAGTGAAAGCTAATCTTCCAACAAATGGGTCAGTAGCAATTTTGAATGCTAAAGCCGACATTGGAGCTTCATCACTAGCTTCTCTTTCAAGAACTTTTTCACCATCTTCAACATCTACACCTTTAATAGCTGGAATGTCTAATGGTGATGGTAAGTAATCAACAACTAAGTCAATCATTTCTTGAACACCTTTGTTTTTATATGATGAACCACAGATTACAGGAACTATTTCATTGTTTATAGTTGCTTTTCTTAAAGCTACTTTTAACTCTTCAACAGTTAACTCTTCTCCGTCTAAATATTTCATCATTAATTCTTCATCAGTTTCAGCAATTGCTTCAATCATGATGTTTCTGTATTCTTCAGCTTTATCTTTTAAATCAGCAGGAATTTCTCCTCTTTCGATGTCTTTTCCTAAGTCATCTTTATGAATTAAAGCTATATTTTCAATTAAGTCAATCATTCCAGTGAAGTCTGATTCAGCTCCTATTGGAATTTGTATTGCTATTGCATTTGATCTTAATCTATCTCTTACTGAGTTTATACAGTTATAGAAATCAGCACCAGTTGCATCCATTTTATTTACATAAATTGCTCTTGGTACTCCGTAGTTGTCTGCCTGTCTCCAAACCGTTTCAGTTTGAGGCTCAACCCCACTCTTAGCATCTAATACTGTGATAGCTGAGTCAAGACATCTTAATGATCTTTCAACCTCAACTGTAAAATCTACGTGTCCTGGAGTATCGATTATATTAATTGCATAACCTTTCCATTGACAGAAAGTAGCAGCAGAAGTGATTGTTATACCCCTCTCTTGCTCTTGTGCCATCCAGTCCATTTGTGATGCACCATCATGTGTTTCACCTATTTTATGTGTTCTACCTGTGTAGAATAAAATACGCTCAGTAGTTGTTGTTTTACCAGCATCTATGTGAGCCATAATTCCTATATTACGAAACTTTTCTAACGGAAATTCTCTTCCCACAATAATTCCTCCTCTCAACGAGTAATTTTATATTCGACAAAACTGTTTTGGCCAAAGCCAAAACAGTTTTGAAATTAGTATCTGTAGTGAGCGAATGCTTTGTTAGCTTCAGCCATTTTATGAGTATCTTCTCTTTTCTTAACTGCAGCCCCTGTGTTATTAGCAGCATCCATTAATTCTCCTGCTAATCTTTCACACATTAACTTTTCGCCTCTTTTTCTAGCAGCTAATAATAGCCATCTAATACCTAAAGTCTGTCTTCTTTCAGCTCTAACTTCTATTGGAACTTGATAAGTTGCTCCACCTATTCTTCTTGCCTTTACTTCTAATAATGGCATAATATTATTCATAGCTTCTTCAAACACCTCTAAGGCATCTTTACCAGTTTTCTCTGCCATAGCTTCAAAAGCTTGATAACAAATCTTTTGAGCTACTCCTCTTTTTCCGTCCAACATGATTCCGTTTATTAACTTAGTAACAACTTTTGAATTGTACACTGGATCAGGTAAAACGTCTCTTTTTGCGATATGTCCTTTTCTTGGCACTTTTCTTCCCTCCTTAACAAATTAAATTTAAGTTCATTGGTACTCGATATTCTTCAATATCGTAAAGCGCTTCTCTCTACATCTATATAAACTAAATAATATACTTATAAAATCTATGTAAATGCCGTAGATAAGCACTACATTAGTTTAAAAAACTATTTCTTTGGTTTCTTAGCACCATATTTTGATCTTCCTTGCATTCTGTTAGCTACTCCAGCACAGTCAAGAGCTCCTCTTACTACGTGGTATCTAACCCCAGGAAGGTCTTTTACTCTTCCACCTCTTATAAGAACAACACTATGCTCTTGTAAGTTGTGTCCTACACCACCAATATATGCAGTTACTTC
>NZ_JBOGCC010000189.1:0-2172 GCF_051656525.1 Clostridium sp. | reverse complement strand
ACATCATCACTTAATCCTTTTTCAACCATTTGACCTAAATACATTACCCCTATATGAGTTGATATATGCTTAACCATTGAAAGGTCATGGGCTATAAATAGATAAGTTAATCCAAGCTCCTCTTGAAGCTCTTCAAGCATGTTTATAACCTGTGCTTGTATAGATACATCAAGAGCTGATATAGGCTCATCACAAACTATAAGTTCTGGTTCAACAGCAAGTGCCCTTGCTATCCCAATCCTTTGTCTTTGCCCTCCTGAGAATTCGTGGGCATATCTATTTATGTGGCTTCCATTCAGTCCAACCTTATCTAAAAGATATCTGATTCTTTCTTCTTTTTCTTTTCCTTCATATAAACCATGAATATCAATAGCTTCCCCTATAATATCTCCAACTGTCATTCTTGGATTTAATGATGCATAAGGATCTTGAAATATCATTTGCATTTTTCTTCTTATAGGCATTAATTCACTATCTTTTAATTTTTCAATATTTTGTCCATTAAAAATTATTTCTCCTGATGTTGAATTATATAATCTTAAAACAGTTCTTCCTGTTGTAGTTTTTCCACACCCTGATTCTCCTACAAGACCTAAAGTTTCACCTTTATTTATAGTAAAAGAAACATTATCTACAGCTTTTACAAAGCTCTTTTTAGAAAACATTCCTTTATTAGCAGGAAAATACTTACAAAGATTTTTAACTTCTAAAATAACTTCTTTTTTCTCACTCATCTTATCTTCCTCCTACCTCTTGCATGTTTCTATCTTTTCTTTCTATCTTTGGTGCATTTTCATGACATAACCAACATCTTGATACATGTCCCTCTTCTACATCAAATAGTGGTGGTAAATTATCCATACAAATTTTCATTGTATAATCACATCTATCAGCAAATGGACATCCTGTTGGTGGCTTTAAAAGATCTGGTGGTTGTCCATCTATTGGTATTAATTTTTCTTTTTCTTTTTTCATTGGATCTGGAACACTGTTTAAAAGACCCCATGTATATGGATGTTTTCCTCTATAGAAAATATCTTCTGCAGTTCCACTTTCAACAATAACCCCACCATACATTACATTTATTCTTGCACAAAGGTCTGCAACTACTCCTAAATCATGAGTTATAAGTATAATTGCAGTATTAAGTTTTTCCTTTAAGTTTTTCATAAGGTCTAAAATTTGTGCTTGAATAGTAACATCTAAAGCTGTTGTTGGCTCATCTGCTATAATAAGTTCTGGTTCACATATAAGACTTATTGCTATCATAGCTCTTTGTCTCATTCCGCCTGAAAATTCATGTGGATACTGTTTCATTCTACTTTCAGGACTTGGAATTCCAACAAGACCTAGCATTTCAACACCTTTTTTCCAAGCTTCAGCCTTTGATACTTTTTTATGCTTTATATAATGCTCTGTAAGTTGTTCTCCAATTGTGTATAAAGGATTTAAAGATGTCATAGGATCTTGGAAAATCATTCCCATCTTATCTCCTCTAATTTTTTCCATATCTTTTTCTTTACATCTACTTATATCTATTCCATTAAATAAAATTTCTTCACTTTCTATCATTGCATTTTCTGCTAAAAGTCTCATTATTGACATCATTGTTACGGATTTTCCGCACCCTGATTCTCCAACAATTCCAAGTGCTTCTCCCTTATTTACATGAAATGTAACTCCTCTAACTGCTTGTACATCTCCTATATGTGTTTTAAATGATGTCTTTAAATTTTTTACCTCTAATATCTTCTCCATAAATCTTCCCCCCTATCTTTGGTGCTTTGGATCTAACGCTTCTGTAAGTCCATCGCCAAGTAAGTTAAACGCTAAAATTATAATACATATAGCAAGTGCTGGGAAAAATAATTGTGTTGGATGTGTACTAATTAATGTTTGTGCTTCACTACAAAGTGTTCCAAGAGATGCACGTGGTGCATTTATTCCAAGACCTATATAGCTTAAAAATGACTCTGTGAATATAGCTTGTGGTATTAAAAGTGTCATTGTTACTATAATTGATCCTATACAGTTTGGAATTAAGTGCTTAAAAAGAATTCTAAATTTTGATGCTCCAAGAGCTTTTGCTGCAAGAACAAACTCTTGCTCCTTAAGCTGCAAGATATCTCCTCTTACAATCCTTGCCATTCCAACCCAATAAGAAATTGAAAG
>NZ_JBOGCC010000188.1:0-4106 GCF_051656525.1 Clostridium sp. | reverse complement strand
CATGACCCCATTCTTATCATATTGCTCCTCATCTCTTCCCTCATATAATCTTAAGTCTGGATCAACAAAACTCATTTGTATCTCTTTGCCTTTTTCTTGAAGAAGAATCATTGATGGAGTATCTACAGATTCAATAAATCTATTATTTTGCACTTTTCCACTTTCAAATAGTGCGTACCCTATCATATCACTCTTTAAATCTTTTACAATATGACTACTGTTATCTTGATTTAAGACCTGGTATTTTGAACTTTTTTTAAAGTCCTCTTGTTCCTCCTTTGTCCCTTTTATCAAAATGCTATAGTGATACTTCCCATTTTTAGGTGCTTTCCCATGATTTATATAAGCTAATTCATAGTTATTCTCTGTTTTTTCACCACTGTTTTGATCTTTTGACTCCTGTTTTCCTTTTTTTAGAACTACATCTCCCTCTACAATCTTATACAAATTATTTTGAGAATCTATAATTGCATCTTCCTTTTGAATATAACTATTTTTCAAATTTTGCCCTAAGTAATTTTGGAAAAGAGTTGTATGAGTTTCATTTTCACTGTCATTGTTTTCAATGCCACTTCCTAATAAAATAGCTTTATGGTTAAAGAAAAACACTGATTTTCTAGCTCTATGAGTTCCATTATATTTTGGATGTTCATGAAGTTTCATTGCAAACATACCATTATCGTTTAAAGAGTTTCCACCAGAATATGTTTCATCTGAAAGTAACATCTCCTCAACTCCACTTTTAGTATCCACTTGTGAGATATTCGATTTTAGCTTTTCAAAAGGCACATCTATAGCTGTTGTTCCTGGGAAATGCTTCCAGTCCCATCCCTCTTGCACATATCCACTCTCTTTTAATGAACCTTCTAAAATTTGAAATGCTCCATAGCTCATATATCTACCATATAAGTTATTTTTTATATACGTTTCATTTCCTACTAAATACCTACTATAGCCTTTCACTCCTGCTAGCCACTCTTTTCTTCTATGAAGTTGTAAAGAACCCATATTCATTGTCCACGAACCTTGAGGAGCCCTCTCCTCTTTTAACCCCATATTTCTAAATTTCTCAGCACTTTTCCCTTGAGGATCAAGCCTTAAATAAGCTTGTGCTAACTCTTTATCCACACCTCCTTCTCCACTTAAAGCCATTAATCTAAAACCTTCTGAATCTATTTTAAATTTCCCATTAGGATGTCTTCCTGTTAAAGATAGTAGATAATTATATTTGTTAGAATACAATCTTGTTGTTAAAACTGAATTTTTGACTATTTTATATTGCTCTCCTGTAACTGCATAAGATGTCCCATTTAAATAGTATATTATAGGAACTAAACCTTCAAAAGCACCTTTTGCATAAGCTGGATAATTTTGCATATGATGAAAAACTGTACCGTCATATTTAAATCCTCCTAAAACTCCTGGAGAGTATTTTATAGTATTCATTAAATAACTTTGAAGTTGATAAAGCTCTTTAGATTCCTTTTCTTTACTTTCATTTAAAAGTATTGCAGTTAACATTCCTGGAAGCATTGTATTTAATACATCTATATTCACACCTTTTAAATTTTCTTTAGGTGTATATATCATTCCCATTGCACTATACCAAGTTACCATCTCTTTAGCTTTATTTACTGTTTCTAGTTTAACAAGAGGCTCTTTCATTAAAAATATGGCATCATAAATCTCTCTCATTTGATAACCTAAATGATGAATCGTTCCCTGAGAACTTCCTTTTGTCCAACCTTGATCATACATATATTCTAAACTCTCATTGAAAAGTTTAGCAATTTTCTCTTTTTCTTGAACATTATCTGTAGAATTATACATATATGCTAACTCTCTTAAATATATTCCAAACTCTTTTGTTGCTATATATTTTATTTTTTCTTTCTCTTCTGGTTTTAAATCTTTATAAATAACTAATCTTTGAATAAATTCTAAGTTTATTTTTTTATACTCTGAAAACTCCATCTCTTTTTCAGCTATAAGTTCAGGTGTTACTTGAACTTTTTTTAAAAGTTTTTCTCTGTATCTTTTTTCAACTTTTTTTATGCCCTCTGTTTCACTTTCATTTAAAACAATCTTCTTTTCATTTTTATCTATCTGATTATAATTTTTATATAGCGCCATCCAATGAGCATTTGCAGCAGTATCTGCCTCTAAATTAATAAAATCTACCTGTTCATCTCTTGCATTATGTCTTGGATCTATTAATACTGATGGTATAATTTGATCTATTAATATCTCTCCACTTTCATTAGGTGCTACAAAAGTTATTTCATCCATTCCTTCAATAGGTTCACCTTTCATATCTCTATCATACTGAATCCACATAGTTCTCCAACCTTTAAAATTCATTTTTATTGGAAACCAACATTTTACTATCCCATCTTTCTTAAACTGTACTAACATCTCTCCATCAATAGGTTCTTCATTATATATCCACATACTATAACTACTTCTTGCTTTTTCTTGTTCACCTGTTTTAAAAACTGTGTACCCTACATCACCTAAAATACTTAAAGCTTCACCTTTTTTAAACTTCCATTTTAAAGAGCTCTCTCCATCTTTATATTTTTCCTTAGATATTGATATAGAATCTTTTACATCTACCTTTATATTTTTAGGCATTTCATTTTCAAATTGATATACTTTTAGATCTTTAGCGTATAAAACTCCTGTTAACATAATCGCTCCTAATACAATTTTTTTCATTTTACTCCCCCTCTTACCAATATATAAACTCTATAAAAAAACTAGGTAATTCTACCTAGTTTTTTTATGTTTTTATTTAACACTATTGTAGTGGTTGTAGCCTTGTTGTACTATCTCTTTTGCTCTTTCAATACCATTTTGTTGAATTCTACTCATATAAGTATCCCAATCTGCATCTACATCTGAAACACCTAAAATCCATTTTTGCATATATTCCTCTGTTGTTTGATTTACAAGTGCCATAATTTTATCCAACTCTTTTATATCTTTTGGACTATATTTTAATATAGGTAAAGGTCTCTTTGTATTTCCATCCTTCATATACATTTCAAAACCTTGTTTTGCAATATCATTTGAATATTGGAATTCATATTCAGCATCTTGTTGTACTCCTGGTCCTGAAACTTGAGCTCCAACCTCTTGTAAAACTTTTAAAGGTCCTTTTCCATCTGGATTTTTTAATACATAATCTGTAAATACTGGTTTCCCATCTACCATTGTATAATGCTTTCCTTCAATACCAAAGTTCCAAGTTCTTCTTCCCTCTTCAGAGAACCACCAATCCATAAACTTAATAGCTTGCTCTGGATTCTTTGAAGCTGCCGATATTCCCCAACCAATCTCTGGAGTTGTATTTCTTCCCACTGTTACACTCTTCACTCCATCTTTTATCTGTATTGGTTCCATTGGATAAAATTCAAATCCTGGTATTTGTCCTGTTGATAAGCTATTATAACTAGCTGTACTTCCAAACCAGTCTAAAGTCATTCCCCCCATATTTGTTGGTAAAACTGCATCTCTTGCTCCCCAACCTCTAGTGAAAACCTCTTTATCTATAAGACCTTTTTTATACCAATCTGCTGATAATTTTACTGCCTCTTTAAAATTTGGATCTAAAGTTGCAAAAGTAACTTGATCATTTTCTACATAAAATGTTTTATATGGTCTTGCACCAAAAATTCCTGTTAAGTTATTTAATGCCGCTTGAATATTTCCACGTACAAAGATTCCAACTTCATCTTTTCTTCCATTTCCGTTGGCATCCTGCTCTTTAAATATTGTTAAAGCATTCTCAGTCTCTTCTAATGTTTTTGGAACTGGTAATCCAAACTTTTTTAACCAATCAGTTCTTATAAAAAGTCCTGATGATACACTAAGTTTATCTAAATCATAATATGTTGGAATTGCATAAATTTTTCCGTCTAATGAGTACATATCTTTTCTATACAAAGGATTTTCCTCTATAAACTTCTTTATATTTGGTGCATGCTTATCTATTAAATCATTTAAAGGAATCATTCCTCCATCGCTACCTAACTTCTCTAAATCTGGAACTCTATAAGCTATAATATCTGAGAAATCATTAGAAGCTAGCATAAGATTATAAG
>NZ_JBOGCC010000187.1:0-3081 GCF_051656525.1 Clostridium sp. | reverse complement strand
TTTCCCTAGGTGCAACAGAGAGATACCTTATAGAATTCCCTTTACTTCCTGCATATGGATCAATATATTTAGCATTTTCAAATCCTTTTATTTTTCTTAATTTTTCAAGTG
The DNA here is from genome assembly GCF_051656525.1 of Clostridium sp. Taxonomy (GTDB): domain Bacteria; phylum Bacillota; class Clostridia; order Clostridiales; family Clostridiaceae; genus Clostridium. The sequence continues at coordinate 2,970 of NZ_JBOGCC010000187.1, read as the reverse complement.
GATAATAAGTAGTCATAAGTTTAGCATGAGCAAACTCAACAAGAAAACGATATTTAATACCCAGTTTGAAAATATTGTAGAAACTAGTTTATCACTGTATTCAGAAACTACTGGTGATAAAATTAAACTAGTTAGAATTCAAAGTGGTTTAAATTATAATTCATTTGCAAAAGCTTTAAAAATAAGCACAACAACTTTAAATAAATATGAGAGAAATTTGAGAATTCCTAATAAAGAATTTTTATTAAATATTATTGATACTTTTCATATAGACAAAAATTTTTTAATAAAATAAAAAAAGGCTAGTAAGAAATTAATCTTACTAGCCTAGTAACTTATTCTATTTTAAATATTCTGCATACATGAATCCACCATGCTCTCCATAATAAGTTGACCACCAATCTCCAACTTTACAATCAAGTTGTATTCTATCTCCTCTTTTAACTTGACCTATTACTGGATAATTAGTTCCTGCTCCACTTCTAACATTTAATACACTTGCTGTTACTGTAGCATATTTTTCATTTGAAATTTCTTCTATATTATTATCAGAAATTTTTTTAGCTGCAATGCCTTCTGCAATTAATTTACCGATTTCATATGGCCCTTTTTCTCTATAAATTGCTATATCTTCTGTTGCTTCACAAAAACATGTTTCAACTATTATTGCAGGCATAGTTGTTTTTCTAAGTTCGTAAAGCTTAGGGTTTATTCTAATACCTCTATTTTTAAATCCTGTTCCTTCTGTTACACTTGATACTATTCTTCCAGCAAACTCTTCTGCTTTCCCACCATTTCCATATATCCAGCATGCATGACCTAGTGCTCCATTATAACTATCAAAACATTTATCAAAGTGGACTGATATAAATAAATCTGCTCCCCATGCTTCTGCCTTATTAACTCCATATTCTAAATCTGTATATACATCACAGTTTCCAGGAGTTACATCAAGTACGTCATGACCTAACGCTTTTAAATATTTAATTACTGCATCTTTTACTTTTCTATCTTCTGTTGTTTCATCAATTAAAGCACTTGCTCCTGTAGCTTCAAAATTATGTCCACCTCTAACTGTTATTTTCATTTGTTATTCCACCTTTCAATTAAATTGCATTGTATTGTCAATACAATTTTTATATTATTTTTTTGATTTAAGGCAATAAAAAAAGAGCATAAACTCTATCTTTCTATTGCCCTAATATAGTAAATCTTTTATTGTATTTTTAATCTTAGTTATTATTGAGTAACTATTGGTTGTTCTGCTTGAATGTTTTTTTTAGTTTCAGTTTCTTCTGGTTTTACATCTTGTGATGCATTAACTGGTTGTTGTGGTTGAACTGGCTCTGTTGTTTCAACCTTAGGTTCTATAGTAGTTGAATCAGTTGGTTGAACCTGTGATACTGGTTCTTTAACCTCTGGTGTTGGTGCAACTGTTGCAGTTGGTTTTATTCCAAGAATATCATTATATTGTTCTTGTGTTAACATTCCTTGTTCTACAGCTTCTCGTAATTGCTCCTTTGTTGCCATTCCCCAATCGTAAAATTCTTTCCATGTTTCAAAATCCATTTTTTATTCCACCTTTCAAATTAATTGTATTGTATTGTATTTTCACTACAATTTTTATTTTTTATTTTTTATTTAATTGCATTTGAACCATCATTTTCCCTATGCTTTTAATTTGTTGTTTTAGTTGTTGATTCTCTAACATTAACTGTGTTGTAGTTTTTCCTATTTCTTGTGTTTTCTTTTGTGAATTATTTTGTACTAACATCATTTGAGCTGTTTGCCTACCTATTGTTGCAAGTTGTAAAGATGTTCTTCCTCTAATATCTCCCATGCTTGGAATCCATGCCTGAGGTCTTGAACCTTGAGCAACTGTATACCATTTTAATGTACAATTTATATTATGATTTGTTCCATTTTTTTCTCTAGAATAGAATCCAAAATTAAATTTTTGTGTTGTTGTTGGTATAAAAATTATACTTTTAGTATAAGAAGAATTTACTTCGAAAAATAGTGTATAACATTCACTCCAATCACTAGTATATAGCATACAAGTAGCGCCTGAATTATTAGTATTTTCTTCTGTACTAGCACATGCAGTAAAAACGTATGGATATCCTGCTTGTAATTCTACTTCTGATACACTATAACATGCTCCATTTGCACTTGTAACAAATCCATCTTTACCAAAATTAGAATTACCAAACAAGTTAACACCACCGTTAAGATCATAAGGGCATGCAGTCCACTCTTTAGCTGGAACATTCCCTTCAACTAATGAATACCAACTGATACCAGCTTGTCCTGTATATGCTGTATTTTCAGGAGATAAATATGAACTTACATATAAATACTCCGTTTTAGTTGCCACAAAAGTTTCTGATTTAATTATTTTATCTGTTTCAGTTATTAAAATATTAGCTCCGTTTGGACTCCAATCAGCATCATAGAGACAAACTTTAAGCCCACCGCCTTCTTTTTTAGCACTATCAGTTATATATCCACAAACAGTGAAAGTATAAGTATTTCCTTCTACTACTTGTATTGCGGTAGTTGTTCTTGCGAATCCATATTCTTTTGAAAGTAATGCATCAGAACCATCATCACTTTCAAAGTTAGATGCTAAAATTAAATTTACTCTAGGTATCTCTGTTCTTAAATCTGAAAATCTATTTTCATTACTTTGTAGTGAAATAACAAACTCATTTCCAAGTCTAATAACTTTTTGATTTACATCATTAATTTTTTGTGTTGTATCCGATGCATTTTGAACTAAATCTTTTGAATTATCTACAAGGTTTTTTGTATCTTCCATAAGCTTATTTGCTTCATCAAATTTATTATTAACAGTACTTTCAAAATTACTTTGTTTTGTTGTAAGATTATCTGTAAATGTAGTTTGGTTATTTTCAAGAGTTTCAACTTCTGTATTAATTGCATCAAGACCATCATGTAAAGCTCCTC
>NZ_JBOGCC010000186.1:0-1647 GCF_051656525.1 Clostridium sp. | reverse complement strand
TACTATTTATGGCTAATATTATTTTAAACAAAAGAAAGGAGTTTTATTTATGGATTTTATAACTATTAGTGCTGAAGCATTAAATGAATTTAAAGAATTCTTAGATGAGAACAAAGTAGAAAGCTACAACATAAGAATTAATTTAGCAGGCGTTGGATGAGGAGGCCCAGTATTTAATATTGTTCTGGATGAACAATCTGATAATGACATGGCTTGTACTCAAGGTGAAATAAACTTCATCGCAGCAAAAGATTTAATAAATCAATATGGTGGATTCACTATACTTTCATCAGAAGAAAATGGTGGTAGAGGATTAAAATTATCTCCTAAAAACCAAGATTCTGAAGGTGGATGTGGTTCATGCGGTGGTGGATGCCACTAATTAAATAAAAAATAACTGGAAAATTTTTTTCCAGTTATTTTTTACTTTTAATATTCTTAAAAAAAGCCATACCTACAAGAATAACTCCTATAATCTGTATAGGAACTGATGCATGCAACTGTGCTGCTGATATATATTGCCCTGTTTTTGTATCAACCATTCCAACCTTAGTAACTGCATCTAAATATATAGTTATTATCATTCCTATTAAAAATACAACTACAAATATTTTTCTAAATATATCGCCTGTATTTCTATTTGAATTTTTATTTTTCTTTTCTATCATGTCATAACTATTTCCACAAAAAGCACATCCATTTTTGCTCTTAGCTACTCTTCTTTCCCCACACTTAGTACAATATTTTCTATCATTTTTTGTTCTTCCCTTACAACTTGGACAAATTAAAACAAATTCATTATCTAATCTTTCTCCACAACATCCACAATACATAACTTTATCTCCTGTTTCTCACATATTTTTATTGATTACACATCAAAAAAATAAAATATCCACTCTACTCTTTTATAGCTTTTTTTCTCATTTCTCCTATCCAACCAAGTATAAATGCGATTAACACAATCCCCATAATTACTACACTAATTATTTGCCCTGGTATCTGTGTATGCATTTCTGCAACTGATACATATCCCTTAGAAGATATGTATCCATTAGTTGCTGTAAAATCTCTATATAACTCTAGTACTGTAGCAATAAATACTCCTCCTACACTTATAACTGCAATAAAGCCTCCTATTTTACCATTTACTTTTATTGGATTAGATTTAGTAGGCTCTTTTTCAATATCTTTAAAGGTATGATTACAAAAAACACACCTAGTTTTCTTTTTATTTTTCCTCAAGCTACCACAACTTGTACAATAATTAATATCATTCCCTGCTCTAGCTCCACACCCTCTACAAACTTGTTCATTGCTACCTAGCTCATTACCACAGTATCCACAATACATATTGTATTCCTCCTAATTTACTGCTTTCATATTTTCATTTATTATACACCTTGCTTTTTAACTCTTCACATCTTTAATTTATCATACCTTTAAAGTTATTTTCACTTTTTTATCAAATCAATTTTTTTACCTTAATTCTGATATTTCTTTTCTTTCATCTTTTAAATTATTTTGCTTATCTCTTCTTTTTATCAATTCTTTTTTTATATCATTAAGGCTTATATCACTATAACTTGCTAAAACTAACATATGATACAGTAAATCGCACATCTCTAAAACTTGCTCTTCCTTATCTTC
>NZ_JBOGCC010000185.1:0-11502 GCF_051656525.1 Clostridium sp. | reverse complement strand
GTTCCTCCTAAAAATAAATTGTGTATTTTATCCTACAAGTTTCGACATTTCACTATGTTATCTTACCAAAACTGTAATTTAAAGTCAACCGATAAATGTTAACTTTTAATAAACTACAAAAAATATCAATAAATACTATACATATAATATACTACCAAATAATACTATTGTCAATACTTTACAAATTAAAAAATTATTAACTAATATTATTTAAAATATTATAATAAAATGGAAGAAAAATAGGACAAACTCTAAATATAAAAAGAAAATTTGTATAAATTTTATTTAAAAGGGTAAAAATAGAAAATAAAGTCGAAAGAAGAAATTTGAGAAGAAGAAAAAAATATGTAATAAATTTACATAAAAAGGGAAGGGAACAAAGAGTAAAAGATGATAAAATTAACTTGTAAAAGGTTTATATAAACTATATAATGGTATTAAGAACGTATTATATAGAGAAAGATTTATATAAACTAATCTCATTTATAGAAAGTAAGGGTGAATGATATGGCTAAAAAAATAGATTCGGAGTATATAGCAGAATTGACAGAAGAGATGTCAAGAAATAGTATGATATCATATGATGAATTACCAAAGTATGATTTATTTTTATCACAAGTAATTGATTACTTGAATGATAAGTTTACGGAAGATAATTATACTAATAATATAGTACAAAATTATATAAAAAGTGAAGTTATAACTAAACCAGAAGATGGAAAAAAAAGAGGTTATACAAAAATTCATTTAGTTCAATTAGTTTTATTAAGTTATATGAGACCAATTTTAACTACTGATGAAATAAAAAAAGTTTTTAGTCTTGCATTTAATGAAATAAATGATAGAACAGATGATATAATTTCTTGGGAAACAGCGTATAAAGTATTTTCAGAAACGCAAAAAGAGAGTTTAGATTCATTTATAAGTACATCAACTGATACGGAAGAAAGATTAGATAACTTAGTAAAAGAATTAAATTTAGCTTCAGATGATGAAGATAAAATAAAAACATTTATGTTAGTGCTATCATTGATTGCACAAGCAAGTGTAATTAAGAAATTAGTTCAAAAAATAGTAAAAGAATATCACGAAGATTAGTAAGTATTTAAATTTAATAATTAGATAAAAAATGGAGCATATGCTTCATTTTTTTATTTTAAATTTTAGTATAAAAAGTAATTGAGTATGACTAAGAATATTTTTATGGCATATTTAATAAATAAAAGGGGTAGATAATATGGAAGGGTTAGTAGAATTAATAGGGAATGTTGGTTTTCCTATAGGAGTTTCTTTTTATTTATTAATAAGGATTGAGGCTAAAATTGAGGTTTTAACAGCAAGTATAAATAATTTATCAAATGTAGTTAGTAAATTAGAGTCTGATAAATAGGGTTTATTAATGTATAATAGAAATAGTTTAGTTTTGGAGGTGTTTTTTTGAGTAAAATAATAATTAAGGAATCTGTGAGAAGTTTAGTTGAGTTCATTTTAAGAGAAGGAGGTATTGATACTAGATTTACTAGTAATAAAAGAGCACTAGAAGGAACTAGAGCACATCAGAAAGTACAGAAAAGTAATGAAGAATCATATAAAAAGTATTTAAAGGAAGTTTATCTAAAGAAAGAGTTTGATTTAGGAGACTTTCTTTTAAAAATAGAAGGAAGAGCTGATGGAATAATCTTTGATGGAGAAGAGATTATAGTTGAAGAAATAAAATCAACTTATAAAGATATTGAGGATATTAAAGATGATAGAGAGGTGCATTGGGCACAGCTAAAATTTTATGCATATATATATTGTTTAAATGAAGGATTAAAGTCAATTGAATTACAATTAACATATTATAAGATAGATACGGAAGAAATTAAATTTTTTAGAAAAAATGAGTCTTTAGAGGAATTAGAGAAGTATGTATTTAATATTTTAGATGAATATAAGATATATTTTCAGTTATTAAGTGATTATAGAGAAAAAAGAAATTTAACTATTAAGGCATTAGAATTTCCTTTTAAGCAATATAGAAAAGGACAACTAAGATTAGCTAGAGCTATTTATGGAACAATAAGAGAAAGTGAAACTATTTTTGCTAAAGCACCTACAGGAATAGGGAAAACTATATCAACATTATTCCCTGCGATAAAAGCTATACAAGGATTAGATAAAGAGAAGATATTTTATTTAACTGCAAGAGGGATTAATGGAAAAGTCGCTGAGGATACTTTGGAGAAATTAGGTGAAAAAGGGTTATATTTTAGAAGTTTATCAATACGAGCAAAAGAAAAAATGTGCTTAAATGATAAGGTAAGTTGCAATCCAGAAGAATGTATTTATGCAAGAGGGTATTATGAGAAAAATAAAGAAGCAATAAAGTTTTTCTTAAAAGATGGAGGCCATATATATAGTGATGATATTATAGAAATTAGTAAAAAGTATGAGATTTGTCCATTTGAGTTATCATTAGATTTGATTAGTTGGTGTGATTGTATAATTTGTGATTATAATTATATATTTGATCCTAGAGTAGCGTTAAGAAGAGTTGAAGAGGATGAAGATAAGGGGAAGATTTTCCTTATAGATGAGTGTCATAACTTAGTTAATAGAGGACGAGATATGTATTCAGCAAGTCTTAGTAAAGATGATATTATGAATTTAAGAAAAAAATTAAAAGATAAGGATAAGTTCATATACAATATTTTAGGGAAAGTAAATGAGATTTTTATAAAGTTAAGAAAAGAATGTGAAGAAATAGAGGGAAATAATTTTAATATGACAGAACCACCAGGGGAAATTTTTAATCATTTGAGAAGATTTATGGGAGAGAGTGAAGAAGCATTAACTAAATTTAAAAATGAAGAGTTTATAGAAGATTATCTTGATGTTTATTTCAAGGTAAATAAGTTTTTATCAATAGGTGAAATTTATGGTGAAGACTATATAACTTATGTAAATAAGATAAGTGAAAATGTTATATTAAAAATGTTTTGTGTAAATCCATCAGAAAAAATTGGAGATATATTAAAGAGAACAGGAGGAAATGTATTATTTTCAGCAACATTAACACCAATGAATTATTATAAGGATTTAATTATTGGTGATAAAGAGGCATACAGAATAAGTCTTGAGAGCCCTTTTGATAAAGAAAATTTAGAAGTCATAAAAAAAAGTATTAGTATAAGGTATAAAGATAGGGAAAGAACTTTGGGTTTAGTTTGTAAGGAGATAAAGAAATTTATTGAGGAAAAGAAGGGAAACTACTTAGTATTTTTTCCATCATACGAATATTTAGATTTAGCATTTAGTGAAATAAAATCTATAAATGGAATGACATTAATGGTTCAAGATCAGTATATGAATGAGAGAGAAAAAAAAATCTTTATAGAGAAGTTTGAAAACGAAAAAAATATTGTAGGACTCGGAGTTTTAGGAGGAATGTTTTCAGAAGGCGTAGATTTACCTGGCGATAAGCTTATAGGAACTATCATTGTAGGGATAGGTTTTCCTAAAATATCTATTGAAGGTGAAATAATAAAAGATTATTTTGAAAATAAGGGGTTTGATTATGCATATATTTATCCTGGAATAAATAAAGTAATGCAAGCTGTTGGAAGAGTTATAAGATGTGAAGAAGATAGAGGAAGAGCATTACTTATTGATGATAGGTATTTTAATTATAAATATAAGAACATACTACCTTTAGAATGGTATTAAAAAAGAGTGTTTAAACACTCTTTTTTATGAATTAATAGTTAAAGTATAAGAACAGTTAAAACTTTCATTTATATCAAGTCTTTTAATTCCTTCTTTATCTTTTAATTCACCAGTAAAATCCTCATAGTCAGAATGCCCAAACCAAGGCTCAATGCACACAAATGGTGCACCAGTTGGCATTGACCAAAATGCAATAAATGGGAATCCAGTAAAGTCCATAGAAAGACTTTTATTATGATTTTTAGATTTTAATGTTACAATATTAGATTTTAAATCATCAAAAATTAAGGCATCATTTTTGAATGTATCTTTTTTTAAGGCGATAATATTTTCATTATTTAAAAATGGAAGTTTTTCTCTTGAGAAATAGCCATCTTTATTTAATGTTAAAAGGGATGAAGTTTCTTTCTTGTTAAATTCAAAATAATAATCTTCCATAGTTTCTTCAGGCATAAGAGGACACATAAACGCTGGATGTGCACCTATAGAAAAGAATATTTCCTTTGAATCTTTATTTAATACAGTATATGTTATTATAACTTTATTGTCTAAAAGTTCATACTTTATTATAAGTTCAAATTTATAAGGATAAACTTTAAGAGTATCCTCTGAAAAAGTAAGTGAAAATAAAAGGCTTGCACTAGATTGCTCTATTAAATTAAATTCTGAGATTCTAGCAAGACCGTGTTGTGGTAATTTAAAAGTTTCATTGTTAACTTTATATTCTCCATTCATAACTTTTCCTACTGTAGGGAATAATATAGGGGCATGGTATTTCCAGTACTTAGAATTACCATTCCACAAAAATTCAGTATTGTCTATTTTAGAGGTAATGTTATGAAGTTCGCCTCCAAATGTGCTAGCGGTTATTTTAATTAATTCATTTTCTAAATCATAAATCATTTTAAGTGCTCCTTGTTAATTGAAAAATTAATTATTAATAATATGTTACCATAATATTTAATATTTAAGAAGGGGAGAATACCAAATAAAAGAAATTAGAAAAGACAAAAGAGGAATAGTTTTACTTATTAGCTATATATATGTTAATATGTTCAAGATGAATTATAAAATAGGAATAAAAGTAGAAAAAATAAGATATGGTGAAATTATATGAAAAAGAAAATAAAGAGAAAATCTGTTATTGACACAATTGTATATTTAATTGTGAAGATAAAGAGAGATGATATATTTGCTTCAGGTGCACAACTTGCATATTATTTAATGCTTGCATTTTTCCCATTTTTAATATTTTTAATGACTTTAATAGGATTTAGTCATTTAAACTCTTCAGATGTATTAGAGTGGTTACAAAGGCTTTTACCAGGAGATGTATTTAATTTAACTAAGAGCACTATAGTGGAAGTAGTAGATTATCAACATACAGGAATTCTAGGAGCATCTATTGTGTTAACTCTTTGGAGTGCTTCGACAGGGTTTAGAGGAGTTATAAAGAGCATTAATAGGGCATATGACATAGAGGAAAATAGATCATTTATAGTAAGATCTATAATAGGAATTCTTGGTGTTATAGCAATGGCGTTGGTAGTAGTATCTACTCTTTTGATGTCTGTATTTGGAGATGTGATAGGAAAATATTTAGATGAGATATTGCCATTTGGACATTTGGTTGGATTTATCTGGAATGTTTTAAGACATGGAGCAATTGTAGTTATATTAATAGTGGTATTTGCGGTTATTTATAAAATAGGGCCAGCTAAGAAGATAAAATTACGAGAAGTTTTTCCAGGCGCAATTATAAGTACAGTTGGATGGCTTGTAGCATCAGCAGGATTTTCGTATTATGTAAATAATTTTTCGAATTATTCAAGAATTTATGGAAGTTTAGGAACAATATTTGTCTTGATGACATGGCTTTATATAACATCTATGGTATTTATATTTGGAGTTGAAGTTAATTCAGTTTTAGAGAATGAAAGAAAGTGGGAGTAGCTAAAATTAGCATACTCCCATTTTCTTTTTTTATTTAGAATATCCATTTGGAAAGTTTTTGTGCCAATTCCAGGCTGTTTCTATTATAGTATCAACTGAATTAAATCGTGGTTTCCACTTAAGTTCAGTCATAGCTTCTTCACTAGAGGCTACGAGAATAGCAGGATCGCCAGCTCTTCTTTCAGCTACTTCAGCAGGGATTGGATGTCCTGTAACAGTTCTAGCTTTTTCAATCATTTCTTTAACTGAAAAGCCAGTTCCATTTCCAAGATTATAAACTCTACTTTCTCCACCATTCATTAATCTATCTAAAGCTAAAGAATGAGCAGAAGCTAAATCAGAAACATGGATATAATCTCTAATGCAGCTACCATCTTTTGTATCGTAATCATCACCAAATATCATAATTTTATCACGCTTTCCTAAGGCAACTTGTAAAATTAATGGGATAAGATGACTTTCAGGTGAATGATCTTCTCCAATTTTTCCATTTATGTGGGCACCCGCTGCATTGAAATATCTTAAACTAGTATATTTAATACCATATGCAGAGTCACACCATCTTAAAATTTTTTCTACCAAAAGCTTAGATTCACCATAAGGATTAGTTGGAATAGTTTTTGAATCTTCTGTTATTGGAACAAATTCAGGTTCTCCATAAGTAGCAGCAGTTGATGAGAAAACAATATATTTAACATCGTAATCTTTCATTGCATTTAGAAGAGTGATTGTTCCAGAGACATTATTATTAAAATATTGTAGTGGCTCAGTCATACTTTCACCAACTAGAGAATAAGCTGCAAAATCAATAACTGCTTCAATATTATTTTCAGTGAAAACTTTATCTAAAATCTTTCTATCACGTAAATCACCAATATATAATTTACCACCTAAAATTGCATCCTCATGTCCTTTTTCTAAATTATCTAAAATAACAACGTCTTTACCTTTTTCTAATAGTTCAGCTACCATATGACTTCCAATGTAGCCAGCACCTCCACAAACTAAAATTGACATAATCTACCTCCTAATATTTGATGAATATATTATAGCATTTAAGAAGTAAGTTAAGGAATAGATAGCTACAAAAAGATAAATATTTCCTTGAAAATATATTTTTCGACAAAGAAAGAGATAAAAGTGGAAATAAATGAATAATAATATGGAGAAAAATATATAAAAAGAATAAAGATTAAAATAATAGGGTGAAAAATTTTTTTTTTCATAGTCATAGTTTGACATAAAATACAGGAAAAGTGTGGTATATTTCAAGAGAGGTATAATTTATAGGGGGAATTGATATGATTAAAGAGAATTTTGTATTTGTAAGAAGTAGTAATGGGATTGAAAGAAAGTATAACTATCGATTAATAAAAAATGGTTTTAAAGAGATAGATGTATATGGAGTTGAAATTGAAAGAATAGATTATGTAGGAAGTGAGATAATAGATTCATATAAAGAAGGAATAGATTTAATATCACCAAATGAAACAAAAGTAAGAGGTCTTTTAGAAAAGTTATATGAAAATCAGGTATCACCACTACATTTAATAGATATAGCAGGAGAAATGGTAGATGAAGCAGTAGCAGATTTTGCAGTACTTGGACTATAATGGAAAAAATAGTATAATAACTAAGGAGGAATGGCTATATGATTTATGGAATTGGGAATGATATAATTGAAATAGCACGAATAAAAAAAGCAACAGAACGAACAAGTATCTTTTTAACTAAAGTATTTACTGATAAAGAAATTGAGTATTTTGAAAGTAAAAAGATGAGAGCGGAAACCATAGCAGGAAATTTTGCAAGTAAAGAAGCTTTTAGCAAGGCTCTTGGTACTGGTTTTAGAGGAATTGAGTTAAAAGATATTGAAATACTAAGAGATAAATTAGGAAAACCATATATACAAGTAAGAAAAGAAGTATTAGAAAAATTTGAATTAGAAAAATCACAAATTCATGTTACTATTTCACATAATAAAACTTCTGCAATAGCAACAGTTATAATTGAGAGGTAATTAAAATGGAGATTTTAAGTAAGGAATCTTGTGCAAAAATAGATAAACAAACTATTGAAGAAATTGGGATTCCATCTATAGTGTTAATGGAAAATGTAGCAGAGAGAATATCAAGAGAAATATTTAATGAATCAGAAGAATTCATTATTGTAGCTGGTATAGGCAACAATGGTGGTGATGCATTAAATATAGGAAGAAAATTATATTTAAAAAAGAAAAAGTTAAAAGTATATGTTGTAGGAAAAATAGAGAATGGAACAAAAGATTTTAAAATAAATTTAGAAATTTTAAATAAAATAGGTGTTAAAATAGTATTTATTAAAACAGATGAAGATATAAAGAAATTAGCTAGAAATATTAGAGAAGATATTCTTATTATAGACGGGATTTTTGGAATTGGATTAAATAGAAAAGTAAATGGGATATATAAGGAAGTTATAGAAGTTTTAAATAAAAGCAGAAATATAATATCTATAGATGTTCCATCTGGATTAGATTCTAATACGGGAAATGTATTGGGAGTATGCATTAAAGCTAGAAAGACTTATACTATTGAGTGTTTGAAAATTGGATTTATATATAATAGTGCCATAAATAATATTGGTGAGGTTCATATAATAGAGATTGATGTACCTAATAGTATAAAAGAACAAAATACTGAAAAGATATATGCTCTTGAAAAAAGAGATTATATAAATAAAATTCCTAAGAGAGATAAGATTTCACATAAAGGAAATTTTGGAAAGGTGGCGATAGTAGGAGGAAATAATGAATATGTTGGAGCTGTTTATATAGCCTCAGAAGCAGCAGTTAAAATGGGTAGTGGCTTAGTTACAATGATTGTAAATAAGGATATTAGTACAATATTAAAGGTTAAAACTGTGGAAGCTATGGTAAGAGAATATGATAGTACATATAAAATCGATGGCTTAGAAAAATTTGATGTATTAGCTTGTGGTCCTGGTATGGGGAATACAAAGGAAAGTAAAAAAGTATTTGAAAAAGTTATAAAAGAAACTAATAATCCCATAGTAATTGATGCAGATGGTTTAAATATACTAAGTGAAAATGATGATTTTTATAAATATTTAAAGGGAAGAGCTGTATTAACACCACATTTAGGTGAGATGTGCAGATTGACAGGCATTCCTATTGAAAGTGTTGAAAAAAATAAGATAGAAATAGCTAAGAAATTTGCAAGAGAAAGAGAGATAGTTTTACTACTAAAAGGGTATAATACAATAATAACTGATGGAGAAGAGGTTATTGTGAATAGAACTGGAAGTAGCAAGATGGCATCAGGTGGTATGGGAGATTGCTTAACAGGGATTATTACGTCATTAATAGGTCAAGGGCTTAATAGAAAAGAAGGTGCTGTATTAGGTGCATATATTCATGGATATACTGGAGATAAACTTGGGAAAGAGTTACATTCAGTAAGTGCAAGGGATATAATAGATGCATTACCTAAAATAATAGAAGAATTATTATGTGAAAATTAGAATAAAATACTCAGTTAATTAATATTAGTATAAGGAAGCATTAATTACTGGGGGAGAAATGAAATTATTAGAGAATAAGGTTTTGAAAGAACCAATTAAAAGAAAGATTAAGTTTGCTAGTATAGTAATTTTACCTATTATAATTATAGGTATTATAGTAGGAGCAAGGGGAATTATAGGAATGTCTAATGAAGAACTAGTAGATAAGATCAAGAACTTAAAAGAGTATACGTCAATTGTAGAATTTACTATTAGAAATTCTAGGGGCGAATATTTAGAAAAGGCAAAAGTCCATTATTCTGAAAATCATGATCCGATTATAGAGTTTGGAGACAGATTAGTAAAAACATATAAGAAAGATTCTATTCAAATGAAGTATAAAGATGGAAAAGAATATAATTTAGAAAAAGATACTGATAGTTTTTATATTTTATCTATGTTAAATGAGCTTCTAAAATATCCAATTATAAGTATAGAAGAGGAAGCTGCAGAATGGGAAGATTTAAAATATGTAAAAGTTAGTGTTGATATTGTTTCTAATAATAAACATTTAGATAAAGCAATTTTATATATAAATAAAAAAGAAAAAATACCAATGTTAATAAAAGTACAAGATATAAATGGAGAGGAAAGAGTAAGAATCCAATATAGAGATTTTGAAAAGAAAGATAAGTGTAAATAACAAGAGGTGTACAGGATGAAAAACATAAGGCCAGTTTGGGCAGAAGTAGATTTGAATGCGATAGAGAATAACATAAGAGAAATAAAAAGAGTAGCAAAAGATAAAGAAATAATAGCAGTTGTAAAAGCAGATGCATATGGACATGGAGCCATTGATATAGTTGATACATTATTAAAAAATGGAGCAAATAGATTAGCTGTTGCAGTAATAACAGAAGCACTTGAATTACGAAACAATGGAATTATAGAAGATATCTTAATACTTGGTTATACACCAATAAGTTTTGCAAGTGAGATTATAAATAATAATATAGAGCAAACTGTATTCAGTTATAATTATGCAAAGCAATTATCAGAAGTAGCAAAAAGCTTAGGGAAAAAAGCAAAAATTCATATAAGTGTTGATACTGGTATGGGAAGAATAGGGTTTTTACCTAATAAAGAAAGTATTTTAGAAATAGAGAAGATAAGTAAATTAGAAAATATACAAATAGCAGGACTATTTACGCATTTTTCAACAGCGGATGAAGAAGACAAAACATATACAAAAATGCAAGTTGAAAAATATAAGTGGGTAGTAAAAGAGCTAGAAAAAAGAAAGATTAACGTAGGAATAAAGCATATAGCAAATAGTGCAACGATAATTGATTTAGAGGAATATTATTATGATGGTGTAAGACCAGGAATAATTTTATATGGATACTATCCATCAGAAGAAGTAAATAAAGAAAAAATAAAAATTAAGCCGGCATTAACATTAAAAAGTAATGTAGTTCATTTAAAAGAGGTAGATGAAGGAACATACATAAGTTATGGAAGAAAATATGTAACAAAAGATAGAGAAAAAATTGCAACATTACCTATAGGATATGCAGATGGGTATACTAGACTATTATCAGGAAAAGCAAAAGTAATTATAAAAGATACGTTAGTGCCAGTAGTAGGACAAATATGTATGGATCAATGTATGGTGAATGTGGATAAGGTTAAAGATATTAAAGTAGGTGATGAGGTAATTCTTTTAGGAGAAAGTAATCATTGTATTTATAATGCAGACAATATTGCAAAAGAAATTGGAACAATAAATTATGAGATATTATGTATGATTGGAAAGAGAGTTCCAAGAGTTTATAAGAAAGATGGAAATGTAGTAAGTACCAGAAATTACCTATAGAAGAAAAGATACGAAATTTTTGACAAAATAATGAAGATAAATATATAATAATTTAATGTAAAGGCTCTTATTTAATGGGAGGAATTTAAATGTTTTGTCCGAAAGAATTGAAAAAAAAATATTTTAGAGAAAAAAAGAGTAAATATAATGATGAAGAATTAATAGTATATATTGATAGTCCTTTTACAAAAAAAGTTGAAGTTGAAATGAAAGAGGGATATCAAGAAATGGCCTTCTTAAATTTAGAGATAGCAATGATGGCAGAGGATGAATTGAAAGATGTTAATGGATATGAAAAATGGCTTTGCGGAGAGTGATAAATTAAATGGCGACTATGGTTGTAAAACGAGGGGATATATTCTATGCTGATTTAAGTCCAGTTATAGGCTCGGAGCAAGGTGGAATACGACCCGTTATAATAATTCAAAATGATATAGGAAATAGATATAGCCCAACAGTTATTG
>NZ_JBOGCC010000184.1:0-6545 GCF_051656525.1 Clostridium sp. | reverse complement strand
AAAAAATTAAACATAAACAGAAAATACGAGATAAGCAGATGGAGATAAAAGACTGGCAGAACCTAAAGAAGATTGTAAATCCTAACGCAGATAAAGCATTAGACGTGGCTAGATATTTCGGATTAAGAATTAGTGCAGTAGTAAAATTACAAAAAAGAGATATAAATTTAAAAAATGGATATGTAAAAGTTGTGGACAGTAAGGGGAAAAAGACTAGAAAAGTAGAAATTGCAACAGAAAAACAAATGGAAGTAGCTAAAAAATTATATAACAGCGTTCTAGGAGCAAGGGAAAGGATAGTACCTATACAAGCAGATTCGGTAAATAGAGAACTAAACAGAAAAATGCAAGAGTTAGGAATAAAAAAAGAATACGAAAAGACAAGTACACACGCAGTGCGAAAGCTATACGCATTAGAGACGTTTAATAGGGCTAAGGCAAAGGGAATGTCTACAATGGAGGCTAGAGAGTATGTAAGCGAGCAATTAGGGCATACGCAAGAAAGAGGTGATAGTGACGAAGAATTAATGAAAACTTATGTAAGAAGTTTAAGATAAAAATAAAAATAAAAATATACTAGACGTCGGATAATATGATAAAATATATACAACAGAAAAAAAATGTACGGATACGCAAAAAAGAGCTTGTAATTTCTGACGTCACAGCTCTTTTTTTAAAACAACTTAGCCAAAGTCCCACAGGACTTTTAAACTTTTTAATTATATTATTATAATAGCAAAGAAGAGTTTAAAAGTAAATATAGGAATTTGGATAAGTTGCTAGTTCGTGGAAAGAAGGAAAATATGGGCAACTTAGCAAAAAAAGAAGAAAGAATAGTAAAAACAAGTATTAAAGATATAAACACAGTACTAAAAGATATTTATATAAATACAGATGAGTGTTTTATAAGGCTTTTATGTAAAAGTACAAATAAATATAAAACATATCCTATAAATGCATTAAAAGATAGTATTAAATTAAATAGTATTCTTAAACAACATAAGATCGATAATGTAGATCTATTTTTAAGCTTAAATCCATTTAAAACATTTAAAAGTGCAACAAAAAATAATTTATTTTGTATAAACGTAATTGCTGTGGATGTAGATTATAAAAATATAAAAGAATTAAAGGATTTAGATCCAGAGCAAGTTATAGAACTTTTAGAAATGGATTGTTTTGATATAAGAATACCAGCACCAACATTAATAGAATATGGAAATCAAATAAGATTAATATATCTTATAGAGACTTGCTATATACCTAAACATAAGAAAAGTGTGGTAACTTTAGCAGAAAGAATAAGTAGTGTATTTGCAGAAGAATTAAAAGACTTTGGAGCAGAAAAGCAAAATTTAGAAACTTATTTTAGAGTGCCAGGTAGTATAAATTCTAAAAATAATGCAACTGTTAAAATGTACTTCTATAGTAGTGCTATAAGATATACATTAAAGGAATTACAAGAACTTTGGTTGGACGAGTTACCTAATTGGTATAAAGATTTTAAGAAAAAGAAAAAAGGTAGAAAAAAAGCAAATAATATAACAAAATTACATAACGTGTATATTTTAAATTCTAATAGAATAAGAGATTTTTATAAAATACAAGAATATTTAAATAGTAAAGGGACAAATGATTACAGAGCAAGATTATGTTTCCAAGTTAGGAATTATACTCTTATAAAAATTAAATATCAAAATGGAAAACTTACAGATAAAGATTATTTGTATGCAAAAGAGGAAATGCTTAAATTTAATTCTAAATTTAATTATCCATTAAGAGAGAATGTAATAGAGAGTTTAACGAGAAGTGTTAATTACACACAATATCTTTATAAAAATCAAACTATGGCGGAGTTTTTTGATTTAACGTGGGAACTAGCAGAAATAATAGGACTAGAGAGCATTTATAAACCTAAAGAAAGAGAACAAATAGATAAAGATTATTATAATAGAAATAAGAAAAAAATTAAAAAGAAAAAAAATAATAAAAGAAATGAAAAAATAAGAAATGAAAACGGACTTACTAAAAGAGAACAACAAAAACAAGATATTATAAAAGCTATCAAAATGCTTAAAAATAAAGGGTTAAAGCAAGTAGAGGTAGCGAAAGAATTACGAAAAGGAATTGCTACAATAAAAAGATATTGGAACTTATAAAAAGGTATCACGAAAGTGGTACGACCTATATGGGGGAACTTATCTTTTAGGGGGACGGCTTGCCGTTCCCTTTTTTCTAGTCTTTTTTATTTTTATTTTTTCTTTCTCTATATTTTTTTTCATTCTTTCTTTTCAGGCTAGACTGTAGGTAGAAATTTTTTGGCTTTTGGGGACAGTAAAAATTACGTAAGACAAAAAGGAATTTATGTAAGACATAGAGAATGTAAGGGTTAAGAGAATTTTTAGGGGGTAAAAAATGGGTGTAGAAAATAAGAAAAATGCAAGTCTTACAGTCAGAATAGAATGTAAGATAAAAGAAAATTTAAAAAAATTAGCTAAAAAGAAAGGTCTTACAATTTCAGAATTAGTGAATTCATTAATCACAGAGCATTTAGAAAGAGAAAATTATAAAAATCAGTATGAAGATCATATAGAAAAAAGAAGTGGCTTAATGGAAGAGAAAATAAAAAAACTTAAAGAGAAAATGAAATGGTAAAATAATAGATAAATTTGAATTAAAAAATAGTCTTATAGATACAGAACATAAAAATAAAGATGTCTTACAAAAGCTAGAAAACGTAGAAAACATGCGAGATTTTTATAAAAATGAATTAGATATATTAAAGTTGGAAATGAAAGATTAATTAAAAGAAGTAAAAGAGTTAGAGAAAAATCATAAAGAAGAAATTGCTTCAATGAAGTTAGAAATAAAAGAGAAAAATGTAAACTTAAAAGATATAGAAAAAAGTTATAAAAAAGAAATTAAAGAACTTCAGCTAGAAAATAAAAGAGAATTAGACTCAGTAAAAAAATTGTATAGGCCAACCAGCGTTTTTTTGCAAAATTGTACTAAAGTTTATTTTTTATAATTGATATATCTTTTTTTATACTCTGATTTACAGTTTATAAATTTAGGATATTATTGATGTTATGTTCATTTAAATAATAATATCCTTAAATTATGATAAAAGTCAGCAAAATTAAGAACTTTAGTAACTTTTGATATAAAAATGCAAAAAGATGTAGATTTTTTTCAAATATATATAGTTATATATATTCCAAATTAAATATATTGATTTTTAATTTGGAATTTATAGGAAAGTTAATAAAAAATAAATTATTAATACATCTAAACTTAAAAATGAAGTGGTAAAATTTAAATATATTAATTTTTAAGGAGAAGTAAATGTGGACAATGCAAAATAGAAAAAATGGAGAGATAAAAAATGTAAAAGTAAGATTTGATTGGAGTACATTGATATTATCATTTTTATTATTAGGTTGGCTACCATCATTATTTAGAAAAGATATCAATGGGACTATAACAATATTAATGGCTCAAATAATACCGTGTATATTCTTGGCAATGTATATAATTAAAAAATCTCAATATATTGAAATTTTATTATTAATAAGTATTAGTATAGCTGTTGATCATATTATTTTTAAATGTATGGTTAATTTGAAAAGATATATTGAGATTTTAAAAAAGAGCGGTTTTGAATTAATATAAAAATAAATAATTTTAATGTATAAGTATAAAGAGGGAAAAAATGTTTAAATTTAAAAAATGGATTGAAAATATGAAAAAGAAAAACTATAAACTATTAAAAAATATGTTATTATCAGCAGTAGGTATTTTTTTAACTATATTTTCATTTTTAGCATTTCCAGATTGTTCAGATTATAGTTCCAAAAATTTTACGCCTAATATAGCTGTTAAATTAGAGAATACTGGTTTAGAAGTTGAATCGCAATTTATTCCTAATAGTTATAAAAAAGCTAACATAACGAATACAAATGTGTATTATCCTTATAATTGGTTTAGTATGATAGTGTTAGAAAAAAATTTTAAAAAAAATAGTAAGGATGTTTTTAATATAAATATAGGGCCAATGAATTCAAGCAATAATAATATTTATAGTGTTATTTGCTCAGAAGTACCGGGACCAGAGAAAATTAGTTTTAATTTTAAAACTGAGAAAGAAGCAAAAAAATTTAAAGAAAATTTTATAAAATTAAAATAAATTAGTAGGATAGATATTTAAATATAAGAGTTTTTGGGAATATTAATAGTTATAAGATAAAAAAGAAACTTCTGTTTTTATTAAAAGCAGAAGTTTCTTTTTTATCTTATAATTAACAATTAGCTTATATAGTTTTAAAGGGATCATTTGTTCCTTGAAAAGTCCAACTTGAATCAATAATATGAGGACGTCCAGGAAAATAAGACCATGTAGTTTGATGTATAAGTTCCCAGCTACTTCTAGGATAATCATATTTACTGCAAGCAGCAACAGCTTGTGAAGCTATATTAACTAACTCAGTATATTCATCTTCAATAGCAGATTCAATCATTCCCATACTTATACTTACTGAGCCACCAAGCATTTTCCCAATTTGTTGTGGACCACCACTAATTATCCAAGCAGCTTGAACAAGAAGGGAAGTAGTATAATTTATTCCTTGAGAATGTTCTTCTAAAAAATCATATACAGTAGTATATTTTGGCATTATATTTTTAAAAGCTTGTTCAGAAATAAAAAAATAAAAATTTATAGTATAAGGATTATCCCATAATTTACTTATACTATTTGTAGGTTTTATAATTAAGTCCTTATTAATAGAGTCTAAAGAATTTATATTTGACATGTATATCACTCCTTTTAATCTGCTTTAAATGTTAAAAGTTCGACACTTCCACAAGGAATCCAAGCAATAGAATCCTTAATCTGTATTTGATACCAACCATTAAATTGGTTATAAATAATAAAATCTTGTTTAAGAGAACAAGAACCAATAGATAAAGTCGAATTAGATGAAGGTGCACTTTGAATAGTAGTTTCTTTAGTAATTGTTCCTGTTACTGATATAAAATTATTTGTAGAAACGTATACTCTTTCTACTGGAACCCATCCAATTAGATTTGTCGTAGAAATTTGATACCAACCACTTTGTTCTCCAATAATAGAGGCACCAGTTCCATTATTTAATGTTGTTAAACAATTGGAATTCCACGTAGCACTGCTCATGACATCAGTGTAAGGACCATCAATAAATGAGATAAAGGCTCTTTTATTGATGGATACATTTGAACATTGTACCCAACCAGTGCTAGTTCCATTAATTATATGATACCAATCATTATTTCTTCCAATAATATAAGTTTTTTTGTTATTAGAATATTGAGTAATTGTATTAGGAGAAGCAAGTGAAGGTGTTCCTTGAACATTACATTTTCCAGATGAGGTTTGGATTGTTCCTACTAACGGGATAAATGTATTATTTGAGTAATATACTCTTGGTGTTGGAATCCAACCAATTAAATTTTCAAATGAAATTTGATACCAACCATTAGTTTCTCCAATAATAGAGATACCAGTTCCATTATTTAATGTTGTTAAACAATTGGAATCCCACGTAGCACTGCTCATGACATCAGTATAAGGACCATCTTCAAAAAGAATATAACCTTGAGTTTGAATTTCGATATTAGAAGTACTAATTAGAGGGGTAGAATCATTAAGTAATACTGTGTAATTAGAATTACCTTCACCAATAAGAGTTACTATATTACCATTGGTATAAAGTGAGGCATCAGGGTTACTAGATGTTGAAGGCATTGATTCAGCAGGATTAATATTAGAAACCATACCAACAAGTGGAAAGAAAACTCTAGCTACAGGAATCCAAGCTGTAGACTCTTCAAACTTTATTTGATACCAATCATTTTCTTCTGAAATAACTGTGATTTCAGTTCCATTATTTAATTTACCTGCTAAATGTGCAACACCCCATTGTGGTATTTTTTGTACATAAGTAAATGGACCTCCATTAAAACAAACATAAGCTTTTAAATTCATAATATGAACCTCCTTAAATAAAAAATATAATTTTATGTTATATATACTAAGAGTTGAAAAATAATTAAATTCCAACTTAAAATTGATTTTTTACAAAAAATAAACAAAAAGTCCATTAAAAAGATTTATATTAAATAATTGTTAAATCCTAAAAGAAAATTGGAAAAAAGGTAAAAACATGACTCTAAATAAATAAACAATATTTATTTGGAGGACATAGAATGAATAAGAAAAGTATTTACCTAAAAAATTTAATTGAAAATATAAGGAATGGTAGTGATAGTGACGGTGTTCAAAAACTTATAAAAACTTTTGAAGTAGATATGAGGATGTTAGTAAGCGGAAAAGGAAATTATATGTATGATGATCTAGTAGATGAATTGATACTATTAAGTATTTCATTGGATTTAGAAAAAGAAAATTTATATGGATATATAAAAACTTGTTTAAAAAATTATTCAATTAAAATAATAAAAAAACAAAATAATAAAACGGATATGGATAAATTAGAAAATATTATTTT
>NZ_JBOGCC010000183.1:0-4842 GCF_051656525.1 Clostridium sp. | reverse complement strand
ATTAAACCAAGTGTATGCACACTCCTCTATTAACTCTTCATATCCCACTTCATTATATTTTCTTATTAAAGCATCATAACTACTTTTTTTGTAAAGATGTCCTGCCACCTCTACTTGGCTACCCATTGAGTTAGCAGTTACCACTTCTTTTTTTGTTATTCCTAAATTTTCCAATTGTTTTTTCGTATTTTCCATAAGAACATTTCTTGCTTCAATTGCAAAGTTCTTTAAACTAGTTTTGTTCATTTTTCACCCTTTCTACCTTAATGTATTATTACACACTTTGCTTAAAGACCTGCCATTGTTGCATATAACTCATGGCAGGTCTATTACTTTAATATTAATTTATATCCACTATTTTATTCTCCTTTACTGCCTCTAACATCTTAGCTTTTAATGCTGCTATCTCTTTTTCTAGTTCCTCTATATATGTCTCTACATCAGATTCTGTAGCAACATTATACTTTGTTTTTACAGCTATTTTTTTCATAGAAACTCTTTGCTTTTTAACCATTTTACCACTAGCTTCATTTTTAAAGCCATCTTTTTCTGATTCAGCTATTTTTAAAAGTCCCTCTAGTTCCTCTATTTTTCTAGTATTGCATTCAGATTTAAGATTTTCAAAAGTTAAACGAACTCTTTTTATTAACTCATCAACAGAATCCTTCTTCTCTAACTCCTCTAAAATCTCTCTTTCAAAAGTTGAAATATCATTTCTGATACCTCTTCTATAGCTATTTTCAATATCTAAAATAGTATTGTTTAATCTTCTTTCCTTTGTAAAAATAGAGCTGTCTTTAATATCCACAATCTCTTTTTTAAACTCTTCAGACTTTTCTTCTACCTCTTTTAATAGCTGTACTTTATCTTTTAAAACATTCTGAAGCTTTTGGAAACTCTTTTCAGCTTTTGTTAAAAGGTTACTTTTCTCTCCATCTATTATCTTAGTCTCTTCCTCTTTTAAAAGGTCTAAAAGTCCATCTATCTCTCTTATACAGCTATAAGGAGACTCCATCTCTTTTATCTCTCTAAGTCTATTGTATGGTAAGCTATTTTTTAACTCTCCCAAGTAATCACTTAATTGATCTACCTCATGAAGCTTTTTAACTCCACTATCAAATTTATCTTTTTTAGCAGTTTTAAAGAAATCTTCAACTGTTGCTTCTTTTTCATTTAACTCTAGTAATTCATCCTCCATTGCGATAAACTCTTTTAATACCTTTTCTGGTTTTCCTTTTAATGTAACTACCTCATCTAAAAGATCTATCCAAGATTTTAATATTTTTACTCCAGGATATTTTTTAGCTTCACACTCTTTTTTATGCATAATAGCTAAATTTTTTCTTTTTTCAATAATTGAGAATAGCTCCTCTTTTGGTGAGTCACCCTTTACTTCAAACTCTGTTCCCCATAGTTTTTTCAAAATATTGTTAACTTTGTTTATTAGTTCTCTATCAATCTCCTCTTTTAAAGTTATAACTATTCTTTCAAGAGTTTTAGTTTGTGATTTAGTAAGGTACTCTCTAGCTTCTTTTTTATCAGTTATCAAAACTTTTGATTCTTCTAAGTTAATACGTTTGTATACCCAAAGCTCTGCAATTAATCCATTTACAGAAAATAGATCCCATCCATAAGGTTTAATTGTAAAGTAATCTACTAAATCTTTTAATGTTATAGTTGCTCCTCTTTTATCTAAGTTTGTAACTCTATTTAAGACCTCTCTTATAGCTTCAATGTTTGGATTTTTCTCCATATCTGAGTCTATTTTAAATAGTTGGTTATTGCTATCAAACTCTGTTGAAAGAACATCTCTTATTCTTCCCTCATCATATTTTTTCTTAATAAGTTTGGCATTTTTAAATCTATTATTTGCTGAAGCCTTTAAAGACTCCTCAATAACTTTTTCTGCATCTTTAGCTTTAATATCAACTCTATGTCCATCTAAATAGATTTCAGCTTTTTCTATAGCTAGCTTTATCTCATTTTGTATTCTTCTTTTTCTATTTTGGTTTTCTCTTCCTTTACTTTCTAAAATCTGAGCTATAATCTCTCTACTATTTTCTCTTTGTTTTTTTCTAACGTAAGATTCAACTTTTAGAGAATATTTTATCTCTACTAAATACTCATCATGATTTTCTGGAAGTTTTATTATAAGGTCATACCCATCTCTAACTCCAAGTAAAGAAATTTTATTATAGTCGTCTGCTCCAGGAGTAAGAATAACTATATCCAGTTGTTCTCCAGCTTTTCCCATAGGATATTCATCTATTTTTCTACTAAAGCTATATTTGTTTCCAGTTTCTTCAACAACTACACTTTTTTTAGGGCATATATCTTCAAATATATATGAATCTAAAGCTTTGTATACTGCTCCTAAATCTACATCTTCATCAGCAATCTCTTTATTTATATCCTGTTCCTCATTTGTAAGGAAATAATATGCGTCACCATCTTTTTGGATTAAAACCTCTTTTTGAAGTTTTACTAAAGCTTTTTTAATTCTGCTTTCAAGTTCTATTCTGTCGCAGTCTATAGAATCCACCATAAAACTTGTTAAAGTATTTAAGTTTGGTTCAATACCATTTATACCTTTTAATAGAAAAAGTAATTTTAATACTTCAATTCCAAACTCATCTACACCTTTATCATTTTTAGCATGCATTATTGGTCTTCTTGCGTTATCTTCTAAAAACTGCTCAATTGATTCATAAAAATAGTTAAATGGAACTAAAGCTCCAACTTTTTCCTCACTAACTCTGATACCTGCCTCTTGAAATGAGCTTAAAAGAGATCTTTCTCCTCTAGACATATGCTGACCCGAATGTCCCATGTGTCTAACTTTTTCAAAAACTGTTTGAAGCAAATTAAACTGATACCCTATAAATGGATACGTTTCAGAGAAATCATATTTATTATCATATAGTCTTAAAGTTACACCCTTTTTCTCAAAGCTTACTAGATTCTCTAAATCAATTCTTTTTTTATCGTAGAAGTTTTGTAAATCCTCTCCTTCAATCTCTCTTTTTTCTAAAAGTCTCTTTTTTATAACCTCATCTATATTTCCACTTGATAGTGGTAGCATTGTTTTAAATCTATCTTGAATTTTAGAAAAGTCATTTTTCTTTCTATCGTTAGAATCTAATATAGCTCCTAAATCTTGCTGTGATGTTACTCCCACCCATACTTTTCCTTGGAAGTTTACTCCTAAAAGCTCTATTAGAGTTTGAAGATTTAGCATAAGTTGAGAATTATCTCCAATATACTGCCCTATTTCATCCACAAGGAAAACTATTCTATGATCTTTACCTTTTATCTCAAAATAGTCAGCTAAAAGATCACAGAAACTTTCCACACTTATAGATTTAACACTTTCTTTTTCAAGCCATCTCTCAGCATTTTCTCTACTCATTATATCCAACTCTTCAACGACATCAATAAATTCATCTCCATTGAAGTCAATATTTCTTCTTCCCTCTTCCCAAGTATCTCCTGTTTCCTCTTCAAAGGCATCTTTAAACTCTTGGAATTTTCCTTTTTTCCAAACCATTCTTTCAAAGTCAGCAACTTTTATATCATCCCTTGAAAATCCTTGATATTCATTAAACTTTTTAAGAAAAGCTACAACAATTGCATCCTTATTTTGAAAAGTATCTTGATCACTAACATTATCAATATTAAATAGAATTACATCAGTTGGTTTTTCTGAAGCTTTCTCTAGATTACTTTGAAGAATTGGATCTTTAATTTTATCTTTAAAGTAATCAGTAGCTTTTTTTCCACCATGTACTTTATTTTCAATAATATATCCTACCATTTTAAGAAAGTGTGATTTTCCTGATCCAAAGAATCCTGATATCCAAACTCCCATATCCTCTGTATTATTAAAAAGTGAATCTACGTATCTATCAAAAAGCTTTGTTAAATACTTTCTTACTTCCTCTGTAACTACATATTCACTTAACTCTGTAGCTATAGTTGCTTCTAAATTATTTTCTGCCTTTACAACTCCATTTATCTTTCTACCTATATCATTTTTTAAGGTATCTTTTATTAAAATATTTTCTCCTATCATAATACTTCTCCCCTAGCCTCTTGATTTTTAATTCCAAGACCTATATATAATACAGGTTTTTAGAAACAAAAAAACTAATTTTTGTTAAAAATTAGTTTTTACTTTTTTATAATATTATAACACTTTTTGTTTTAACTTAAAACTTAAATTTAATCTCATTCTTTACTATCTTAGGTACTAAAAAAGAGAGTCATACTTAACTCTCCTTTTTCAAAATTACATTAAGCCATCTTTCTTTTTCTCTTCCAGGCCTAACATCTCCAGTTTCAAAAATTTCATAATAACAAAACTCTAAATCTTTTATTAAATCTAAAAATTTATCTTTCGTAAAACAAGTAAAACTTCTCCCATCTTTCTCATAGTTACTTTCTCCATATTTAAATGATGCATATATAACTCCATTTTTCTTTAAAGCTTTATGACATCTTTTCAATGTTTCTAAAACCTCTTCCTCTCTTAAATGAAGCAATGAAGCACAAGCCCAGATTCCTATAAATTTATCTTGGAAATCTAAATCTTTCATATCCGCCACAATAACCTTTTGTCCAATAAATTCACTAGCTTTCTCAGCTAGAACTGGTGATAGATCTAAAGCTGTAACTGTAAACCCTTCATCTAAAAAGTGCTTGGTATCCCTTCCACTTCCGCAACCTAAATCAAGAATTTCCCCTGTTTTTTCTGAAAGTTTCTCTTCAAAAATCTTATAAGTAGCACTCATATCTGCATTTACTGTGTTGTTAAAAAAATCATCTGCATTATCATTATAAAAT
>NZ_JBOGCC010000182.1:0-2974 GCF_051656525.1 Clostridium sp. | reverse complement strand
ATAAATATGATAGGAGAAAAAGGGCTTAGTTACTTAGATAGAATGGAAGAAAAATTAAAGGGAGCCTTTGTGATGAAGGCTTCTTTGTATGGAGAAATAAAAGAAAAAGAACTATCAGAAAAAGATTATAAAGGGTTAAAATTTTTTTGTGAAAAAATAAGTGCAAAGCTAGGGCTTAATATACCATTTGGAGATCTAAATCTTTATAATGAAAAATCAGTTGTAGAAATTGGTTTAGAAATAAAAAGGCAAATTGAACTAAGAAGAAAGGTTTTAGATAAAAATATAGTAGCAGAAATAATTTTTGATTTTATAGAGAAAAAGCATATGTGTGTCTTATCAACAGGAGATGGAAAATCTCAAAGAGCAACGCCTTTAGAATATATATTTTATAAAGGAAATTTATACTTTATTTCAGAAGGTGGCATAAAATTTGCAAATCTTTATAAAAATAAAAATGCAGGAGTAGCTATATATAATGATTTTGAAGGCTTTAATAAGCTTTGTGGTTTGCAGATAGATGGAGAAATTGAAGAGGTAGAATTTAAAGGAGCAGAATACTTTGAAATAATAAAAAAACGTAGGATAAATAAAGAAATGCTTGAAAAGCTAGAAGTAAATTTATATGTAATGAAATTTAAAATTAAAAGGATAGAGGCTATAAATCCTAAGTTTAAAGAATATGGTGGATGTTATAGGCAGACATTAAAAATAAAGGTATAATAGAATGAGAATTTTACTAAAGGCTGTTTTAAAATTACAGCCTTTTTTTAGAAAGAAGGAAAGTGAAAATGCCAGTATATAGATTAGATGAAAGAGAAGTATCTTTTCCTATGCCTGAAATGGCAGAAGAAGATGGGCTTTTAGCAGTTGGAGGAGATTTATCACAAGAGAGACTTATCTTAGCTTATGAAAATGGAATTTTCCCATGGTTTAATGAGGATGAGCCTATACTTTGGTGGTGCCCTAAGGAAAGATATATTATAAGACCAGAAAATATTAGAATATCAAAATCTATGAGAAGAGTTTTAAATAAAAAAGATTTTACTGTTAATGTGAATAAAGATTTTGAAGGAGTAATATCAGCATGTAAAGAACTTCGTGAAAAAGCTGAGGGAACTTGGATAACAGAAGAAATGAAGGAAGCTTATATAAATTTACATAAAAAAGGATTTGCTTTAAGTGTAGAGGTATTAAAAGATGGGAAATTAGTTGGTGGAATTTATGGGGTTGTAATTAATAAGTGTTTTTTTGGAGAAAGTATGTTTTCAAAAATTCCAAATGGATCTAAAATAGCTTTAATATATTTAGCAAAAATATTAGAAGAAAATAAATTTAAATTTATAGATTGTCAATTTCATACAGATCATCTAGAAAGTATGGGAGGAGAATATATAAGATTTAGAGAGTATAAAGAAATGATAAAAGAGTAAAAAGATAAATGGAAATTTATACAATATATTATAAAAAGCTAAGATGGAGGAAAGGTTAATTATCCATTAGTTGGAGTTCTAGCAGGGGGAAGTGTAAATATAAATAGTGGAACAAAATATTTTACTTATTTGTTATATTATGATTACGTAGGAATAGATAGATTTGAGATAAAGGCTAGCAAATATACTTCTTTTGAGCAAAAGAAAAATTAAGAGGTTTTAGTAATAGAAAATGCTAGCGTGATAAATAAGTGTAATGAATTAAATAATAATAATATGTTTTGTGTTGATTCACCACCATGTTCGTATGGATTCGATTGTTTTGATTATCTAGAGAGTTATAACTACCAGTCTTTTACATGCAAATATAATTAAAAATCTTAAGAAGATTAATATTTTAGAGAAAATAATTTTTTAATATTATAAAATATGTATTTTATGTTAAGATTAATAGAAAAAGATGAGAGAAAAGTGGTGATAGATATTAATAAGAAAGAAAAGTTACCTTTCTTTAAAATAATGAGAGAAAGCTTAAAAGATTTTAAATTAAACTTAAAAGAAGTAGTAATATTTGAAATGGCATACAGGATTTTAACCACGTTTATATTAATTCCTATAAATTTCATAATATTAGAACACTTCATTAAGAACACAGGTGTTAATGTAATAAGCAATAAAGAAATTTTGAAATTTAGCTTAACAAAAGAAGGAATATTTTGTATAGGAATATTACTTATAATTTCATTTTTAATGGTCTTTTTTGAGATAGGTGCATTAACTTATATAGGTGTAAAATCTCATAAAAAGGAAAAGGTAAAACTTTTAGAAGGGGTAGTAAATAGTTTAAATATTTTAAAAGATACAATAGGATTTAGTATAATTCCACTTATAATAATAGTTGGTGTTGTAGGACCATGGTTTAGTATGGGAATGTGCAGCTCTCTTATAAGAGAATTTACAATACCACCATTTGTAACAATAGAATTAAGTAAAACTTTAGGTGGAAAAATATTATATGGAGTAATTATAGTAGTTTTAGTATTGCTTTTATTAAGATGGATATTAGCGATTCCTACAATAGCAATTGAAAAGGTTCGTGGGAAAAAAGCACTTAAAAAAAGTTATAAAATGTATAAGAAAAATAGGATTGGACTTTTAAGTTCTATAATATTTTGGGAAATTGGAATAGGAATTTTAAGAGGGCTTTTATTTGGAGGAATAACTCTGTTTGGAATAGTTATAGGAAACATGCTAGGAGATACAACCTTTAAAGCAAAAGTATTTTTAATTTTTATGATAATAATCTTCACAGTGATTTATGTAATAGTAAGCTTATTATATACAGGATTATTTACTCAATTTTTAATATCAATTTATTATAGATTAAGAAGTGAAGATTGTATTGAAAGAAAGTTTATAGAAAAGGTAAATTATAAAGAGAAAAAAGCATATACAAGAATAGAAAAAATAAAGAGAATAATACCTATAATTATAGTAATTTTATTTGCAGGAGTAACTATCTATAATCTTTATAGTGTAAA
>NZ_JBOGCC010000181.1:0-1687 GCF_051656525.1 Clostridium sp. | reverse complement strand
GCAGACTGTGTGAAAACAGATTCTAATAGATCGCGTACTGTTAATTGTTAAATATAGTTTTAAATAATTAGTATTTTAATCTATAATTCCTTAGTTTTGGATTATTTGTGTCTCTTTTTTACTAGAAAAAGAGGAGAGTGCATTATTTTGCATAATACAACTCCAGTTTGGACATAGCATTGGCTACACCGACAATGTTTTTAAGTCGGAGCATATTATATGCAGTCGTGTAGATATCTATTTCAATTTGAGCCTTCTCTTTTCCTTTCATCAAAAGTGGCACTTTTCCCATCCATCTTTTAAGAGTTCCAAAAACATGCTCAATTATTGCTTTTCTCTCCACAATCTCTGCTTTGCATCGCTTCGAATCCATTCTTCGTTTATAAGCAGTAATCCATTCGTGCCGAGAGTCTAGCCAATATTCACGCCCCGTTTTACTATTTGTACAGTCCTCTCGATAAGGGCAGTTAAGACAGTCTTCCGCTTTGGCTTTATATATTCTTACTAGCTGTCCACTTTTTGACCTCGTCCTTGTCTTTATATAATTTAGATCAATATGATTCTTGCACCTTACAACGTCCTTTTCTTTTATGTATTTAAAACTCCTTAGTCTTTGTTCTTCACAACTATAGCTCTTTAATGGTATTGAACAACGTGTCGTGTTTGAAGACTCTAGACTTTTTATTTGATTTGGGTTCCCATAACCTTTATCAGCTTCAACAAGCTTAGGCGTAATTGACAATTGTTCTTTCGTTTGAATTACTAGATTTTCTATCTCATGATAATCATCTGGCCTATCAGTCACTTCTGCTATAACAATCATTTTATTCTCATTATCAACTCCACCCTGGACATTATATGCTGGTTTTATACCATCTCTGGTTAGCATAAATTTAGCTTCGCTGTCTCCGGGAAATTCTTTATCAGTTCCTTTATCTTGAAGCTGTTCTTTTTGAATCTGAAGCTTGTGGATCTCTGTTTCTAATTGTGCAATTTTCGACATTAACTCACTTTCCATAGCTTCAAGCTCAATAACCTTATCTTCATGACCTTCTTTATTATCAGAACAATCTAGCTGATTGAAATATGCATCCATTTCCCTCTCCAGATGTGCTAGTCGTTTACTAATTTGCTGAATCTCAAGCATACGCTTAGATGTGCAAGCTTTAATTTTGGTTCCGTCATAAGCAATCTTCTCTCCCTTAATAAACTTTTCATGAACAAGAAAACGTCTAAATTCAATACATATCATACGAATAAGCGACTTGTTATCTTTCCGAAAATCAGCAATCGTTTTAAAATCTGGACGTAAATTGCCAAGTAAAAAGATAACCTCCATATTTCTATTACATTCAGTTTCTAAACGGCGAGAGCTGGATATTCTGTTTAGATATCCATATAGGTATAGTTTAAGGAGAGTATTTGCAGAATATGCTTTACGCCCAAATTCAGACTTACCCTTATCGTATTCAAATTCTTTCTTGGTGAGTGTTAAATCAACAAAACGATCAATTAACCTCACAATGTTATCCGAATCAACCCAATCTTCAAGTTGATTAAACATCATAAACGTGTTTCTATCTTCAGGAGTTTTAAATCGCATACTAGTAAGATTTCAATTCATTAAATATAATAATAAACATTTAAATATGAAATTGCTTTATGAGATATTTTTCACACAGTCTGC
>NZ_JBOGCC010000180.1:0-19008 GCF_051656525.1 Clostridium sp. | reverse complement strand
TTAGCGTGTGTTATTAAGCCCGTAGCTGAGTTGAATTTATTAATTTAAGCTAGCGGAGGGAGGGATAATGAATGTCAGAAATAAAAGTTGGAGAAAACGAAACTCTTGAGAGTGCATTAAGAAGATTTAAAAGAAAATGCGCTAGAGCTGGAGTTCTTACAGAAGTAAGAAAAAGAGAACACTACGAAAAGCCAAGTGTAAAAAAGAAAAAGAAATCAGAAGCTGCTAGAAAGAGAAAATTCAAATAGGATTTCTTTTTGAAAGAAGGTATGAAATAGATGCCAGAAATAAAAATCAGACTTCAAGATGATTGGAAAAATGCTTTAAAGGCAAAAGAGAAATTTAAAGCTAATGTTTTAAGTAGTGCAAAAGCAGCGATACTATTAGTTGAAAAAACTGATGGAACTGTAGTTGATGATGCAAAAGCTATTGAAATTTTAGCTAGAGAAGTCAAGCAAAGACGAGAGTCAGTGGTTGAGTTCGAAAAAGGTAATAGACAGGATTTAGTTGATTCTACTAATGAAGAAATTAAAATCTTGCTAAATTACCTTCCTCAGCAATTAAGCGAACAAGAAATATTACAAATAGTCAAAGACTCAGCAGATGAAGCGGGTGCAAGTTGCATGAAAGACATGGGTAAAGTAATGGCATTAGTGAGACCTAAAACTTTAGGGAAGGCTGATGGCAAACTTGTCAGTCAAATAGTTAAAGATTATTTAAGTAATAAATAGCAATAGAAGGTTCGGTAGAACCTTCTTTGTTATTTAAAGGATGTCTTATTAGACATCCTTTTTTGTTTGTAAGAAAAATTCATAATTTTAAATTTAAAAACATAGAGTACTATGATAGAACTATTAAAGGAGAAATTATGGATAATAAAATAAAAAATAAAAAAAATGAAATTCTAAAAAAAATGAATATGCCAAGACAAGTAGCAACTGGAGAGCCAAAAATAATAATAATAGGGAAAGAAGAAGTGAAAATAGAAAATCATAAGGGAATAAAGATTTTTGATAATGAAAAGATTATTTTGAATACAAGTATAGGCGGATTAACAATAAAAGGAAATGATTTTGAACTTTTATATATAGAAGAAGAGACGATAATAGTTAGTGGAAAATTTATGAGTATATATTATGGAGAAATTTATGATGAGAAAGAATAGGGGCATAAAATATATAATTAGAGTAGAAATTAACACGTTAAAGGGAGAAGAAATTTTAAATGCCTGTATACAAAATAAAATACATGTAAGCAAAGTGAGAAAAGTGAATAAGGCACTATTATCATTTGAAACATTTTATGAAGAGTATAAGGATTTATATAAGATAGTAAAAAGATATGGTGGAAAAGTAACAGTAATAGAAGAAAAGGGAAACATAATAAAAATTAAACGAATAAAAAAGCGTATTGGTTTATTAATAGGAGGTGGAGTCTTCTTTTTAATATTATTTTCGTTATCTAACTTTATTTGGGCAATTGATGTAGAGACAGAAAAAAAACTATCTCCATTTGAAATAAGAGAAATTCTTTTAGAACTTGGTGTAGAACAAGGGATGTTAAAATCAAAAATTGATGTATATGAAATAGAAAAAAGTATAGAAGATAAATCGGAAGATGTACTTTGGAGTAGAGTACGTATAGAAGGATCTACATTAAGGGTTATAGTGAAAGAGAAGGTAAACCCGCCAGTAAATATAGAAGAGAATGAAGGGGATGTATATGCTAAAATAGGTGGGGAAATTAAAAGGGTGTACTCAGAAAAGGGAACAGCACTTGTAAAGGCTGGAGATATTGTACGAGAGGGAGATGTACTTATAGAAGGATATATAGAAGGGAATGGAGAAGTTATTGAAAGTAAGGCTATTGGTAAAGTAATTGCAAACACATTTTATACAAAGGAAATTATCGTGAATATGGATGGGGATGAAGAAGTACGAGGTGAAAATAGTGAGAAAGAATATTACTTAAATATTCTTGGAAAGAAAATTTATTTGAAAAAATTCTCTAATTCTTTTGAGAAATATGATAAAATAGAAGAAGAAAATGGGTTTTTTAATAAAAAAATTTATTATGAAAAAAAGATTGAAACTGTAAAAAAAGATAAAAATGAAATTATAAAGAATATAAGTCAGAATTTGAAATCTTTATTAGAGAAAGAACTCCCGATAGATGCAAAAATAATAAATACAAAAGTAGATGCTTTTGAATTAGAAGGCGGAAAAATAAAAATAATAGTAGAATTTACTGTTGAGCAAAATATTGCAAATAGGTAATTTTAGCATTATGATGAGAAGGTGGGAACTTGAGAAAAAAAATAAAATTGAATATAGATATAAAAAAAAATAGAGCCAGGTTTTTAATGTATATAGTGAGTTTTGTGGTTATCTATGTAATACTTATAACGGCTATAGCACCAAAAGAATATGACTTAAAAGAAGGTGATATAGCCAGAGTTACAATTAAAGCACCAAGAGATACAATAGATCAAATAGCAACAAAAAAGAAGGAAGAAGAAGCTGCTAAAAGTGTTGATAAGCAGTATACATTAAAAAGTGAAATTGAACCGCAGGTAGAAGATAGTATTTTAGCTATTTTAAATAAAGTTCAAGATGTTAGTAAAAATGTAGAGGGTATTAATGAACAATTAAAAGAATTAGATGGAATAAAAGATTCTAATTTAACAGATGCTAATTATAAAACATTGCTTAACTTATCAGAATCTCAATTAAATGATTTGAAATTTGATGTGAAAAATATAGTTGATGCAGCTTATGCAACTAATATAGCTAAAGGAAATCCAGCTAGTGTAGATAATGCAATAGAGCTTGCAGAAGAGAAGATAAATGAGTTAGATGTAAACAGTAATATTAAAAATGTATTGAGGCAAATGATAATTCCTAAAATTGAACCTAACTTTTTTTATGATGAAGCAAAAACAAATGAAGCAATTCAGGAAGCAGAAAAAGCAGTATCAAAAGTAATAATAAAGAAAAATCAAACAATAGTTACTGAAGGGGAACCTATAACAGCAGAACAAATATCAGTACTTAAAGATTTAGGACTTATAGATCAAAGTGGTGGTTTTAGTATTATTATATTATATGCTGTATTAGCACTATTTGTAGCTAGTGTTATGTTTATAAAACATTTTTATATATACAAAAATTATAAAAAACAGTTTAACAATATTAAAATATTAATAATGATTAATATAATTAGTATTTTAACAATTATCATTGCAAGAGTTGTTAGTGTTATTTCACCTTTTGCAATTCCATTAGCTTGTGCACCGATACTTCTTACATTATTAGTTGATTATAGAGTTTCTATAGTAGTATCTAGTTTAGATGTGTTACTTATAGCAGGAATTGTAGGTTTTAATCCACAAATAATAATGCTTGGAATTTTAAATGCAATAATAGGAGCAACATCTCTTAAGAAAATGCAACAAAGGAATGACATTTTATATTCTAGTATAGGACTAACATTAATGAGTATAGTGTTAACATTTTCAACAGGATTTTTATTATCAAATAATTTCAGTGAAATTATTATATTAAGTTTAGCAGCAGGAATTGGAGTGATTTTTTCAGCTATTTTAGCTATTGGAGTTTTACCATTCTTTGAATCAGGCTTTGATATAGTAACAAATTTAAAATTATTAGAACTTTCGAACCCAAATAGTCCATTGTTAAAGAAAATTTTAATGGAGGCGCCAGGTACGTATCATCATAGTATGTTAGTTGCAAATTTAGCTGAAATGGCAGCAGAAGATATAAATGCAAATCCAGTAATTGCAAGAGTTGGAGCATATTATCATGATGTAGGAAAAACAGTTAGACCATATTTCTTTAAGGAAAATCAAATGGGAAAAGAAAATCCTCATGATAAGATAAGTCCAAATTTAAGTACATTAATTATAATATCCCATGTGAAAGATGGGTTAGAGCTTGCTCGTGAACATAAACTACCTGAAGTTATTCAAGACATGATAGTACAACATCATGGAACAACACTTGTAAAATATTTTTATTATACAATGAAAAATGAAGCAGAAAATCCAGATGATATAAAAGAAGAAGACTTTAGATATCCAGGACCTATACCGAGTAGCAAAGAAGCTGGAATATTAATGATTGCAGATAGTGTAGAAGCCGCTGTACGCTCTATTAGTGAGCCAAGTAAAGAGAAAATTGAAGAAATGGTTAATAACATAATAAAAGATAAACTTTATTCAGGGCAACTTGACAATTGTGATTTAACCTTAAAAGATTTAGAAAAGATAAGAAAATCTTTTCTAAAGGCTCTAAATGGAATTTATCATCAAAGAATTGAGTATCCAACAGAAAAAGTTAAAAAATAAAGTGAGAGGGGGAGGTTTTAAACTTTCCCTTTTAACATATAAATAAAGGAGATTAAATAAATGATATATTTAGATGACAGACAAGATAAAATTAAGGTGGACGATAAGTTTGTAAAAGATATGGAGGAAGTTATTTTATTTGCATTAAGAGAAGAAGAAGTTGATAAGGAATGTGAAATATCATTAGTTTTTGTAGATAATCTAGAAATAAAAGAAATAAATAAAGAAACAAGAAATATAGATAAACAAACAGATGTGCTTTCATTTCCAATGCTTGATTATGATGATAAAAAAGTATTTAAAGAAGTGTATAAAGGAAACGACTTTGACGAAACATACTTAGATGGAGAGGAATTAGTTTTAGGAGATATTGTTTTATCTTTAGAAAAGGCTTTAGAACAATCAAAAGAATATAATCATTCTTTTGAAAGAGAAAGTTTTTATTTAGTTGTACATTCAGTATTACATTTATTAGGGTATGACCATATGATTGAAGAAGATAAAAAGAAGATGAGAAAAAGAGAAGAGGAAATTTTAGAGAAGCTAAATATTAATAGATAAAGGTTAGGTGGTATTAGACATGAAATTAAAAAAGGTTTTAGATAGTTTTAATTATGCTATAGATGGAATTATTTATACGGTAAGAACTCAAAGAAATATGAGAATTCATATGGTTGTAACATTAATCGTTTTAGTTTTATGTTTAGTTTTTGATATATCTAAGACAGAGATTTTAATTTTATCAATAACAATAGTTATGGTTATTGGGGCAGAACTTTTTAATACGGCAATTGAGGCTGTAGTAG
This sequence comes from Clostridium sp., assembly GCF_051656525.1. Classification (GTDB taxonomy): domain Bacteria; phylum Bacillota; class Clostridia; order Clostridiales; family Clostridiaceae; genus Clostridium. The sequence continues at coordinate 13,836 of NZ_JBOGCC010000180.1, read as the reverse complement.
ATATGAATACAAACTATTATCATCCCTTAGCTAAAATAGCTAAGAATGTGGCAGCAGGTGCTGTTGTTATAACGGCATTAAATGCAGTTTTAGTTGGATATATAATTTTTGGCGATAAATTAAGTCATTTTTCATATGTAGTATTAGATAAAATAAAAAATTCAGAACCTCATATTATATTCATATTATTAGCTATAGTATCTATAGCAACTATAATTGCAAAAGCTATATTTGGAGAAGGAACACCTCTTAAAGGAGGAATGCCAAGTGGACATAGTGCATTAGCATTTTCTATTGCCACAGCTATTTCATTTATAACAAAAGAGCCGATTTGTATATTTTTAAGTTTTTTAATGGCATTAATAACTGCTCAAAGTAGGGTGGATTCAGAAGTTCATTCATTATTTGAGGTAGTAGTAGGAGCATTATTTGGTATGCTAATAACAACTTTTATTTTTATAATTTTAAGATAATTAAATAAAATCTATATAATAAGTGTTGTTTAATGATATAATATTATGCACAATAAACAAAATAGTTTATACTTAAGAATAAAGGGAGGGTTTTAAGATGGAAAAAAAACTTATAAGGGAAGCAATTAAAGCTAGGGAAAATGCATATTGTCCATATTCAAATTTTAAAGTAGGTTCTGCTGTATTATTTGAAGATGGAAATATTTATACAGGAAGCAATGTAGAGAATGCATCTTATGGTGCAACTATGTGTGCTGAAAGAGTAGCAATTTTTAATGGAGTAGCTAAAGGAAATAGATCTATTAAGGCACTAGCAGTAATAGGAGATACAAAATCATACACATATCCATGTGGAATGTGTAGACAAGTGATGAGTGAATTTATAGACACAAAAGATATAAAAATTTATATAATAAAAAACGAAAAAGATTATTTAGTAAAAACATTTGAAGAAATAATGCCAGGAAGTTTTACTAAGAGGGATCTTAAATAGGAGGAAAAATGTTTAAATCAGGATTTGTATCAATAGTAGGAAGACCAAATGTAGGAAAATCAACATTAATGAACTATATAATGGGAGAGAAGCTATCTATTGTATCTAATAAACCACAGACAACAAGAAATAATATACAAACAATAAAAACTACAGATGAATATCAAATGGTATTCGTAGATACACCAGGTATTCATAAGCCAAAACATAAGTTAGGCGAATATATGGTAAACTCAGCAAAGGATTCAACAAAAGATGTTGATTTAATTCTTTTTGTAACTAATCCAGATGGAGAACTTGGAAAAGGAGATAATTTTATTTTAGAAAATTTAAAAGGAAAAAAATGTCCAGTATTTTTAGTTTTAAATAAAATTGATGAATTTACTCAAGATAAAGTTGCAGAAACATTAGTAAAATATTCTGATGCATTTCCATTTGCTGAAATTGTACCAATCTCAGCTTCAAAAGGAAAAAATGTTGATAAATTACTTAACCTAATGGCTGAAAAGTTACCAGAAGGGCCAAAATATTATCCAGAAGATATGATAACAGATGTTCAAGAGAGATTTGTTGTAGCAGAAATAATAAGAGAAAAAGCATTAAGATGCTTAAGAGATGAAGTTCCTCATGGAATAGCTGTAGATATAATAAGAATGAAAAAAAGTGAAAAAGGAACATATCATATTGAAGCTGATATTATATGTGAAAAAGATTCACATAAAGGAATAATAATTGGGAAAAATGGAGTTGTTCTTAAAAAGATTGGAGAAACAGCAAGATATGAATTAGAAAGATTTTTAGGAACTAAGGTTATGTTAAAACTTTGGGTTAAAGTAAGAAAAGAGTGGAGAGATAACAATAATTTACTTAAAGAGCTTGGATATAAAAATCTAAAGTAATATAGGTGATAAAATGTCTCTAATTAAAACAAGTGGTGTAATTATAAAATCTACTGATTACAAAGAAAATGATAAAATAGTTTGGATATATACAAAAGATTTTGGAAAAATAACAGCTATAGCAAAGGGTGCTAAGAAAAGTAAAAATAAGTTATTTTCAGTAACAGGAAGTTTGTGCTATGGCGATTATATGCTTTTTAAAGGAAAAAATATGTATAATCTTCAAGAAGGTAAAATAATAAATTCTTTTAAAGGGCTAATGAATAATTTAGATAAATTAACTTATGCATCATATATTTGTGAGTTAATTGATATTTGTATTAATGACGGAGAAAAAGATGATTTTTTATATTTAGAGTTTGTTAAAACATTATATTTACTAGATACTGATGCAATTGATTATGAACTTTTAATAAGATCATTTGAATTGAAGTTATTAAAAGCTACAGGATATGGAATAAATTTAGACAATTGTGCAATATGTAGAAAAAAAATCAGAAGTTCAAAACATATACACATGCAAATATTTAGTGGAGTTTGTAGTGAATGTGCAAGGAATAACACTATAAATATATCAAAAGAAGCATATGCAGCATTGAAATTTTTAAATAAAATAGATGCAAGTAGAATATATATGATGAAGTTAAGTGATGATGTAAAAAAGGAAATTGAAAAGGTGAATTTATACTTTATATCATCTAATTATTCAAGAAAACCAAAAAGTTTAGAAATGTTAAATTATATTAAGGAGTGATAGATTATGAAAGAAATTACATTAGAAAAAGTTGATCAAATAAGAGAAAGAGCAAACTTAAGTTATGAAGAAGCTAAAAGAATTTTAGTAGAAGCTGATGGTGATGTTTTAGAAGCCTTAATAAATCTTGAAAAAGAAGGGGTAAAGGGAATAAATAATACAATAGATGAAGAAGATATTCTTTCTAAAACAGCATATAATGTTGATGATTTTAAGTGTTGGTTAAAAGAGATTATAGAAAAAGGTAATGTGAGTAGAATAAAAATCAAAAAAGAGGAAACAGTAATAGCAGACCTTCCTGTTAATGCAGGTATCTCTGCAATGGTTATAGCCATAGTTTTACCAGCTGTTTTAGCTTTTGGTGTAATAGCAGCAGTAGCAACAAAAGTCACTATAGAGATTACAAAATGTGATGGTAGTGTAGAAGTAGTTAATAAATATGTGAAAAAAGTTACAAATGAAGTAGCTTTAAAAGCAAGTATAGTTGCAAGTACTGTTAAAGAAAAAGCAAGTAAAAAAGCAGTAGATGTAAAAGAAAAGCTAAATGATGTGAAAAATGATATGAGGAATAAAAGTGACAATAAAAGTAAAGTATATACAGGGGATGATGCTGTTTACACATATACTGTTAAATTTGATGATGAAGAATAGAAAAATACAGTAAATGGAAAAGAAAAGAATCTATAAAGAGAAGAATTCTTCTAAAGGAAGTAAATGGAAGAAAATAGGCTGAAATCAGATTATTTTAATATAGAAAAAAAAGGAATAAATGGTATAATTATAATGTACTAAAGATTCTAATAAATCTGAATTGTCTGAAAATTTATTCTCGTATTAAGAAAGAGGGATAAACTTGAAATTATCAGAAAGGCAAGAAGAGATTATAAGATTAGTTAAGGAAAGACAGCCAATTACAAGTGAATCATTAGCAGAAAGCTTAGGAGTTACTAGGGCTGCATTAAGAGCCGATTTAGCGATTTTAACTATGATAGGAGCGTTAGATGCTAGACCAAAGGTAGGATATGTATATTCAGATAAACCAAAAAGTAGTCTTGTAAATGAATATATAAATGAAATTAAAGTTGGCGAGATAATGTCAAAACCTTCTGTAGTAAGCGAAGAAACAACAGTATATGATGCAATCGTATATTTATTTCTAAATGATGTGGGAACATTATTTGTAGAAAATAATGGATTCTTAACAGGAGCTGTTTCAAGAAAAGATTTTTTGAAGATTGCAATAGGAGGAACAGATATTCATAAAGTACCAGTTGGTGTTATTATGACAAGAATGCCAAATATTGTGTGTGCATCAAAAGAAGATTCAGCATATGTATTAGCTACAAAGATAATAGATCATGAGATTGATAGTATACCGATTGTTGAAAAAACTATGGTTTATGAGAAGGAACAGTTTAAAATTTTGGGTAAAGTTTCTAAAACTAATATTACAAAATTATTCGTTAAGCTTGGGAAAAACAATTAAATTTGATATATGCGAGGACAAAAATTGTCCTCGACATTATATATATTAACTTAAGTATTGAACGGAGGAGTATTGAGATGGAGAAAAAGTACGTATACCCTTTTAAAGAAGGGAACGCAGCAATGAAAAATCTTCTAGGAGGAAAGGGTGCAAATCTTTCTGTTATGACACAGCTTGGAATACCAGTTCCACAAGGATTTACAGTAACAACAGAGGCATGTAATAAATATTATGAAGATGGAAAAACAATAGCACCATCAATAATAGAAGAAATTGAAAATTGCATGAAAGAGCTTGAAGAGGAAACAGGGAAGGAGTTTGGAAGTACAAAGAATCCTTTACTTGTATCAGTAAGATCAGGAGCTAGAGTTTCAATGCCAGGTATGATGGATACAATATTAAACTTAGGGTTAAATGATGAAGCAGCAGAAGCAATGGCAGAGATTACAAATAATCCAAGATTTGCATATGACTCATACAGAAGATTTATTCAAATGTTCTCAGATGTAGTTATGGGAGTTGAAAAAAGATTATTTGAAGATAAAATTGATGAGATGAAAGAAAAAAGAGGAGTTGAGGATGATACTGATTTAACTGCTGATGATTTAAAGGAGTTAGTTAAAGAGTATAAGGATGTATATAAAAAAGAAAAGGGAGAAAATTTCCCACAAGACCCAAGAAGTCAATTAATAGAGTCAGTTACAGCTGTATTTAGATCATGGGATAATCCAAGAGCAAGAGTATATAGAAGATTAAATGATATACCGGGCGAGTGGGGAACCGCTGTAAACGTTCAACAAATGGTTTTTGGAAATAAAGGAGAAACATCAGGAACAGGAGTTGTATTCTCAAGAAATCCTGCAAATGGTGAAAATGAAATTTATGGTGAATATTTAATGAATGCACAAGGTGAGGATGTTGTAGCAGGAATAAGAACACCTCTTCCAATATCAAAGTTAGAAGAGCAAAATCCAGAAATCTATAAACAATTTATAGATATAGTTAACACGTTAGAAAACCATTACAAAGATATGCAAGATATGGAGATGACAATTGAAGAAGGTAAGTTATATTTCTTACAAACTAGAAATGGAAAAAGAACAGCTCCAGCAGCACTTAAAATAGCTGTAGATCTAGTAGAATCAGGGATGTTGACTAAAGAAGAAGCTATATTAAAGGTTGAACCAAAGCAACTAGATACATTATTACATCCAGCATTCTATGATGATGATTTAAAAAAAGCTACACCAATAGCTAAAGGACTTCCAGCATCACCAGGAGCAGCTTGTGGTAAAATTACGTTTACTGCTGAAGAAGCAAAAGAAAGAGCAGCAAATGGGGAAGCAGTTGTTTTAGCTAGATTAGAGACATCACCAGAAGATATTGAAGGAATGATTGCAGCAGAAGGTATCTTAACTGTAAGAGGTGGAATGACATCTCATGCAGCAGTTGTTGCAAGAGGAATGGGAACTTGTTGCGTAGCGGGATGTGGAGAAATTAAAATAAATGAAGAGAAGAAAACTTTAGAAGTAGGTGGGAAAACTTATACTTCAGAAGATTTTATTTCGATAGATGGAACATCAGGAAATATTTATGGAGAAAAAATCAAAACTGTAACTCCAGAAATAACAGGACACTTTGCAACATTTATGGCTTGGGTAGATGAAATTAGAAAATTAAAAGTTAGAACTAATGCAGATACTCCAAGAGATGCAAAGCAAGCTGTAGAATTTGGTGCAGAAGGAATAGGTCTTTGTAGAACAGAGCATATGTTCTTTGCTGAAGATAGAATTCTAGCAGTTAGAGAAATGATTATAGCAAAGACAGAAGAGGATAGAAGAAAAGCATTAGATAAGATACTTCCAATGCAAAGAGCAGACTTTACGGCTATATATGAAGCATTAAAAGGAATGCCGGCAACAATAAGACTTTTAGATCCACCATTACATGAATTCTTACCTCATACCGAAGAAGATAAAATAGCATTAGCTAAAGAATTAGATGTGAATGTAGAAGAAATTAAAAATGCTGTAGAAGATAAGCACGAATTTAATCCAATGATGGGGCATAGAGGATGTAGGCTTGCGGTAACATATCCAGAAATAGCTGAAATGCAAACTAGAGCTATTATAGAAGCAGCAATAGCTGTTACTGTTGAAAGAGGATATAATGTAGTTCCAGAAATTATGATTCCATTAATAGGAGAAGTTAAGGAACTTAAATTTGTTAAAGATGTTGTAGTTAAAACTGCAGAAGCTGTGATGGCTGAAAAAGGAACAAAATTAGAATATAAAGTAGGTACAATGATTGAAATTCCTAGAGCAGCATTAACAGCAGATGAAATTGCTAAAGAAGCAGAGTTTTTCTCATTTGGAACAAATGATTTAACACAAATGACATTTGGATTTTCAAGAGATGATGCTGCTAAATTCTTAACATCATATTATGATGAGAAAATATATGAGCAAGATCCATTTGCTAAGTTAGACCAAACAGGTGTTGGGAAATTAGTAAAAATAGCTGCAGAAAAAGGAAGAGCAACAAGAAGTGATATTAAGCTTGGAATTTGTGGAGAGCATGGAGGAGATCCATCATCAGTAGAATTCTGTCATAATATAGGATTAGACTATGTATCATGTTCACCATTTAGAGTACCACTTGCAAGACTTGCAGCGGCACAAGCACAGGTAAATAATAAAAGATAATATAAAAAGGAACCACCCAAAAATTTGGGTGGTTTTTATAGTTTAATATTATATTCATTTTCAATTCTTGATAGGATAGTTTTAATGAAAATTAAATGAGAATAAGATTGTTCAGTCCCTTTTAAAAGCATAGTAGTAGCTAAAGATTTATTAACTTTTAGCTTGTTTCTAAAGAAATCACGAGAGATTTTCCAATATTTTTGTGGAAAAGAAATGTAGGCTAGTAAATATCTAAAATCATCTACGGTCATAGGATTACCTTTATTATATTCTCGTAATAACCTCATAGTAAATTCTACATTCCAAGAAATACTATCTCGTCTTAAAAGGCGTCTTAAAAAATATCCAAAATCCTGCATAGAAAAATCAATTTTACATTTATCTAAGTCAATTAACCAAATATTATCACGTTTATCAAAGAGTAAATTTTTACTTACATAGTCACCATGACATAGTGAGGTTGTAAGATTAGAATTTTTAACACGACTAGAGATTTCAAGAGAAAACTTAGAAATTTCTAAATAAGTGTCAAAAAACTCTAGAAAAATTTCGGAAAATAAATCTTTGTTTTTTATAGCAGAATTATAAGAAAGTAGAATTTGATTAAAATGCTTTAAGGTTGTTATGTAGATATCAGACAAACCTTCTCTATTAGAACTTCCTTTAATAGGAACAAAGTTTTTAGAGCATTTATGAACATATGAAAGCTGGCGAACTGCTGTAATAATATGAGAGGTTTCATTAGAACTACATTTACTTCCATCAATCCAAAGTGTTAATATAAAAAGCATGTTATTTAAATTTACATATTTACTTCCTTTTTTAGTGCTTAATAATTTTGGGGTGTTAATGTTATTTTTAAATAGCCATTCAAGAGCGGAATAAACAAAAAGTAAGTCAGATTCATTATAGTACACTTTTTTTAAGCAATAAGATCTATTTTTAAAAGTAATTTTATAAACGATTCTTTGTTTTTCAGTATTCTTTAGTTTTATAACAGATATTTTAGCATCTTCTAGTCCATAATGAGATAAAACTTTTAGTCTAATAGTTTCTTCAGAAAAGGGATTAGAAGTATTGTCTAATATTTTTTTCATTATACTTCTCCTAAATAATATTATTACTATATTCTATGTTATAAAGTGAGAGAAGTAGAATTATAAATTTAAAATAATAAAAAATAATATTTTGCAAATACTAAATACTAGTAATAATTAAAGGAATTAAGAGATAAATATAGAATAAAAGAATAGAGGGAGAAAAAAGAAAAAAATTTTCATAAAAGCTAAGTATAATAAAATAAAATCAAAAAAATAATAAAAAATTAGACTAAATAGTAAAAATAGGAATAAAATAGTTAAAATAAGGAAAGATAAATTTATAACAAAAAAAGAAGGAATTTTAAATTTAAAGAAGAATAAGTAAATTAAAGCAAAAATATATTAAAAAGAGAAAAAAAATAAAATAAAAAAAGGAAAAGAGAGAAAAATGTCGAATAATATATGAGTTGCAAAAATAAATTGCATAGGAAGGAGGGAGCTCCTTGCGAATTTCAGAAGAAACAATAGAAAGAATCAAAAATGAAAATGATATTGTAGATATTATTTCAGAAACTGTAAAGTTAAAAAGATCTGGAAGAAACTACATGGGCATATGTCCATTTCATCATGAAAAATCACCATCATTTAGTGTTTCGCAAGATAAGCAGATTTATAAATGTTTTGGCTGTGGAGAAGCTGGAAATGTATTAACATTTGTAATGAAACAAAGAAGTATTAATTTTGTAGATGCTTGTAAAATATTAGCTGAAAAGGTTAATATACCACTTGGATTAGAAGACAAAAGTAATAGTAAAGTTAATATGAAAAAAGATTTATTATATAAGGTAAATGTTGAAGCAGCTAGATATTTTTTTGCTAATTTACAAAAGAAAAAGGAAAAGAAAGAATACTTTTTAAGAAGAGGAATAAGTGAAGCCACAATAAAAAGGTTTGGACTTGGATATGCTGAAGAAGGTTGGCAAAATTTAAAAGGATATTTAAATAAAAAAGGTTTTAATGATGAAATTCTTTTAGAAGCAGGATTAATTTTAAAAAGTGAAAAAAATGGAACTACATATGATAGATTTAGAAATAGAGTAATGTTTCCAGTTTTTGATTATAAAGGAAGAGTTATAGGGTTTGGAGGAAGAGTTTTAGACGATTCTAAGCCTAAATATTTGAACTCACCAGAAACTCTAATATTTCAAAAGGGAACTAATCTATATGGTTTAAATTTTGCAATAAAAAATAAAGTAGCTGAAAGATACTTTATTATGGTAGAAGGTTATATGGATTTAATAAGCTTAAATCAGTATGGCATTCATAATGTAGTTGCATCACTTGGAACAGCATTGACGGTAAAACAAGCAAGGCTTTTAAAAAGATATGCAGATAAAGTAATAATATCTTTTGATGCAGATGTAGCAGGTCAAACAGCAACTCTTAGAGGGCTAGAAATTTTAAAAGAGGCAGGGTTTGATATTAAAGTTCTTAAAGTTCCAGAGGGAAAAGATCCAGATGAATTTGTTAGGAATAATGGAAAAGGAGCATTTTTAAAGTTAATAGAAAATGCAGAAAATTTAATTTCTTATAGAATAAACAGAGCAAAGGAAGATATTAATTTTAAAGATAATCAATCAGTTGCAAGGTTTGGAAAAAGAGTAACTGATATTATTAGAAATTTAAATCCAATTGAAAAGTCAATGCATATAAAACAAATTTCAGAAGAAACAGGTATTAAGGAACAGGCATTATATGATTTGATATCCATAGAAAACAAGGAAAAAATGTATAAAAATGAAGAAAATGGAACAAAATTATATGTGGAGCCAGCTTATTTAAAGGCAGAAAGAACAGTTATCAAATTAATGTTAAATTCAGAATTTTATGAAGAAATATTAAAAAATATACTCCCAGAAGATTTTAATAAAAAAGAGAATGAAAAAATCTTTAATTTAATTATTGAAGGGAAGAATAAAGAAGTAGAAAATATGGAGTTATTCATTGAATGTGGTTGTACTGATGCAAATCTTTCAAGTGAGTGGGTGAAAATAAAAGAGCTTCAAATAATTGAAGCGAAGGATAGAAAAAGATTAATTTTAGATAATATAAAAAGAATAAAATTATTTAAGCTAGAGGAAGAGTATGAAAAAGTACTCATAGATATAAAAGAGTATGAGAAAAATGGAATGAGTGAAGAAAGTTTTAGGTTGGTACCTAAAAGTTTAGAGCTACAGAAAAAAATAAATGATTTAAAAATGAGGTAATATGGTATTAACGAAAGGAGGCAACAAATATGGTAGAAAAAACAAAAGTGAAAAAAGATGATAAAAAAGAAAAAAATAATAAAATGGCAGTTGTTAAAAATTTAATAGATAAAGGTAAAAAGAGCGGGTCTTTATCTTATAAAGAGATAATGGATGAAATAGATAATATTGAATTGAATCCAGAGCAAATAGAGAAAATATATGAGGTTCTTGAATCTATGGGAATAGAAGTAACAGGAGCTAAGGTTGCTAAAGCAGCAAAGGAAGAAGAGGAAGAAGAAGAGGAAGAGGCAATTGATTTATCGGTTCCAGAAGGAATTGCTATAGATGATCCTGTTAGAATGTATTTAAAAGAAATAGGTAAGGTACCTCTTTTATCATCTGAAGAAGAAATTGATCTTGCAAGAAGAATAGAAGAAGGAAGTCAGTATGCTAAGAAAAAACTAGCAGAAGCTAATCTTAGACTTGTTGTAAGTATAGCTAAAAGATATGTAGGAAGAGGGATGCTTTTCTTAGACTTAATTCAAGAAGGAAATTTAGGGCTTATAAAAGCTGTTGAAAAGTTTGATTATAGAAAAGGATATAAATTCTCAACATATGCTACTTGGTGGATAAGACAGGCGATAACTAGAGCTATTGCAGATCAAGCTAGAACAATAAGAATACCTGTACATATGGTAGAAACTATTAATAAACTTATAAGAGTTCAAAGACAATTACTTCAAGAATTAGGAAGAGATCCATTCCCTGAAGAAATATCAAAAGTAATGGAACTACCAGTTGAAAAGGTTAGAGAGATTCAAAAAATAGCACAAGAGCCTGTATCTCTTGAAACACCAATAGGTGAAGAAGAAGACAGTCACTTAGGGGACTTTATTCCAGATGATGATGCACCAGCACCAGCTGAAGCAGCAGCATTTACAATGCTTAAAGAGCAACTTATAAATGTATTAGATACTTTAACTCCAAGAGAAGAAAAAGTTTTAAGATTAAGATTTGGTTTAGATGATGGAAGAGCTAGAACATTAGAAGAAGTAGGAAAAGAATTTAATGTTACTAGAGAAAGAATAAGACAGATTGAAGCAAAAGCTTTAAGAAAGCTTAGACACCCATCAAGAAGTAAAAAGCTTAAAGATTATCTAGACTAAAAAAAGCACCAACTTGGTGCTTTTTTACTTTAGAAATAAATTACAAAATATAGAAAGCGTAGGAGTAAGAAATGGAATTAAGTAAAAGGTTAGAAAAAATATTAGAAAATGTTGATGAAACAGAATGCTTATTAGATGTAGGAACAGATCATGGGTATATTCCAATTGAAGCTATAAAAAGAGGATTAGCTAAAAAGGCTATTGCAGCAGATATAAATAAAGATCCTTTAGATAAAGCTAAATTAAATGCAATATTCGAAGGTGTAGATGAGAGTATAGAAGTAAGACTTGGAAATGGATTAGATGTAATTGATTCAAATGAAGTAAGTACAGTAGTTATAGCAGGAATGGGTGGAAATTTAATTAGAGATATATTAGAAAAAGGCAAAGATAAAATAAAAAATACTGAAATAATATTACTTCCAGCTCAAAATCCAGAGGTGTTAAGAAAATATTTATATACAAATGGATATGAAATACTAAAAGAGGATTTATGTTTAGATGAAGAGATTTTTTATGAAATATTTAAAGTAAAAGTAAGCTCTGAAGAGAAAACAGAACTTGAGGAAATATATTATGAAATAAGTCCAATATTAATTAGAGATAAAAACTCTTTAATGAAAGAATTTTTAGAAGCTAAAAAAGAAAAAACAAATAGGATATTAAACAATATAGTTGATGAAAGTGAAACAGCTAAATTAAGAAGAAAAGAGATTGAGGAAAAGATTAATATAATTGATAATATGATGAATTTTTGTTAGGAGGAAGATTTATGGATATTTTAATAAATGATATTATAAATAAGATGGAAGAATTTGCACCTAGTGAAATAAAAGAAAGTTTTGATAATGTAGGATTAATGGTAGGAGATAGTAAGGGAAAGGTGCAAAGAGTTCTTTTAGCATTAGATTGTACTATGGATGTAATAGATGAAGCTATAGAAAAAAAATGTGAGTTAATAATAACTCATCATCCCCTTATATTTAAAAAACCTAGTAGAATTGTGCAAGGAGATTTACTTGGAGATAAAATAATAAAATTAATTAAAAATAATATATCTGTTTATTCAAGTCATACAAATTTAGATTCAGCAGTAAATGGAATAAATAAAGAAATAGTTAATAAGATTGGATTTAATAAATCTATAATTATGGATAAAGGTGTTGAAGAAAATATAGGAATTGGAAGATTTGTATCACTAGATAAGCCAATTAAAGCTACGGAGATAATAGGTTCTATAAAGAAAAATTTAGAGATTGCAAATATAAAAGGATGTATCGGCCAAAGAGAAATAAAAAATATAGCTATTATAAATGGAAGTGGTTCAAGTTATTTTGAAAAAGCTTATGAGATGGGTGCAGATTGTATTATAAGTGGAGATATAAGCTATCATTATTTATTAGATTATAAGGAACTTGGATTAACTATAATAGATGCAGGGCATTTCAATACAGAATGGCTAGTATTTTTAGATGTAGTAAAAAATGCAATTAAAGAAATTAAAGGTATTACTTTTATAAAGTCAGAAAAGACAAAGGATCCATATGAATTTTTATAGTAATTAGAAGGAAATAAAAATCATATACTAATAAAGAAATTAATTAGTGAGGAAAATTAGTGTATGGGAAGAAGAGGGCAAAAGGGTCCTTATGGAAATTTCAATAAAAATTTCATGAATATGAAAAGGAATTTAGGTAACAAGGCTTGTTTTAAATGGTTTACACCAGGAAGATGCTGTATATGTGGTGGTATATTTACGACATTATTATTTAGTGGAGCAAGTTTTTATGGCATTATAATAGTTGCTTTATTAATTACAATTATGCAACTTATAGATTAAAAAATAAAAATATACAAAATGTCTAAAAAATATATATAAATTTACAAAAAAATACTTTGAATAGGAAGAGAAATATGATATTATAGGAATTGCGAGTAAGACGTGTAATCGCTGCTAGTTTTAAACTAGGAGAGGAAAGTCGGAGCTCCATAGGGTAGGGTGCTGGTTAACGGCCAGTCAAGGTGACTTGAAGGATAGTGCAACAGAGATATACCGCCAGAATCTTTTTTTTAGATGAGTCTAATTTATTAGCTGGTAAGGGTGGAAAGGCGAAGGTAAGAGCTCACCAGCATACTGGAGACAGTATGGCTATGTAAACCCCACTTGGAGCAAGACCGAGAAAGAAACATTTTTGGAATGACCCGTTCCGTTTCGTGGTGTGTCGCTTGAGCTTATTGGCAACAATAAGTCTAGATAGATGATTACTTAATACAGAACTCCGCTTATGGCTTGTCTCGTTTTAATTTATTACTGGGTTATAGGGTTGGTATAAGGAAAACTTCCTCAATTTTGCCTCAGTAGAAAAAATAAGAAAATTAATGTGAAAAAAGTAGCGTGAAATATGCTACTTTTTTTTATTTAAAAATAAAAATTAGTAGTATAAAAAATATATTTATGTATAGAAAAAATCCCCTAGTAGGTTACACTACTAGGGGAAAATTTATTTTATACTTCTTTCTACCATTGACCAGGGTTAGCTACTAAATAGACAACAATTTGTCTTCTACCGA
>NZ_JBOGCC010000179.1:0-26332 GCF_051656525.1 Clostridium sp. | reverse complement strand
AGCGTTCGTCCTGAGCCAGGATCAAACTCTCAATAAAAAGTTTAATCTTAAATTGCTCATAAAACTTACTAATAAAAGAATTGCTGGTTTAAGTTTGTTTATATATTAATCTGTTCAATTTTCAAAGACCATTTTGTTTCAATCGCTTCAAGCGACTTCTTTATCTTATCACCTTAGCTTTATCTTGTCAACATATTTTTTTAAAAACTTTTTCATTCTTTCGAAATTGTTTTTCTAAATTGTTGTTTGCCTCAGCGACGAGATTTATCTTACCATGAATATGATGTTTATTATTTAATATTGAAATTTATTTTTCGAAATTATTATTTATTTTCTTTTATTTTCTTCTTTTCTCTAAGCTTTTCTTATAATGATACACCTGGTAAAGATTATTATTATTTTTATTGTTCTTTCTAAAAAAAGTAGCTATTTTTATTAGAAATAGCTACTTTCATATTTATATTTTTCTTATTTCTCTGAAATTTATTATCTCAATTCTATTATTTTCTATCCAATTTCTCACTTCTTCCGAAGTTATTATCTCTAATTCTTTTTCTCTGCCTTTATTATAAGAACTAATTTCCACTAATTCTTCATCTACTATTGCAGGATGACACATCACTTCTACAATATCCTCTTCCAATATATTTTCTTCATCATTAAGAAAATATTCCTTTTCACATCCTGCCCCTATGAAAGTTTGAGCAAGTTTTATGAACTCATATTTTTTATCTATATGTTTTTGCTCTCTCATTGGAATATCATATTCATTTGCAAGCTTTAATGCTACTTCTAAATATTTAGGTACTAAGTGTATATGATGATGACTATCTAAATGTGTTGGTTTTTTCCCTACCATTTTTATAAATTTCTTAATTTGAGCTTTCCACTCATTATATAAATCTTCTACTTCAAACTCTACTGTATAGTCATATAACAAATCTTTATTATAGAAATTATTATTTTCATCTACTAAAGATGTCTTTTTTTCTATAATAGGTCTTCCAGCTGTAACAGTTAAATGAACTCCAACTCCTAGCCCTGGATTTTGATTTGCTAATTCAATTGCATGATTTGCATATTTCATATTAACCATTAATGTTGTTGATTTAATTATTCCTTCTTTGAAACCTTTTATTATTCCTAAATTAACTCCCTCTGTTAATCCAAAGTCATCTGCATTAAATATTATTTTCATATTTATCCCCCCATAATTTTATAATAAAGGCCACAAGATAGTTCTTGTGGCCTATTAATCTTTATTATTCTTCTGATTCTGCTCTTTCAGTTAATCTATCAAGTGAAGTATCTTGAATTTCATTAGAAACCTCATTATCTTCTAATTCTATTTGTTCATCAGTTTCCTCTTCATTACCACCACTGATTTTTGTTATTGCAACTACTTGTTCTTCATTAAGTGTTCTCATTAACTTAACTCCCATGGTAGCTCTTCCTGTTACTGATACATCTGATACATTTATTCTTATAGCAACACCATTTGAATTAATCATCATTAATTCATCATCTTCTTTACATACAGTTGCTCCTACAAGTTTTCCTGTTTTCTCATTTATCTTATAAGTTATAAGGCCTTTTCCACCTCTATTTTGAACTTTGTATTCTGAAATTGCAGTTCTCTTACCATATCCATTTTCACTTACTACTAATAACTCTTCTTCATCTGTAGCTATATCCATACATACAGCAACATCATCACCTTTTAATGTAATTGCTTTTACTCCTGATGCCGATCTTCCCATCGATCTTACATCCTTCTCATTGAATTTAACTGCCATACCATTTTGAGTTACTACTATAATATTAGCATCCCCTCTAGTCATCTTAACTTTTAGAAGTTCATCCCCTTCTCTTAAGTTAATTGCAATTAATCCATTCTTTCTTAAATTTTTAAACTCTTCTAATCTAGTTTTCTTAACAATACCATTTTTAGTTCCCATAAATAAGTATCCATCTTCATAAACATCATTTACGGTTAAAACAGTTTGAATTTGCTCATCAGACTCTATCGAAATTAAGTTTACAATATTTGTTCCTTTTGCAGTTCTTCCTGCATCTGGAATTTGATATCCTCTCAACTTGTATACTCTTCCTCTATTAGTAAAGAATAGTATATCTGAATGTGTCGACGTAACCATAACATGTTCAACAAAATCATCTTCTTTTGTTGACATTGCTTGAATTCCTTTCCCACCTCTTTTTTGTGCTGAGTAGGCATCCGCTGAAATTCTTTTAATGTAACCCGAACTAGTTAAAGTTATAACTATTTCTTGTTCTTGTATAAGATCTTCAATATCAATTTCATCTGCATTTGCTTCAATTGCTGTTCTTCTCTCATCATTATATCTTTCTTTAATCTCTATTAATTCATCTTTTATTACTGAAAGTAACTTTTCTTCATCTTTAAGTATTGATTCTAAGTATGCAATTTCTTTCATAAGTTCATCATACTCTGCTTCAATTTTATCTCTTTCAAGACCAGTAAGCCTTCTTAATCTCATATCTAAGATTGCTTGACTTTGCTTATCTGAAAGACCAAATTTCTCTATTAAAGTATTTTTAGCAATATCTGATGTTTTAGAATTTCTTATTATAGATATAACTTCATCTATATTATCTAATGCTATTCTTAATCCCTCTAAAATATGTGCTCTAGCTTCTGCTTTTTCTAATTCAAAAACAGTTCTTCTAGTTACAACTTCTTTTTGGAATGTAATATAGTGATTTAACACTTGTTTTAAATTTAATACTTGTGGCTCATTATTAACTAACGCTAACATAGTAACTCCAAAAGTATCTTGCATTTTTGTATGCTTATATAAAAGATTTAAAACAACATTTGGATTCGCATCTCTTTTTAATTCAATTACAATTCTCATACCTTCTCTATCTGATTCATCTCTAAGATCTGAAATTCCTGAGATTTTCTTATCTTTAACTAAATCAGCTATGCCTTCAATAAGCTTTGCCTTATTTACTTGGTATGGTAACTCCGTAACTATAATCTTATGTCTATTATTTTCTTCTTCAATTTCAGCTAATGCCCTAACTCTTATTTTTCCTCTTCCAGTTTCATATGCTGATCTTATTCCTGATTGCCCCATTATAATACCTGCTGTTGGGAAATCTGGTCCTTTTATTACAGTCATTAAATCAAGTATTTCTAACTCTGGATTATCTATAAGCATTATAGTTCCATCAATAATTTCACCTAAATTATGTGGTGGAATATTTGTAGCCATACCAACAGCTATTCCTGATGAACCATTTACTAATAAATTAGGAAATCTAGATGGAAGTACTGAAGGCTCTTTTTCCTCACCGTCAAAGTTTGGTATAAAGTCAACAGTATTTTTTCCAATATCTCTAATCATTTGTGCTGCAATTTTATTCATTTTAGCTTCTGTATATCTCATTGCAGCTGCATTATCTCCATCTACAGAACCAAAATTTCCATGTCCATCAACTAACATATATCGCATTGAAAAATCTTGTGCCATTCTTACTAATGCATCATAAACTGATGTATCACCATGTGGATGGTACTTACCTAGTACTTCTCCTACTATTCTTGCACATTTTCTATAACCCTTCTCTGGTGCTAACCCTAGTTCATGCATTGAAAATAGAATTCTTCTATGAACTGGTTTAAGGCCATCTCTAACATCTGGAAGTGCACGCCCTACAATTACGCTCATTGCATAATCTATATAGCACTTCTTCATTTCGTTTTTTATATCTACGGGTATTACTTTTCCCTCATTAAAACTCATGTACTTCACCTCATAATTTGATACTAAATATCTAAGTTGCTTACTTTACTAGCATTTTCTTGAATAAACTCTCTTCTTGGTTCAACTTTTTCTCCCATAAGAATAGTGAATATTTCATCTGCTGCCATTGCATCTTCAATATTTGCCTTTAAAAGAACTCTTTGCTCTGGATCCATTGTTGTATCCCATAGCTGAGTAGCATTCATCTCTCCTAATCCTTTATATCTTTGGATATTAATTGAGTTATCTTTTCCACCCATTTCTTCTAAAACACCCTCTAACTCTTCATCAGAGTAAGCATATCTATCCTTTTTACTTTTACTTACTTTATATAATGGTGGTTGAGCTATATAAATATGTCCTCCATCAACTAGTTCTCTCATGTATCTATAGAAGAATGTTAATAATAAAGTTCTTATATGAGCTCCATCAACATCGGCATCTGTCATAATTATTATTCTATTGTATCTAATTTTGGATATATCAAAATCTTTTCCTATTCCAGCTCCAAAAGCTGTAACCATTGATCGTATAGTATCTGAGTTTAGTATTTTATCCAATCTCTGCTTTTCAACATTCATAATCTTACCTCTTAGTGGTAAAATAGCTTGGAACTTTCTATCTCTTCCTTGCTTCGCTGAACCTCCCGCAGAGTCTCCCTCTACTATATAAATTTCACACTCTGCTGGATCTTTCGATGAACAATCTGCAAGCTTTCCTGGTAATGCTGATCTTTCTAAAACAGATTTTCTTGTTAATTCTCTTGCTTTTCTAGCTGCATCCCTTGCTCTAGCTGCCATTAAAGCTTTATCTATTATAATCTTTCCTATATTAGGATTTTCTTCTAGGAAAATTCCAACCCCTTCTCCAACTATTGAATCAACAACACCTCTAACTTCACTATTTCCAAGTTTAGTTTTTGTCTGTCCTTCAAACTGCGGATCAGTTATTTTTACTGATACAACTGCTGTTAACCCTTCTCTTATATCATCTCCTGAAAGATTTTTATCATTTTCTTTTAAATGTCCAAACTTTTTAGCATAATCATTAAATACTCTAGTTAAAGCAGTTTTAAAACCAATAAGATGAGTTCCTCCTTCAATAGTATCTATGTTATTTGCAAATGAAAATAAGTTCTCGTTATATCCATCATGATACTGAAGAGCAACTTCAACCATTATTCCTTCTTTATCACCTTCAACGTATATTGGTTCTTCATGAAGAGGTTGTTTATTTCTATTTAGATATTCAACAAATGATTTTATCCCACCTTCATAGAAATATACTTCTACTTTACCATTTCTTTTATCAATTAAACTTATATTTATTCCTTTATTTAAGAACGCAAGTTCTCTCAATCTTTGTGATAATATTTCAAAGTCATATACTAACTCCTCAAATATTTCAGCATCTGGCTTAAAATATACTGTTGTTCCTGTAACTTCTGTTGTTCCAACTTGTTCTAAATCAGATACTACATTTCCACGCTCATAGGATTGTTTCCACATAACTCCTTCTCTCATTACAGTTACACTACATTTTTCTGATAAAGCGTTTACTACTGAAGCTCCAACTCCATGAAGTCCTCCAGATACTTTGTATCCGCCGCCACCAAATTTTCCTCCTGCATGAAGTATAGTCATAATAACTTCAACAGTTGGCTTATGCATTTTAGGATGCATTCCTACTGGCATACCTCTTCCATCATCTTCAACTAATATCGAGTTATCTTCATTTATGGTAACTTTTATATTTTTACAGTATCCCGCTAAAGCTTCATCTATACTATTATCAACAATTTCATAAACCAAGTGATGCAGTCCCCTAGAACTTGTGCTACCTATGTACATACCTGGTCTTTTTCTAACGGCTTCTAAACCTTCAAGAACCTGTATTTGACTTTCGTCATAACTTTGCTTATTTTCTTCTAACATAGATTCCTCCTATATTTTTATAATTTTATTCACCCATTGAAATTATAGATTGTAATCTAATCCCGTTCTTTTTGATAAAGTTGATGATGATATTGGTGATAAATATATCTTACTCATCTTATCAACCTCTGCAATTACAAAGGATTTTGGGTTATCATTTGTAATTCTTTCAACAAATCCATCTTCTTCAGCCATTCTTAAAAATTGAATTGTATCCGAACTATATTTTGTTGCTTGTAAATCAAATATTCCTATAACATCTTTTATTGGAACTACTACATTTTCTCCTAAATGTAAAAACATAAAGACCCTCCTTACTAATTTAAAATTATTCCATCTTTAACTTTAAATAACTTTGAATCATTATCTAAATATTCATCTAAATCTTCAATTCCTGTACAAGTTATTATTGTTTGAATTCCTCCAATAGAACTCAGTACATATCTTTTTCTATTAAAATCTAATTCTGATAATACATCATCTAATAAAAGAACTGGATATTCTCCTGTAAGCTCTTTTATTATTTTCAAAGATGCAAATTTCATAGTTAGTACAGCTGTCCTTTGTTGTCCTTGCGAACCATAACTTTTTGTATCAACATTATTTATAAATACAGAAAAATCATCTCTATGAGGTCCATAACAAGTTATACCTTTTTCTTGATCTCTTTTTCTGTTTTTCTCTAAAAGTGCGTAAAACTCGCTTTGTATATTCTCATAATTTTTTATAGATGATACATATTTAAATTTGATTGTTTCTTTTCCTGACGTTATATCTTTATGTATATCTAAAGAATATCTATTTAGTTCCTCTAAATACTTAATTCTTCTCTCAATAATATAAGCTCCAAAGGTTGAAAGCTGAATATCATAAACTTCAAGCATATCTAAATCTGCTTTTCTATTTTTTAATATAGCATTTCTTTCATTCATCACTTTATTATATTGAACTAAACTATAATAGTACTTAGAATCAAGTTGACATAACTCCATATCTATAAATTTTCTTCTCACCCCTGGAGAATCTTTTATAATCTTTAAATCTTCTGGTGAAAACATTACAACATTGAAAGTTCCAAATAATTCACCAATCTTATTTATTTTTACAGAGTTAACCTTTACAACTTTTTTTCCGTCTTTTAAAATATTTATCTCTATTTTTTTATCTAATCTTTTTCTCCCTATAGAGACACTTATAAATGCAACTTCACTATTCCAATTAATAAGTTCTCTATCTTTTGAAGTTCTGTGTGACTTTGCAAATGCACAATAGTAAATAGCTTCAAGAATATTTGTTTTTCCTTGAGCATTATCTCCCATAAATACATTTACATTTTCGCCTAAATTTATTTCTAAATTATCGTAATTTCTATAATTTATTAATTTTAGCTTTTTTACATACATTTATAAACACCCATATTTAATTATAACATAATAGATGATTAAAAGCTTTACCGTCACTATATAACTTTAAACGCTTCATCCTCAAATTCTACAATGTCACCTACTCTTATTTTTTTTCCTCTTTGAGTGCAAACTTCACCATTTACTTTAACTAATTCTTCTAAAATAAAAATTTTAGCTTCTGCTCCTGAAGAGGCTACCGCTGCCCACTTTAAAAAAGCATCTAATTTTATAAAATCAGTATTTATTTTAATTTCTTGCATATTTATTCATAGCATTCTATTACATCAATACATTTTTAATTATGTATATTTATGCAATATTTATGCATCCTCCTTTTATCTTACTACTCGTACTGGTAATACTAAGTATCTATAATTATCAGCCATTTTTCCTTTTATTATACAAGGTGTTACACTTGAAGTCATTTCTAATATAATTTCTTCATCATCTAAAACCTTTAATACATCTAATAAATATCTTGAATTAAATGCAATTTGTATCTTCTCACCTTGCAGATTAACCGAAACTTCTTCTCTTACTTTTCCCAATTGAGAATTAGAACTTAATATAATTGTATCTTCTTCCATATCTAATTTAATTAAATTGTTATTTCCATCTTTGGCCATTAAAGAAGCTCTTTCAATTCCATTTTGTAATTCTTGTTTTTTAACTTCAATAGTTATTTTGTGATCTTGAGGTAATAATGATTTATAATTTACAAACTTTCCTTCAAGTAATCTTGAAATAATTTTTGTTTTATTTAAGTTAAATAAAATATGATTATTTGTAAAAGTAATTTTTACTTCTGAATCAACATCTTCTAATATTTTTGAAACTTCGTTTAAAGTTTTTCCTGGAATTACAACTTCCTCTTCAATATCAACATCTAAATATTCTTGTCTTAAGGCTAATCTATAGCCATCTAATGCAATTAAATTTAAACTTTTATTTTTAATTTCAAATAAAACACCTTGAAGTATTGGTCTTGTTTCATCTTGAGCTATAGCAAAAGTTGTAGCTTTTATCATATTTTTTAATATGTTTTGAGGTACATCAATTTTTTTGCTCTCATTTATTTGTGGTAGCTCTGGAAAATCTTCAGCATTCATGTAACCTAAGTTAAATACTGACTTTTCACAAGTTATTTGAATTGTTTCATTTTCTAATGTTTCAAATTTTATTTCTGAATTTGGGAGTTTTCTTATTATTTCACCAAATATCTTAGCATCTATAACAATACTTCCTGAAGTTAGAATATCTGCATCTACTTTTGTTTCAATACTAACATCAATGTCTGATCCGATTAAAGTAATTGTAGAACCTAATGCATTAATATAAATTCCTTCTAGTATAGGCATTGTTGTTTTTCCAGTAATAGCTTTTTGTACAATTGAAATACCTTCTAATAATTTTTGTTTTTCACATATAAAAATCATGTAATAATCCTCCTTTTTTTATACACAGATAATTTTGCTTTTTTATTGTAGGTATATATAATTTTTTAGTAATAATAGTAGTAGGGCCTGTGGATTTGTTGAAAAGTACTCTTAGCCCTTGAAAATACTAAAAAGAGTATAAAAAAATATTGTGGATAAGTAAGTAACTATTTGTATGACTTATCCACAGTTATAAACAGGCTATTTTTAAAAATATATTATCCACAGGTAATTAAGATTATATTATCTACAGTTGTTGATAAATAGAAATTAAATTAAAAAACTAATTAGATTAATCTAACCTTGAGTTATTTTTTTATTTAATTCTTCTATTGTATGTTGTAGACTTTCATCTTTAGTTAAGTTATCTGAAATCTTCTCATAAGCGTGTATAACTGTAGTATGATCTCTTCCACCAAACTCTTCGCCAATTTTAGGGAGAGACATATCTGTAAGTTTTCTACTTAAATACATTGCTATTTGTCTAGGGTGAGAAACGTTTCTTGTTCTTCTTTGAGATTTTAAATCTTCTATCCTTAAGTTAAAGTAACTAGCAACAATATCTTGAATTATTTCAATAGTTACGTGTTTACCTTGTTTTTTAGAAATAATATCTTTTAAAGCTTCAGTAGCTAAATCAACTGTAATAGCTCTATTAGTTAAAGAAGAGTAAGCAATTATTCTAGTAAGAGCACCTTCAAGTTCTCTTATATTAGATTTTATTTTAGTGGCTATATATACCATTACTTCGTTTGCAACTATTAAATTATCAACATCAGCTTTTTTCTTTAAAATTGCCATTCTTGTTTCAAAATCAGGAACTTGAATATCTGCAATTAATCCCCATTCAAATCTAGAACGTAATCGATCTTCTAATGTGGGAATTTCTTTTGGTGGTCTATCTGATGATAAAATAATTTGTTTATTTGCTTCGTGTAAGGCATTGAAAGTATGGAAAAATTCTTCTTGTGTTCTTTCTTTACCAGCGATAAATTGAATATCATCAATAAGAAGAACATCGATATTTCTATATTTATTTCTAAATTCTTCGTTTTTATCGTCTCTAATAGCGTTGATTAATTCATTAGTAAATTTTTCAGATGAAACGTAAACAACTTTTGCTTTAGAATTATTTTGTAGAATATAATGACCAATTGCGTGCATTAAGTGAGTTTTTCCAAGTCCAACTCCTCCGTAAATAAAAAGAGGATTATATGCTTTAGCAGGAGCTTCAGCAACAGCCAATGATGCAGCGTGAGCAAATCTATTACTATTACCTATGACAAAAGAGTCAAAAGTATATTTTGGATTAAGATTGTTCATTTCATCATTTGGATTTAAATTTTCTTCTGATTTTTCTCTTTTTTTCTTAGAACTAGTATTTTCTTTTTCTTCAATAGTTCCTATTTCAGACGCAACTAAAAATTCGATATTATAAAGCTTAGAACAACAAGCTTTAATAGAATTTATGATTAAATCCTTATATCTTTTTTCTAAGATGTCTTGAGTGAATGTATTAGGAACGCTAATTTTAATAGTATTGTTGTTTATAGAAAGAGGTTCACAACTTTTTATCCATGTATTAAAACTTACTTCACTCATCTCACCTTTGATAATATTTAATGTTTTTTCCCATAATTGATTTAAATCAGAATCCATTTTTGATCCTCCAATCGGATTTTTTAAAATTTTTTTATAAATTTTTTTTTGATTTTATTCTATTTTTAAAACTTTTCACTTGTTATAAACAGAGTTATCAACAATAGTGATATTAAGTAAAATTATGTAATTTAGATTATCCACATGTTAATAATTATGTTGATATAATTTCTAAAACAGAGTTATCCACAGCTTAAGCTAAAAAAAATATAAACAGGGATATACAAGAGTTTGTTAAAGAAAAAATCAATGAAAACATATAGATTTTTATAAATATCAAGAGAAAAGCAACAAGTTATCAACAACTTTATCAACAGCTGTGGATAACTTTTATATTACAACAAATTATCAACAATATATTTATTATAATAACATAAGTAAACAAAGGGTTTCAATAAGTTATCCACAAAAAGTAGAATGAATAAAAGATTTTATCAACAATTATCCTTATTCTTGACAGATTAGAAACTGATATATATAATGATAAGGTAAAAAGAAAAGTATAGTTATTTTTCTGTATAAAAA
Source organism: Clostridium sp. (assembly GCF_051656525.1). Lineage (GTDB taxonomy): Bacteria > Bacillota > Clostridia > Clostridiales > Clostridiaceae > Clostridium. Next base: position 15,581 of record NZ_JBOGCC010000179.1, on the reverse strand, counting down.
ATTCGAAGGGGGTGTAATGCGAATGTTCATGACATACCAACCTAAAAAAAGACAAAGAAAAAAAGAGCATGGTTTCAGAAAAAGAATGAAAACTAAATCTGGAAGAAACGTTCTTAAAGCAAGAAGACAAAAAGGTAGAAAAAAATTAACAGCATAAGGGCCGCAATTTAGTGGCCTTTTTTCTACAATTTGTAGGAAAAAGGAGTATTGAATTACAGATGATATATAAATTAAGAAAAAATAATGAATTCAGACTCGTATATAGAAGAGGATCATCTTTAGCTAATAATTTATTAGTATTATATAGATTTAAAAATAGAAAGAATAAAGACAAAGAAAATTCACCTTATAATAAGGTAGGAATTTCAGTAAGTAAAAAAGTCGGAAATAGTGTTGTACGAAGTAAAACTAAGCGACTTATTTCTGAAAGTTATAGATTAAATGAAATAGAATTAAAAAAGGGTTATGATTTTATATTTGTTGCAAGAACTAATATAAAAGATAAGAATTTTCATGATGTAGAAAAGGCTATGCTGCACTTATTTAAGAAAGCAGGACTATTAAATGAAGAAAATTGTAATAACTTTAATTAAGTTTTATAGAATCAGGATATCTCCAATGTATTCTCCTTGTTGTAAATATAGACCTACTTGTTCAGAGTATGCACTTGAAGCAGTAGAGAAATATGGTGCAATAAAAGGTAGTCTTATGGCTATTTGGAGAATTTTACGTTGTAATCCTTTTAGTAAAGGTGGATATGATCCTGTAAAATAGAATATGGGAGGAAAATTTTATTATGATGAAAATAATTCAGCCAATAATAAATGTATTTGTATCTGTTTTTGACGCTATTCATCATTTTATAGTGTCAGTGGGAATTACAAATCCAGGGCTAAGTTATGTTTTAGCAGTTATTTTACTAACTGTTATTATCAAAACATTGGTTTTACCATTTAGTATTAAATCAGTAAAATCAACGAGAAGAATGCAAGAATTTCAACCTATGATAAAGAAGGTTCAAGAAAAATATAAAGGGGACCCTCAAAAAGCAAATGCGGAAGTAATGAAAATTTATAAAGAAAATAACATTAGTATGACTGGTGGTTGTTTACCAATGTTAATTCCACTTCCAATCTTAATGGCATTATACTGGACATTTACAGATCCAAGCGTAGCTGCACAAACTCAAGGGCTTAGCTTCTTATGGATTCCAAATCTAAGTTCACATGATCCATTATATATTTTACCTATATTATCAGCGGTATTTACTTTTATTCCATCATACTTGATGACTAAGTCAAATCCAGCTGGTGATGCAACGGGAATGAATATGATGCCAATGAACATTGGTATGTCTATAATGATGGGATTCATTTCACTTAAGTTTCCAGCATTATTAGTAATATATTGGGTAACTAGTGGAGTATATCAATTAGTTCAAACATATTTCTTAAATGTTAGACCACTTCATAAGCAAAAAGCTAAACAAGAGGCTGAAGAAAAAGTTGGTGAATCAAACAAAGATAAATTTGGTCTTTTAGAAAGTATTGAAGAATCTAATAATAGTAAAAAGAAAAAGAAAAAGAAATAGTGTAAATATATAACCAAGTGAGAGTAGGTGTCTAGGGCAAATGAAATTTATTGAAACAACAGGTAAAACAGTAGATGAAGCTTTAGAGAAGGCATTAAATGAACTTAATGTATCTAAGGATAAAGTTAAAGTAGATATTTTAGATGAAGGTTCAAAAGGTTTTTTGAATATTATAGGAACTAAACCTGCTAAGATAAAAGTAACAGTTAAATATGATTATATAAACGAAGCAAGATTATTTACTGAGAATTTATTGAGTTCAATGAAAGTAACTGGAACAGTAAGTATTAAAGAGAAAAAAGACTCTTTATATATAGATATTTCAGGACCTAAAATGGGAACTATTATAGGATATAGAGGAGAAACTTTAGATTCTATACAATATCTTATATCATTAGTGGTAAACAAGAATCATGAAATGAGCTACAAAAAAGTTATATTAGATACAGAAAATTATAGAGCTAAAAGAGAACAAACTTTAAAAGCAGTTGCATTAAAAACAGCACATAAGGTTAGAAGATCTAAAAAGCCGTTTAAGCTTGAGCCTATGAATCCTTATGAAAGAAGAATAATTCATGCAGCACTTCAAAATGAAGAGGGAATTTCAACTTATAGTGAGGGAGAAGACCCGTATAGAAAAGTAGTAGTTGTATTAAATTAGATAAGATTTGGAAAGCCTTTAGGGCTTTCTTTTTTTTGTTAAGTTATAAAGATTTAAGAGAAAGAAATATATAGGAAAAAGGTGATATGAATTATAGATATTTATAGTTTTGACTTATCAAGTATATTTCTGTAAAATTGATAGTAGTTTATGAGGTTTGGATGTTTATTATTTATAAGAAAAATACATAATTAAGATATAGTAATATATATAATTAGCACTTTAAGGAGGACAGCTAATGAAAGAATTTGATACTATTTGCGGAATAGCAACTGCCCAAGGCGAGGGTGGAATAGCAATAATAAGGGTTTCTGGTGGAAAGGCATTAGATATTGTAGGTTCAATATTTAGAGCTAAGAATGATTTTGATATTAAAAATATGAAGACATACACTATGAAATATGGAAACATTGTAGATAAAAATGAAGAAATAATAGATGAAGTTATTATAAGCTTTATGAAGGGACCAAGAAGTTTTACGGCTGAAGATGTTATTGAAATAAATTGTCATGGTGGAGTAATTTCTACTAATAAGGTATTAGAAGAAACTATTAGAGCAGGTGCAAGACTTGCAGAACCAGGAGAATTTACTAAGAGAGCATTCTTAAATGGAAGGATAGATTTAAGTCAAGCAGAAGCTGTTATTGATATTATAAGAGCTAAAACTGATTTAGCTATGAAGTCAGCTGTAATGCAAAGTTCGGGAAAACTTTCCCAGGAAATAAATAAGTTAAGACAATATCTTTTAAATGTTTTAGCTTTAATTGAGTATGCTGTTGATTTTACAGAGGATGATGAAGAGCCAGATGAAACTATACCACCAAGAGTATTAGAAGGTGTGGATATGGCCATAACTGAAATGAATAGACTTTTAAAAGGTGCAAATGAAGGAAAAATAATAAGAGATGGATTAAAGATGACTATAATAGGTAAGCCTAATGTAGGAAAATCATCACTTATGAATGCACTTTTACAAGAGCAAAGAGCTATTGTAACTGATATTCCTGGTACAACAAGAGATGTAATAGAAGAGTTTATAAACTTAGATGGAATACCTGTTAAAATAACTGATACAGCAGGAATAAGAGAGACTGATGATATAGTTGAAAAGATTGGTGTTGAAAGATCTAAAGAAAAGCTTGAAGAGGCTGATTTAGTAGTTCTAATGATAGATACGTCAAGACCTATTGATGAAGAGGATAAAGAAATTATAGAATCTGTAAAAGATAAGAATACTATTGTTCTTCTTAATAAAGTAGATTTAGAAGAAAAAATAGATAGGGAAGCTTTAAAAGACTTTGAAAACTTTATTCAAATTTCAGCTAAAACTGGCTTTGGAATAGAGGATTTGAAGACGAAGATAAAAGATATGTTCTTTAGTGGTGAAGTTGATAATGAAAGTTTAATTATATCTAATAATAGACATAAGCAAGCGTTAATAAGAGCACTAGAGAACTGTGAAATGGCAAAAGATAGATTAGAGAAAAATGAATTCTTAGATTTAATATCTATTTATGTAACTTCAGGAATGAGATCATTAGGAGAAATTACTGGGGATGAGCTTGAAGAAGATTTAGTAAATAAGATATTTAGTGAATTCTGTTGTGGAAAATAGGAGGAAAAGACCATGAGATATAATGGTGGAGATTATGATGTTGTAGTTATTGGTGGAGGTCATGCAGGATGTGAAGCTGCACTTGCTTCTGCTAGAATGGGACTAAAAACATTAATATGTACAATAAATTTAGAATCAATAGGAATGATGCCTTGTAATCCTAATATTGGAGGAACTGCAAAAGGGCATTTAGTTAGAGAAATAGATGCATTAGGTGGAGAAATGGCTATAAATATAGATCACACATTTATCCAATCAAGAATGTTAAATACATCAAAAGGACCTGCTGTCCACTCTCTAAGAGCACAAGCTGATAAACTTGAATATCAAAAAAGAATGAAAAGAGTCTTAGAAACACAAGAAAATTTATATGTAAGACAGGTTGAAATCATAGATTTAGTTGTTGAAGAGGGTGTAATTAAAGGAGCTATATCAAAAAATGGAGCTATATTCAACTGTAAGGCTGTGGTGCTTTGTACAGGAACATATTTAAAGGCTAAGATAATTATAGGTGATGTAAGCTATTCAGGAGGACCTAATGGACTTTCAGAAGCTAAAGATTTGTCACAAACGTTATTAGATTTAGGAATAGAGCTTAGAAGATTTAAAACAGGAACACCTGCAAGAATTAATAAGAGATCCGTTGATTTCTCTAAAATGATAGAGCAAAAAGGTGATGATAGAATTATTCCGTTTTCATTTATGCATGATAATGTTGATAGAGAGCAGATATCATGTTATTTAACATATACAAATGAAAAAACACATAGAATAATAGATGAAAATATAGGAAGATCTCCTATGTATAACGGAACGATTAAAGGTGTAGGACCAAGATACTGTCCATCAATAGAAGATAAGGTTATGAGATTTCCGGATAAAGGTAGACATCAAATATTTGTTGAGCCAGAAGGGGATGATACTCAAGAATTATATATTGGTGGATTATCATCATCATTGCCAGAAGATATTCAAATTAAAGTTATTAGAACTTTAGATGGGCTTGAAAATGCAGAAATGATGAGAGCTGCTTATGCAATAGAATATGATTCAATAAATCCACTTCAGTTAAAGCCTACATTAGAATTTAAACATATAGAGGGTCTTTATGGAGCAGGACAGTTAAATGGAAGTTCAGGATATGAAGAAGCAGCGGCACAAGGAATTGTAGCTGGTATAAATGCAGCGTTAAAGATAAAAGGCGAAGAGCCATTAATTTTAACACGTTCAGACGCATATATCGGAGTTTTAATAGATGATTTAGTTACTAAAGGAACTAATGAACCATATAGAATGATGACTTCAAGAGCGGAGTACAGACTTCTTTTAAGACAAGATAATGCTGATTTTAGATTAACTGAAATTGGTCATAATGTTGGATTAGTAAATGAAGAAAGATATGATAGATATTTAAAAAGAAAAGAAAATATAGAAATAGAGTTAGATAGATTAAAGAATCTTCAAGTAACTAATAAAACTGAAAACAATGAGTTTTTAGAAAGCTTAGATTCAGCAGCACTTAAGAAGCCAACAAGATTATATGAGCTTATTAAAAGGTCAGAATTAGATTATTTTGCATTAGCTAAGTTAGATGAAGAACGACCAGATTATGATTATAGTGTTGGAGAACAAATCAATATTATTGCTAAATATGAAGGTTATATACAAAGCCAATTAGAACAAGTAGCACAATTTAAAAAGTTTGAGAAGAAGATTTTACCTAAAGATATAGATTACTATGATGTAAAAGGATTAAGAACTGAGGCTATGCAAAAGCTATCTGATATTAAGCCAGTTAGTATAGGGCAAGCATCAAGAATATCTGGAGTGTCACCAGCTGATATATCAGTGTTATTAATATACTTAGAAGTTGGATACAATAAAAGGGAAGAAAATAACTAATATTTAAGGAGTTTAAGATGGAATTTTATAATATAATGAAAACTGCAGCAGACGAAGTTTCAATGGATTTTAATGAAGATAGATATGAGAAATTTATAAAATATATGAGACTTGTACAAGAGTGGAATCAAAAGATTAATTTAACTGCAATAACAGAAGATGATGAGTTTATAAAGAAGCATTTTATTGATTGTATAAAAGCATTTAAAAGTTTGGAACTTAAAAATGCTAAAACACTTATAGATGTAGGAACAGGAGCTGGTTTTCCTGGATTACCAATAGCTATAATGAATGATGAAGTAGAAGTAACTTTATTAGATTCACTAAATAAAAGAGTTAATTTTTTAAACTTAGTAGTAAAAGAATTAGGATTAAAAAATGTAGTAACAATACACTCAAGAGCAGAAGATGGAGCAAGAAAAAAAGAATTAAGAGAGAAATTTGATGTAGCTACATCTAGAGCAGTTGCTAATATGGCAGTATTATCAGAGTTCTGTCTTCCTTATGTGAGAGTTGGAGGTTTTTTTGTAGCATTAAAAGGACCTGCAATTGATGAAGAGCTTGCAGGAAGTAAGAATGCAATAGGGACTTTAGGTGGAAAGCTTATACGAGTAGATGAAACTGTAGTTGAGGGTACAGATTTAAACCATAATATTGTTATTGTTGAAAAGGTAAAAGAGTGTCCTAAAACATATCCTAGAAAAGCAGGAAATGTAACTAAAAAACCTATTAAATAATTAGAGGTAAATAATGGAAAGTGTTGAATTAATATAGGTATAGAAAAATAATGGAATTTTATAAGGGTGGTTCTATAAATGAGTAATGAAGTAATAAGGATTAGTGTGGATGATATAATTCCAAATACATATCAGCCAAGAAAGTATTTTAAAGAAGAAGCATTAAAAGAGTTAGCAGAATCAATAAAAACACATGGTATAATTCAACCAATAACTGTAAGAAAAAGAGGGAAGATGTTTGAGTTAGTTGCAGGAGAAAGAAGATGGAGAGCTGCAAAACTTGCAAAATTAGCTGATGTTACATGTATAGTTATAGATATAATAGACATTGAATCAGCTGAAATAGCATTATTAGAAAACTTACAGAGGGAAGATTTAAATTTTATAGAAGAGGCAGAAGCGTACTATAATTTAATAACTGACCATAGATTCACACAAGAAGAATTAGCAAAAAGAATGGGAAAAAAACAATCCACAATTGCTAATAAATTAAGAATTCTTAAACTTGGGGATGAAATTAGAAAACTATGTGTGGATAACAGTTTAACTGAAAGACATGCAAGAGCTTTATTATCTGTGGATAACTTAAAATTACAAAAGAAAATTTTAGAGAAGGTTATAAAAAATAAATTAAATGTAAGACAAACAGAAGAACTTATAAATAAAGAACTCTTAAAATTAGTAGGAAAAGAACTTAGTGGAAAAAAGAAGAATAATATAAAATCGGCATTTCCAGCAAAATTATATGTAAATAGTATAAAGCAAGTTTTTGATAAATTTAATATACCTGCTAAATACGATATGGATGAAAAGGAAGAATATATAGAAATAAAAGTTAAAATTCCAAAGATGAAAAAGTAATTCATATAAAAAAGACATCTATCTTTAGTTAGATTAGATGTCTTATTTTTTAGAAAAAATATAAGTTATAAAGAACTTTAAAAAATGTTCAAAATATTCTATTATAAATTTATTAAGAAATTAGGGTTTTAGCCATTTTACGCTTTTATTATGTTGAGAAAATCTATATAATATTAAGTGTGAGAGGGGGTGTAGGCTCTAAATAAAAAGGAGCTAGTTATGAAGACAGTTTGTATATTCAATCAAAAAGGTGGAGTTGGAAAAACTACTACCAATATAAATTTATGTTCTTACCTTGCAATGCTTGGGCATAAAGTTTTAACAATAGATATAGATCCACAAGGAAATACTACAAGTGGACTTGGAATAGATAAGAGAAATTTAGAAGCATCAATGTATGATGTTATAACTTCTGATACTTCATTAAATGATGTAATTATACATAGCGATTTAATAAGTAATCTATATATAGCCCCATCTACAATGGAACTTGCAGGTGCAGAAGTTGAGGTTATAGGTAGAGAAAATAGAGAGAAAATTTTAATACAAAAAATAGATGAGATTAAAGAGGAATTTGATTTTATTTTTATAGATTGTCCTCCTTCTTTAGGCGTGTTAACTATAAATGCATTATCAGCAAGTAACTCAGTTTTAATTCCAATTCAGTGTGAATTCTATGCATTAGAAGGTGTAGGTCAACTTATAAATACAGTTAATTTAGTAACAAAATCGTTAAATAAAGAACTTGATATTGAAGGTGTTGTTATGACAATGTATGATTATAGAACAAGACTAAGCAATGAAGTGTACAAGGAAGTAAAAGGATTCTTTAAAGATAAAGTCTATGAAACAACTATTCCAAGAAATATAAGATTAGCAGAATCACCAAGCTTTGGGTTGCCAATAATGCTTTACGATGAAAAGTGTAAAGGAGCAGATGCATATTCAAAGTTAACCAATGAATTTTTAAAGAGGCAATAATGAGGGGTGAGAAAGAGAGTGAGTAAAAAATTTGGATTAGGAAAAGGGCTTGGAGCACTTATTCCTGAAGAAGCAAGTAAGAGAGATATACAAGAAAATAAGAAAGATTCAATGATGATTTCATTGAATAAAATAAAAGCATGTTCAGAACAACCAAGAAAATTTTTTGATAATGAGAATATAGCAGAACTTGCAGAATCAATAAGAAATCATGGAATAATACAACCTATATTATTAAGAAAAAATGGGAAAGATTATATTATAGTTGCTGGAGAGAGAAGATTTAGAGCAGCTAAAATGGCAGGACTTAAAGAAGTTCCAGCAATAGTAAGAGAGTTAACAGAAAAAGAAGTTTTAGAGATATCTTTGATTGAGAATATTCAAAGAGAAGATTTAAATCCAATTGAAGAGGCAATTGCTTATAAAAAGTTAATTAAAGAGTTTAATTTAACACAACAAGAATTGAGCAGTAGAATTGGTAAATCGAGAGTTGCTATTACTAATACAATGAGACTTTTAAAGCTAGATGAGAGAGTACAACAATATTTAATTGAAAGTGTTATTAGTGAAGCTCATGGAAGAGTCTTATTAGTATTAAGTGATGGAAATTTACAATGTAACTTTGCACAACTTGTAATAGATAATAATTTATCAGTAAAAGAACTTGAAAGAAGAATAAAATCCTATGAGCAAGAGAAAGATAAACCACAGAAGGTAAAAAAAGAATTAAATATCTATTATAAAGAAGCACAAACTAAGTTACAAGATTACTTTGGAACGAAAGTAAAAATAGACGATAAGGATAAAAAGGGAAAAATAGAGATAGAATACTACTCAGAAGAAGATTTAAATAGAATTTTAGAATTAATAAACATGTAATGTTTCGTGAGAAACATTTTTAGGAAGGACGGAAAAACGTGAATAATTTTATCAGTAGCATGCAAAGCTTATTACCATATATAGTAATAGGAATAGCAATATTAGTAGTAATATTAATAATCCTAATCATCGTATTATGGAGGGGATTAAATCGTGTAGAAAAAAGATACAAAAAGCTTATGAAAGGTGTAGATAATAAAAATCTAGAACAACTTATTATAAGTGAATTAAGTAAGATTGATAGTGCAAAAGAAGTTGCAGATCAAGCGTTAAAAACTGTAGTTGATACTAGAAAAGAATTATTAGAGTGTGTTCAAAAAGTTGCAATTATGAGATATAAGGCTTTTGATGATGTAGGAAGTGATTTAAGTTACTCAATAGCATTACTTGATGGTCATAATGATGGTGTTATATTAACAGGACTTTATGGAAGATATGATAGTACTTGTTATGCAAAGCCGGTAGATAAAGGTATTTCAAGATATGAATTATCTGAAGAAGAAAAATGTGTTTTAGATGAAGCAATTAAAAAGACATTATAAATTAAAATAACTTTTAATTAAAAAAATCCAGTTTGAAATTTTTTCAAACTGGATTATTTTTTTGAAATAAATAAATTATCCTTAATATAGTAGCGCCAAAGAAAATCTTTTGCTTCTTCTGCATAATCAATACCAATTCTAGTAGTTTCTACTATTTCAAAATTAGTATTATTATAATCGGGTTCTGTAAAGTATAAAATATTACTGTTTAATGTATCTATTAAATTATGTTCTTTTGTAATATTATATGCCATAGTAAATTTAGCAGGTCCATTAGTTAGTATTTTAATTTGAGACTTAGATAATTCGTTGAAATTTTTTTTGAATCTAATATTACTAATAATATCAAAATTATTTAAAGGTTCAACTGAACGAATTAGGACACCTTCGGGAATATTAACTTCTTTAGTAATTATATTAAAACAATAATATAAACCATAAATAAAATAAATATATGTAAATCCAGGAGGAGCATATAATGGTTCTATTTTAGTAGTACGCTTATTACCATAGGCATGACAAGCTTTGTCTATTTTACCTATATAAGCTTCAGTTTCTGTTATTCTGCATTTAAAAGTAATATTGTTATTAGTTATAATAAGAATTTTACCAAGAAGTTCTCTAGCTACAATACGAGCATCACGAGCAAAAAAATCTTTAGTTAATTTAGTCATTTCTGTATACCTCCATTGTTTCTCAAGAAACAATTTAAAATAAAAAGTATAATGTTTCTTGAGAAACATTATACTACAAAGAATTATTGGTTAGGGAATTTTATTATATTTTTAGAATGATTATTTAAAAGTTCATTAGCATAAATAATACTTTTTGATATAGTTTTAGCTAAAAGCATAACTGTATATAATCTAGTATTTTGTAGCATTAAATATTCAAAATTTCCACTTAAATTAACAATACCAGTTACACTTAAATCACCAACTGAAGGTAAGTCTTTATTAAGAGCTAATCCAGGAGAAAGTGGTGATTCTTTTAAATTTATCTTACCTACATTAGAAAGATTACTAAGTGCTGCATCGATTGCAATTATATAAGGATTTTTAAAGTGTAAATTAATTTTTCTTAGTGAATAAGTTAAATTTTTAGCATGAATTGGATTTTCTAATGTTCCCAAAATATAAAAATTATTTACATTTTCTAGTAAAAGATTATCACCAACTAAAGGACCAAGCGAATCTCCGGTACATCTATCAGTACCAATACAAAGAATTATAATATCTCTATTATGATGAATTAGTTTTGTATGATTAAACAATTCTTCACCTAAGTTTATATATGATGAGGAATCAGTTCCATCTATTTGTAATAATGATTTTTCCAATAAAAACACCTCCTATTTGAAATTATTTCCAAATAGGAGGTTTTTAAACATAGTTTAGTAAAAATCTTTTATTGCATTTTTTAATATAGATAAGGCATAATCGATATCTTTAAAAGTATTAAAATATGAAATACTTAATCTAACTGTTCCTAATGGAAATGTACCAATTGTTTCATGTGTTTTAGGTGCACAGTGAAGACCAGCTCTATTACTTATTCCACTTGAGTCTAAATAATAAGATAACTCAGAAGGATCTAAATCTCTTAAATTAAAAGAAAGGGAAGTTGTACAGTTTTTAAAAGATAAATCTCCATATACTGTATATCCTAATTCTAATAAGCCAGTTCCAAGTTTCTTATAAAGAGCAGAATTATGTTTCTTTATATTATCTATTCCAGTTTCATTTATAAAGGAAATTCCGTTATATAAACCTACTATTCCAGGAATATTTAATGTTCCACTTTCAAACTTATCAGGTAAAAAGTCAGGTTGATGAATATGATGAGAAAGACTTCCTGTACCACCTTCAATAAATGGAGAACAAATACTATTAAGTTCATCTGAGATAATGAATCCACCAATACCTTGAGGACCAAAAAGACTTTTATGACCAGTAAAGGCAAGTGCACTTAAGTTTAGTTCTTTAAAGTCTATAGGTACAGTTCCAGCAGATTGAGCAGAATCTATTATAAAGAAGATATTATTTTTTTTGCAAAGTTCACCAATCTCTTTAACAGGTTGAATACATCCCGTTACATTGGAAGCATGAGTTAAAACTATTAGCTTTGTATTTTGCTTTATTCTATGTTCAAAGTCCTTAACATTTATAAATGATGAAGAATTAGCATCTATAAATTCCAAATCTACATCTAAATTTTCAGAGCAAGATATTAAAGGGCGAATTACTGAATTATGTTCTACTGATGATGTAAGAACATGGTCTCCAGGTTTTAAAATTCCTTTTATTAATATATTTAAAGAAGTAGTTATATTATTTGTAAATATAACATTTTGTGGATTATCAAAATTAAAAAAATCAGCAATTGCTTTTCTTGTTTTAAAAACAATCTTATTACTTTCTAAACTATTTGAGCTAGTAGATCTATTTGCATTACCACCAACATTAGTTAGATAGTTGAATATACTTTCAGAAACTATTGCTGGTTTAGGAAATGTTGTACTAGCGTTATCTAAATAAACTTTCATAATTAAACCTCGTGTAATTAAATTTTTTATATTAATTATAAATCAAAATAAAATTTAAAGCATTAAAATGTATGTATATAGAGAAAAGTTAGATATAATATAGATATAAAACATCAGGAAGGGAGGGAAAAGGGCAATGAAGTATTATATAATAGTTTTTAAAAATACATATGATGCAATGATGGCAGAAAGTAATTTAGAAGACAAGGGCTATTCTTTTAGAATAATGCCAACACCAACAAGCATCACTCAAAGTTGTGGAATTTGTATAAGATTTGACGAAGAAGAAGAACTAAAAGCAGCAAGAGAAGAGGGCATAGAATATAAGGGAATATATTTAAAAGAAGGAAATGAATATACGCAAATATAAAAGCTAAAAAGAAAAATTCTTTTTAGCTTTTATATTATTATAGTTCTTTTAGCTTATTTAAAACAACATCAATATCGAATCTTTTTTTATAATCACTGTTAACAAAAGATAAAACGATTTTACCCGTTGTATCTATAATATAAGTTCCAGGCATACTCCTTATAGTAAATTTAAGGCATCAGCTAAAGTTTTAATTGTAAATTTAGGTTTATATGCTGATTCTTCTAAAGTTTTATCAAACCTATTTACCCAAAATGTATTAAATCCAAACTTAGTTGCGCCCATAATGTCCCATCCATTAGATGAGAAAAAAGCGATTTCATTAGGGGCAAGATTGAATTTTTGAGTTACCATTTCATAAACTTTTTTGTTAGGTTTAAAAATTTTGATATCCTCTACTGATAAAATATCATCTAGTAAATTATTGATATTAGATGATCGAACTGCTTTATTTATCATAGAATAAGAACCATTAGTTAAGATAGCTAATGATATACCTTTAGCTTTAAGTTTTTTTAATGTAGGAATTACATCTGTATAGGCTGATAATTTCATATAGGAATTTATAAGTCTATCTTTTAATGATTCATTATTTATATTAAAAGTATTACAAGCATAATTAAGGCTATCCTTTGTTACGTTAATGAAATCTGTGTAGTCATCCATTATTTCTCTTAGGAAACTATATTCAAGTTGCTTTGCTCTCCAAAGGTTTGAAAAATCGTTATATATATCACCAATTTCATCCTTATATTTTTCGCAAGCAGAATGAATATCAAATAAAGTTCCATAAGCATCAAAAACACAAAGTTTTATATTTTTTAAGTTTTCCATAAATATCATATCCTTTCTATTGATAAATTAGAGTTTAATTTATAAAATTAGTATAACAATATTATTATTCCATGGAGATGGAAATATATTTAAGTGAGGTGGAATATATGATAACACCGGATATTAGTAATATAGCAAGTATATTCTCAGATAAATCAAGAGCTATAATGTTAGTGGAACTGCTAGGAGGAGCTAGAACAACAGGTGAACTTGCAAAGGTAGCAGGAATAAAGCCACAAACAGCAACGTATCATTTGAATAAAATGGTAGGGCTTAATATTATAAAAAATAATAAATATGGGAAAAACTCTTACTATAAAATAGAAAGTGAAGATATTGCAAAAATTTTAGAGTTACTAATGCAACTATCAAAAGAGCCTAAAATAACATCACTTAAAGAAAGTGTTAGGTCAAAGCAAATTAGATTTGCAAGATTATGTTATGACCATATAGCAGGGAAGTTAGGGGTAGAAATTTTTAATAAATTAATTAAAAATGAGTATGTAGAAGTATTAGGAACAAGTGTATTTCTTACAGATGAAGGAAAAGACAGATTTAAAGAAATTGGGTTTGAGGTAGGTGAGGAAAAGTATATTGGAGAACTGTGTAGAGATTGGAGTGAAAAAAGTAATCATATAGCAGGAGAAATAGGTGTTATGATATATTCAAATTTACTTAATCTTGGTTTAATAGAAAAAGATAAGGAATCAAGAAAGTTATTTTTAACAAATGAGGGAAAAGAGTTTTTAAAAGAAAAACTAGGGGTCGAGATTTAATTAAAGAGAGTTTACGGGGGAGAATGTATGGCAGTTAGAGTTGAACAGGATGGACTTCAGATAGGAAAGATATCAATTAGTCCAGAGTTTATAGACAGGGTAATAGGAGTAGGATTAAAGATTATTTTGGTAATATTCTTAATGTTTATAACTATAAAAGTGGGAAATAAAATTATAAAGAAGTTTATTGAAAATCAAGGCAAGGAAAAGGGACTTAAATTTGCAATGAGTCCTCAAAAGGCCATAACTATCGGAGAGGTACTTAAAAGTGTTTTAAGGTATTCAGTATACTTTGCAGGAGCTGCTATAATGCTTGAAGAGCTTTTTGGTGGTATATCATTAACTTTTGCTGGAATGGGAGGACTTGCGATTGGATTTGGAGCTCAAAGTTTAGTTCAAGATTTAATTAATGGTTTTTTTATTCTTTTTGAAGACCAATATGGTGTTGGTGATTATGTAACTATAGGAAAGTTTGATGGCATAATTGAATCTATAGGAATAAGAACAACTATACTTAAAGCTTTTACAGGTGACTTGCATCTTATTCCAAATGGTAGTATAAAAGAAGTTACAAATCACTCAAGAAATAATATAAGGTTTATAGTTGATGTGGATATTGCATATGAAGAGGATATAGATAATGCTATAGAGGTTATAGGAAAAACCTGTAAAGTATTTGATGAAGAGAATGAAGAAGTTACACAGCCAATTGAAATTTGGGGAGTAAATGATTTAGGAAATTCAGGTGTTACTATAAGAGTAGTAGGATTTAGTATACCAATGCATCAATGGGCAATGGAGAGGAAGCTTAGAAAAGAAATAAAGCAGGCTATGGATAGAGAAGGTATAGAGATACCATATAGTAAAACTGAACTTATAATAAATAAAAATTTAGATATAGAAAATAAAGAGTTAGAAGGAGTTTTAAAATGATAGAAAGTTTTGATTTAGGTGATATAGTTGAAATGAAAAAACAACATCCATGCGGAGAAAAGAATTTTAAGGTTATAAGAACCGGTGCAGATGTAAAAATAAAGTGTATAAAATGTGAAAGAATAATAATGCTTCCAAGAAATAAGTTTGTAAAAGGTGCAAAAAAAATTATAGAAAAAGCAGAAATTTAATAAAACTATTGAAAAATATAATAGGTAATGATAAAATAGATAATTGTAATCCCTGCTGTGCAAAGCACAGCCGTTAGTCCGAGGGGAGGAGGTGAAAATGATGAGAAAGTACGAAACTATATTTATACTACACCCATCACTAGACGAGGAGGCTGTTAAAGCT
>NZ_JBOGCC010000178.1:0-5242 GCF_051656525.1 Clostridium sp. | reverse complement strand
CTCATGACTACTCCTTTATTAGATTCATTAGATATTCACCATAGTGTGATTTTAACAATGGTTTTGCTAATTCCTCTACCTTTTCTTTAGATATCCATCCATTTTTATAAGCAATCTCTTCTAAACAAGCTACCATTACACCTTGTCTACTTTGAATTGTTTTTACAAAATTAGATGCCTCTAAAAGTCCATCATGAGTTCCTGTATCAAGCCAAGCCATTCCTCTACCTAAGCTTAATACATTTAACGTTCCTTCATTTAGATACATCTCATTTAGCGTTGTTATCTCTAACTCTCCTCTATGAGATGGTTTAACAGCTTTAGCTTTTTCTACAACAGTATTGTCATAGAAGTATAATCCTGGTATTGCAAAGTTAGATTTTGGTTTCTCTGGCTTTTCTTCTAAAGATATAGCTTTACCAGTTTCATCAAACTCTACTACACCAAAAGATTTAGGATTATTTACATAATAACCAAATATTGTAGCTCCTGTTTCTCTTTTAGCAGCTTCTTTAACTATTCCTGTAAGTCCATGACCGTAGAACATATTATCTCCAAGAACTAAGGCACACGCATCATTTCCAATGAAGTTTTCTCCTATGATAAATGCTTCTGCAAGACCATTTGGATGCTCTTGAATAGCATATTCTATTTTAAGTCCTAAGTCACTTCCATTACCTAACAATTCTTCAAAAGTTCCAATATCTCTAGGAGTAGATATTATTAAAATATCCTTAATTCCTGCTAACATTAAAACAGATAATGGATAATAAATTAGTGGCTTGTCATAAATCGGTGTTATTTGCTTACTAATTGCTTTTGTTACTGGATACAGTCTTGTTCCAGATCCTCCTGCTAATATGATTCCTTTCATTTTTAACTCCTTTTAAATTTTTTCTATCATTTTTTTTAATGATCTTGGTAATACAAAAACATTTGTTAACATACTAAAACATGTTCCTAATACAACTCCTACAATTCCTAAATCAAAATAAATGATTGCTATCAATGAAACTACTATATTTATAATTGCTTGAGTTAAAGATAAAATAACTATTCCCCACCCTATTCCTATTCCAAATATTATCGTTGAATAGATATTACTAAAACATGTTAATAAGGTCGCTAGTCCACATACTACTACTAATGATAAAGATGGTTCTATTTCACCTAATGTCCATATTTTTATAAAAGGCTTTCCAAGTATAATCATAATAATAGTTAAAATTAATAAACTAACAAATACTTTTTGCAATTTTTTTAAAATATTTTTTAACCACTCTATATTCCCCTCATGAAAAGCCTTAGTAGCAGCTGGCCAAATAGGAGTTGTAATTAATGTCATAGCTAACAATGGAATTCCGAATAATTTATTAACTATATTATAGATTGCAACATTTTCAATCCCTGTGTATTTAGTTATAATAAAATTATCTGTCGAAAATATTATTAATCCTGCTATTTGAACTAAAAATATTTTCAAGCCTATTCCAAAAATATTTTTAGTTTTATTTAATCTTATATCTTTTATCTTAAATAATAAATTTTTATTCTTATAGAAATAATAAATTGATAAAATCATATGCGATAAAAATATCCCTAATCCATAAGTTAAACTTAATAAAATTATTGAATTCTTTTTAAAATAAAAAAGATTTAGCAAAAAAATAAAAAATATAATTTGTGATAGTACTGAATTTATTGATGATAAATATGATTTTTGTGAACCCAAAAATACATTATTACACAAACTAAATATGAAATTAATACAAACAAACCCTATGTTTATGAGTAGTATTTTATTTAATTCATTGTTACTTATATATGTTATATTTAATAGTCTGCTAAGATCTATATTTTTTAAAATAATATATGATAATGAAAAAAATATAATTGATATTATAGTTACAAAAAAATAACTTGTTGCTATATATTCTTTAGCTTCTTTTTCATTTTTTTTAGTCAATGTTTCTGCTAATCTATTTTTTAAACCATTTCCTATTCCTATATCAAAAGTATATATCCAGCTTGTTATTGATAATATTAAAATCCATAATCCGTAGTTATCTTTATCTAAATACTTTAGCATTATTGGGATACTTATAAAACTCAATCCTATACCCAATCCTTTAAATAAAAAATTTGATAATATATTTAATAATAAATTATCTTTTTTTAATTTCGATAATATTTTTTTCACTATTGCTCACTTTCTAAATAGCTTTCTATTGTTCGTTTAAATCCATCTTTTATTCCAACTTCAGGCTTCCAACCTATTTTTTTTATTTTATCTATACATGGACAATTTCTTTTTATTTCACTTTTTAAATAATTTGGATTATTTTGTTCTGATTCAATAACTTTAAGTTTTTTTTCAGGATAAATTTCTACTAATTCCTTTGCTAATTCGACTATACTTGCTTCTGCTTCAGGATTTCCTAAATTATAAGCCTCTCCATTTTTTCCTTCTAATAAAATCTTAAAAAAGCCATAAGTAGCATCACTTATATAACAAAATGCTCTCATTGCTTTACCATCACTTTTCATTTCAATATTTTCATTATTTAAAATATTTTTTATAAAATCCGAAAATACTCTTCCATCATTTAATTCTATCCCAGGTCCATAAGTATGAAAAATTCTAACTATTTTACACGGAACCCCATACTGTTTAAACCAAGAAACACACATTGTTTCTGCCATTCTTTTACTTTCCGAATAAGAAGACCTTATATTTGTACAATCAACTATTCCATACTCATCTTCTTTTATTGAGAAATTATTATTTGATAACTCTCCATAAATTTCACTTGTGCTAAAAAATAAAAAACTCTCTATTTTTTTATTTTTACAAATTTCTAAAATATTATTTGTTCCAATTATATTTGCATTTAATGTACCCACAGGATCAATTAAATAATATTTTGGACTTGCTTGACTTGCAGCATGAATAACATAATTAAATTCTATATCTAATGTTATTTTATCACAAACATCTTGTTCTAAAAATATTAAATTATTATCATCTAAAAAATCTTTAAACTTATTTTTAGCTTTCTCGATATTTCTTACAAGAGCATAAACTTTACATTTTTTTTCTAAAGATTTATTTAGATATAATAGTGTTTTGACCATATATGATGGCAATATTCCATTTGCTCCAGTTATTAGAATATTTTTTCCTTCAAATTTTCTCCATTCTAATTTTTTATTTACAATATTTTCTAAATCCTCTTCTATTATTTTATTCATTAATATCTCCTAATAATTCAACATTATTTTTTTCAATTCATCTTCTGGTAGTTTTGGACTTGTGTTTTCTAACGGCGAATTAAATTCAAGTTTTGGATAAACTCTTGATTCTCCTTCAATTTGATAATCAATTAGACAATTTCTTTGTGAAAAAATATTTTCCATTAAACTTTCATCACTTAATTCTGCTTCTGTTACTTTATAATATTTTACTCCATATGCAGAAGCAATCTCTTTTAAATTAGGAATTATGTATCCACCATCTTTAACTGTTCCAGTTAATCTATTTTCAAAATATAGCTCTTGGAATTGTGTTATCATTCCTAATGCACTATTATTCATTATTATAACTTTTATAGGAAGGTTATATTGAGAGATTAATAATAATGACTGAATTGCCATATGAAAACCACCATCTCCATTTATAGAATATATCGCTTCATCATTTTTTTTAGCAAAT
The DNA here is from genome assembly GCF_051656525.1 of Clostridium sp. Taxonomy (GTDB): domain Bacteria; phylum Bacillota; class Clostridia; order Clostridiales; family Clostridiaceae; genus Clostridium. Next base: position 1,530 of record NZ_JBOGCC010000178.1, on the reverse strand, counting down.
GCTACTCCTATTGAACAAGGTAATGAATAACCCATTGGGGCTAATCCTCCACTAGTAAAGAATTTTTGATTTTTTTTCAATATTAAACTTTGAGCTGTCCACATCTGATTTTGACCAATATCTCCTGTGAATACCTCTCCCTCTTTAGAGTATTTATTTAAAGTTTCTATTAATTTATATGGTGCTTTATTTTTCACATTTTTTTCAATCTCTTTTTCTTGATTATAATTTTTCTTTAAATCTTTTAAATAAGTTTTCCATTCTAAAATATTTAAAGTTTCTTTTTGTAACTTACCTACAAATTGTTTAGCATCCATCGATATATTAATCTTATTTTCTATCCTATGGTTTTGTAATTCAGCTTCATCAATATCTATATGAATAATTTTACCATTTCTTAAAAATTCATTTACCATTGCTCCTGTTTGTCTTGTATCTAATCTAGTACCTAGAGCTATCAATAAATCTGCATTCGCTACTGCTATATTTGCACATCTGTTACCATAACTTCCTAACATTCCCATGTACTCGTCTTTTGTTTCATCAACTGACCCTTTCCCCATAAGAGATGAAACTACTGGTATTCCAGTTTTTTCAACAAAATTATTAATTTCTATTTGAGAATTAGAATTAATACATCCTCCTCCAACTAATAACATTGGTCTTTTAGCTTTTTTTAACAATTGGTTTATTTCTTCTAAATTATATACTTTTTCTTTTTTTTCATTTGGAATAAATCCTTCTAAAATATCTGGATTTATTTCAGCTCTTTGTATATTCATAGGTATATCCAATAATACTGGACCTTGCCTACCCTCTTTTGCTATAAAGTAAGCTTTTTCTAATTCATATCTTATCTTACTTTCATCTGTTATCATTGTAGCATACTTTGTTATTCCTTTAACTAAAGAAACTACATCTGTCTCTTGAAATCCTAGTTGTCTTATGGGTTTATCATATTTATATTCATAAGTATTTACTTGACCCGTTATGTATAAAGCTGGAATTGAATCAAAATAAGCATCTGCTATTCCTGTTATCATATTTGTTGCACCTGGACCGCTTGTAGCTATTGCTACTCCTATATTTCCATTTTCTCTAGCATAACCTTCTACTGCTATTGATGCTGTCTGTTCATGATATACTTGAATAAAATCAACATTTGGATTTTTAGCTATTGAATCTGCTAAATGAGTTATCATTCCACCTAAATATCCAAACACTGTATCTATTTTTTTTTCTTCAAAAAATTTAACTATATAATCTGATACTTTCATCTTTATCTACCTTTCAAAATTACAAAATTTTTCTATTTGCTCTAAACATAAATTATACACATTTTCATTTTTATATCTTTTGTACCATTCTGTTGTAAGTTCAATACTATTTTCTATTGTTAAAGTTGGTTTCCAATCTAATTCAAATCTCGCTTTTGTTATATCTAATAATAAAAGATTAGCTTCATGAAGAGCATTAGGATTAGAGCAATCTTTTAATTCTCCACTTCCATAAAATTTAGTTACCATTGTT
>NZ_JBOGCC010000177.1:0-27131 GCF_051656525.1 Clostridium sp. | reverse complement strand
TTTAAGAAATAAAGCTCTTATGGTAAGTTCCATAGGAGTTTTATTTTTTCTGAAAAGTTTTTACCATAAATAATAATATGGAATCTTTTAGAATATGTATAAAAGAAATGATTTTTTAGGAGCGGATTATGAGTTTAGGAAATAGTGTTTTTAGAAATAAGGAGCTTAGAAATTTTTGTGTTTATAGATTATTTTTTGGTATTGGTTATAGCATAATGATTCCTATTATTCCTTTATATTTGAAGGAGATGAATGTTTCTACTGTTATGATTGGGAGTATTATTTCTCTTTATGGAATTTGTGAAACATTTACACAGCTTCCTTTTGGGGTTATTACAGATGTTATAGGAGACAAGCTTGCTTTAAAGATTGCTCTTTTGGTTATGTGTTTGGTACCTATTGGGTATATTTTTTGTACAAATGGCCTTATGGCTGGAAGCTTACATGTTATTCAAGGTGGAGTTTTAGGAATGGCAGCACCTGCAACTTTTTCTATTTTAGCAAGGTCTGTTGATAAGAGGAAGAGAGGGGAGTCTACAGGATTTGCATCTGCAGTTTTTACTATTGGTGGTGGAATTGGAGCAGCCCTTGCTGGATTTATTATTTCAAGGTTTAATAATTATAGGCTTGTATTTTTCATATCTTTTATTATTATTTTTATAGCTTTTTTATATTTTACTATAAATATAAAAAAGGTTAAGAGGGTTAGAGCTGTTAGGAAAAAAGATGAAAGTGTTTTTCATATATTAGAAAAGATAAGATGTAGAGGCCTTAGAAATAAAATTCTTTTAGTTTCAGCAGTTGCTTTTTTAGGTGATTATGTTTATGGCTGTATTATTGCTATTTTTCATTTTTATGGTAGAGATGTTTTAGGGATGGAGGTTGGTTTTACTTCTTTTATTATTTCTGCCTATCTTATTGTATTTGGAATTGGTGCACCTGTTGCAGGAGTTATATGTGATAAGATTGGGGTTAAAAAGCATTTAGGGCTTTCATTTTTTATTATGAATACTACACTTATGGGACTTATTTTTATAAGAAATAAACTTTTATTTACAGGAGTTATAATTATTTATTTTCTTGGAGCGACTTGTCTTAATGCTATTTTCCAAAGTGTTTTATCAGAGTTTGGTGAGGAAGAGGATATAAAGGGGTTTATATTTGGATTTGTTGGAGCAGTTGAATCTATTGGATATGCCTTAGGCCCTTTTATTTCTGCATTTGTTTATGAAATAAATAAAAATCTTTTCTTTGTTTCACTTCTTGCAGTATCTATGTTTGTAACTATACTTTATTTATTAACATTAGAGAAAAGAAGAAGATAGAATAAGAAGAGGGAATTTTATAGATACTAAAGGTAAAAAAGGTTTTGGAGAAAATAATGAATATAAAAAATAGTATTTTGTTTAAAGAAAAAGACCTTAGATTATTTTGTATTTTAAGATTTATTTTTGGAATAAGCTATAGTTTTTTAATTCCTATAATTCCTTTATTTTTAGAAAGTTTAGGAGCAACTACGATTGTAGTTGGAACCTTTATGTCTTTATATGGAGTTGGAAAAGCTATAGCTCAAGTTTTATTTGGACCAGTTTCAGATTCCTTTGGTGATAAAAAGCTTTGGTGTATTGCATTAATTTTACTAGTATTAATTCCTATTGGATATATATTTACTAAATTTTCTTTAATGGGAGAGATTATTTATGTTTTTCAAGGAATATTTTTAGGAATAGCAGCACCACCAACCTTTTCTGTTTTAGCAAGAGTATTAGATGAAAAGAAACGTGGAGAATCAACAGGATATGCATCAGCAGTTTTTACGTTAGGTGGGGGAATTGGAGCTATTATAAGTGGATATATTTTATCTTTATTTTCTAGCTTTAATATAATTTTTATCTTAACTTGTATTGGGATAATAATTTCATTAGCATTCTTGATTTTTAAAATAAAAGGTCCAGAAAAGGTAATGGAAAAGTGTAAATGCTCTAAAGAGCCAATTATGTGTAGGCTTAAGGTTATATATGAAGAAGTAAAAGAAAAGAAACTTTTAGTAAAAATAGTATTGTTATCCTTTATAGCACTTCTTGGAGATTTTATTTATGGATCTACCTGCGCTATGTTTCCTTTTTACGGAAGAGAGGTTTTAGGAGGAACTACATTTTATACCTCATTTATAATATCTATATATCTTTTTATATTTGGATTTTTTGCACCACTTTCAGGAATTGTAAGTGATAAGCTTGGAATTAAAAAACAATTTTACATAAGCTTTATAGTAATGAATATAGCATTATTGCTTTTATTTATAATAAGAAAACAATGGATTTTCACAGTAATTATAATAGGATACTTTCTTGGAGCAACCTTTTTAAATGGAGCACTTCAAAACTCACTTTTAAGCTTTAGAGAAAATGAAGACATAAAAGGCTTTGTATTTGGAGTAGTAGGAGCAGCAGAATCAATAGGCTATGCAATAGGTCCAATATATGCAGCCTTTTTATACAACATAGATAAAGAATTTTTATTTTTAGGGATGCTAATAATTTCAGTAATAGTATTTATAATATTTTTAATTCTGAAAAATAAGGCGTTAGAAGAGAAGTGAAAAGGATGAATCATTTAGAAAAATAGAACTTATAAAGGAAAAGTATTTTATAGTGTTGTAATTTATAAATTATTTACTGAGAGATCTACTTACAAAGTTTAGTGGTTATAGTTTTAAAAATAAAATAAAGGACTTTTTTAGATTTAAAAAAAAGTCCTTTATTTCTATATTAAATTAGAAATTTTAAAATTAAAATCACGTAGCTCTACAATTAAGTATGGTTTTATTTTCTTCTTGCAAATTCCATAAATTTAAATTTATCCGGCCTATGCCTAGATTCTGTATATTGAAATAATTCACCATTTTCTAAGTAGGTATAACTTTTACATATAACAATATAATTAAAATCTTCAATATCTAAAAGATTCTTATCTTCTATAGTTACTTGTCTCACAGTTATTTCTTTTCTTGCAAAAGCGATTTTAAGCCCTAGTATAGTTTCAATATATTCATAAATCGAATTTTTACAAATTTCTTTTGTTAAATTGGGAATAAGAGATCTATTTAAGTAATCTTTATCTAAAATTATTTTTTCACCATTTATTTCTCTAACCCTAATAATTTCCCAAATATCATCATTACATTTTAATTTTTTTCTTATAGGATGGTTTTCTGTAATTAAATTAAATTTTTCTAAATAAGTTACTATTTTACCATTCAATTTTTGTGATAATTCTTTAAAACTCACAACTCCAGCTAATGGAAAATCAAATCTAGCCATCTCTAATACAAATGAGCCTTTACCTTTTTTCTTTATTATATATCCGTTTTGTTCAAGTTTATTTAGTGCTTTTCGTACTGTGTCTCTTGAAACTGAATATTTTTCCATCATTTCAGTTTCAGATGATAATTTTTCATTTGGTTCTAAGATTCCATTTTCTATTTCTGAAACAACTTCATTATATATTTTTAAATATTTACTTTCCATATTCATCACCTTGTAAATATTCTAGCATTGATTATTTTATTTAACAAGTTTATATACAATACTTTCATATGGTCTTAATTTTATAGATTGAAACTCTTTACTTGAATCTGTATAGTTAGAAATTAATATTTTAGAATTATATTTTAATAAATCTAGATTTTGATTTTGTAATTTAAATTCGCATTCAGATCCATAAAAATTATTTATAACTAGTAATCTTTCATTTTTATATTTTCTAATATATGCAAAAATATTTTTATCTTCTTTTAAAATTATTTCAAATGTTCCTTCAGATATTAGCTTTTCCTCATGTCTAAGCTTTATAAGCTTTTGATAATGATAAAAAACTGAATTATCATCATTTAACGCATTTTCTGCATTAATATCTATATTTTTACCTACTTCAAGCCAAGGATTTCCTTTTGTAAAGCCACAATTTTCTCCATTATTCCATTGAACTGGAGTTCTTGAATTGTCTCTTGATTTTTCACTTAAAATTTTAAGAATGTTTTCTTTAGATTCTCCTGATTTTTTTAATATATTATAATAATTAATAGACTCTACATCTTTATATTGCTGAATTGAATCATAATATGGATTAGTCATTCCAAATTCTTCTCCTTGATAAATATAAGGCGTTCCTCTAAGCATATGGATAGTTGTTCCAAGCATTTTTGCACTTTCGACTGGATATTTTTTATCATCTCCAAATCTTGAAACTATTCTTGGTTGATCATGGTTACACCAAAACACTGCATTCCATCCATTTCCTTTTTCCATTCCATTTTGCCATTTATCAAATATATCTTTAAGCTCTAAGAAATCAAAATCATCTACACTCCATTTATTCCCATTTTTATAATCTACCTTTAAATGGTGAAAATTAAATGCCATTGTCAATTCCTTTTCGTTTGGATTAGTATATTTTATACAATTTTCAATATCTGTAGATGACATCTCACCAACTGTTATTATATCTTCAAATCTTCCGAAAGTTTTTGTATTTAATTCTTTTAAATACTGATGTATCTTAGGTCCATCAGTATAAAATCTTCTTCCATCTCCTAAGAGATCATCTTCAAATTTCTCAGGTTTAGAAATTAAATTAATTACATCAAATCTAAATCCTTTTACACCTTTATCTATCCAAAAGTTCACGATATTATAAATCTCTTTTCTAACATCTTCATTCGCCCAATTTAAATCTGCTTGTGTTTTATCAAACAAATGTAAATAATACTCATTAAACTTTTCTATATACTCCCATGCAGAGCCACCAAACTTAGAAATCCAATTAGTTGGTGGCTTCCCATCTTTTCCTTTTTTGAAGATATAATAATTTTTATACTTTTCATCTCCAGCCAAAGCTTTTTTAAACCATTCACACTCTGTAGATGTATGATTAAATACCATATCTAACATTAAGTACATATGTCTTTTTTCTGCTTCTTCAACTAATTCTTCAAAGTCTTTCATAGTTCCAAAACTTTTATCTATATTATAATAGTCAGCTACATCATATCCATTATCTTTTTGAGGTGATATGTAAAAAGGTGTTAACCAAAGATAATCAACTCCTAAAGTTTTTAAATAATCCAATTTTTCTATAATTCCTCTTAAATCACCTATTCCATCATTATTACTATCTTTAAATGATTTTGGATATATTTGATATACTACTGTATTTTTTAAATCTATTTTTTTCATAATTTTTCCTCCAAATTCTCTATTAATTAATTCAAGGCAAATACTATATCTAAAGATACACCATTTGCCTTAATACTAGTTAAATTTGATTTCCATTAACTCATCTTTATCTATACTCTTCTTATCTTCATTAATGGATATTTCCTTAAATTTATCTGTATTTGCAACCACCATAAATACAGTTGCGGCAACAGCTTCTTTTCTTATCAAATCAATATTAAAATTTAAAAGTTCATCTCCAAACTTTACTCTATCTCCAACTTTAACTAATGTTTCAAATCCTCTACCTTCCATTCCGACAGTATCTATTCCTACATGAATTAAAAGTTCCACTCCTTTATTTGTAGTTATTGATAATGCATGCTTTGTTCCAAATATCATTGAAACTACACCATCTGCTGGTGAGGTTATTTTTCCTTCTGTTGGTTCTATTGCAATACCTTCGCCTAACATTTTGCTTGCAAATGTTTCATCTTGCGAATTTTCTAATTTTATAAATTCACCCTTAACAGGACTGAATACTTTCTCTACAAGCCCTTTATTTTTTTCTATTAATTCATCACTATTTGGAATTTCTCCATTTATTTTATTTTCTGTAATTTTAGCTGCTTCTTTTTGAACTTTAGCAGTTTCTTTTTCTGTTGCTCCACCTGTTAAAGCATCTAAATTAAATTTGATTGCGCCCTTACCTTCATCAACATCTTTTATATCTCTTCTTACTTTAGGAATTAAGAAAAACATAATTGGTATTAATACTAATGGGCCAACAAAAGCGATTGCCATACCTATAAAGTAAACTCCCCAAAATTTAGGGAATATTGATAAAAATGCAGGTAAACCTCCAACTCCAATTGAAGTTGCTAAAACACCGTGTACAGCTATATAAGCTGCTGCACAAGCAGAACTTATTAAGCAAGCTAAGAATGGCCATTTATACCTTAGTGTCACTCCATACATAGCTGGTTCTGTTACACCTAAATAGGCTGTAATACCAGCAGTTGCTCCAAGACTCTTCGTTTTTTTATCTTTACTTAAGAAAAACATTGCAAGAGCTCCTGAGCCCTGTGTAATATTTGATAATGCAACCATAGGCCATAAAAGTGCACCATGTAGTGGAGAGGCTAGTAATTGAAAGTCTACAACTAAGAAAGTATTATGCATTCCAGTGATAACTATCATAGCATAAGTAAATCCAAATAATAAACCGGCAAATAAAGCATAATGTTTAAATAAGTACACAAATCCTGCTGACATTGCATTACCTAGTGCAAATGTTACAGGTCCAATAATAATAAATGATAAAAGTCCAGTTACTAATAATGCTACGGGTGCTACCAATAATAGTTTAAATGAGTCAGGGACCACTTTATTCATGAATTTTTCTATTTTAACCATTATATATGTTGAAACAAGAACTGGTAACACTTGACCTTGATAGCCTATCTTTTGGAATGCGTGTCCAAATAATGACCAAGTTGGTACGGTATGATTTGCGACTGCTTTTCCATAAGAATAAGCATTTAATAATGCTGGATTAACAAGTATTAGGCCTAAAACTATTCCTAATAATGGGTTTCCACCAAATTTTTTAGCAGCTGACCAACCAACAAGTGCAGTTAAAAATGTAAATGATGTATTTGCTATAACGTTTACCATTTCGGCAAATCCAGCCCATGCTGGATATACTTGGATTAAAGATTTATTAGCATAAAATATTCCTTGACCTGCTAAAATATTATTTAATCCTAGCAAAAGCCCTGCTGTTACGATTGCAGGAAGAATTGGAATAAATATATCTGATAAAGTTTTAATTGCAAGTTGTATTGGATTTAACTTTTTAGCAGCTTCATCTTTTGCTTCTGCTTTAGAGACACCTTTTATGTTTGTAATTGATAAAAGATAATCATATGCTCTATCAACAGTTCCTGGTCCTATAATAACTTGGAATTGACCATTTGCACTAAAGTTACCTTTTACAAGTCCAATACTATTTAATTTTCCTTCATCAACCTTTCCTTCATCTTTTAAAATGAATCTTAATCTTGTAATACAGTGAGTTGCCATTGAAACGTTTTCTTCGCCACCAACAGCTTCTAATATTTCCTTTACATCAGCTTCGAACTGTTTTGTATTTGCCATAATATTTCCTCCTAAAAAATATATTAATTTGTATCGGGTTCTTTTACAGAGATATTTTTAGCATTTAAACTTATACGTATATCTTATATACTTATAATATCTTGTACGTATAAGTTTTTCAATGTAATTTTTGTAAACTTTTACTTAAAGAATGAAAATGTTTTCTAAGAGGCATTTTTATTAATATAAGTATTTAGTATAGAAAAATTTTATTTTAAAAAAGTAACCATTGCAAGATTTCTGAATAGTTTAAATAAGAAGGGAAATTTCATTTTTGTAAGGGGGTATATTTATAGGGGCGTTAATTGATTTATATGTGAGTAGAAGTGATTTTTTTATGGAACTTATTTTTGAACATATGAAAATTTGTTTTATAGCAATTTTTTTAGGTGCATTAATTGGTGGAGTAGTAGGTATTGTTATAAATGAGTTTAAAGGAACATCAGCTATTGTTTTAGGAATAACTAATTTTGTTTATACTATTCCATCTATAGCACTTTTAGGTTTTTTAATTCCTATATCAGGGATTGGGAATAAGAGTGCAATTATTGCTCTTACTATTTATGCTCTTCTTCCTATGATAAGGAATACTTATGCAGGGCTTAATGAAATTGATAGAGAGCTTATTGAAGTTGCAAAAGGAATGGGCAGTACTAGATTTCAGATTCTTTATAAAATTAAATTACCATTAGCATTAGGAGTAATTATAGCAGGTTTTAGAAATATGGTTGTTATGACTATTGCTTTAGGTGGGATTGCATCTTTTATTGGAGCAGGAGGGCTTGGTGTTTGTATTTATAGGGGGATAACTACAAATAATACTCTTCTTACTATTGCAGGAAGTCTTTTAATTGCAACTTTAGCTATAGGATTTGATTTTATTATAGGAAGAGTTGAAAGGTTTATAAAATGGAGGATTGATTGATGAGAGGTATAAAAAGAGTAAGTATATTTTTAAGTTGTATATTTTTGGGGTTTATTCTAAGCGCTTGTGGAAAGAGTGAAGAGGTTATAAGAATTGCAACTAAGCCAATGACAGAGCAATTTATTTTAAGTGAAATGATTAAACTTATAATTGAGGATAAAACAGATTTAAAGGTAGAGGTAACTAAGGGAATTGGAGGAGGAACTAGTAATATTCATCCTGCTATAGTTAAGGGTGATTTTCATATGTATCCTGAGTATACAGGAACAGGATGGAGATTTGTTTTGAAGGATAATAGAAATTTAGAAGATAAAGAGTTATTTGAAGAATTAAAAAAGAGATATGAAGAAGAGTATAAATTAACATGGATAAACTCCTATGGATTTAATAATAATTTTGGATTAGTTGTGAGACGTGATATAGCTGAAAAATATAATATAAAAACTTATTCAGACCTTTCTAAGTATTCAAAGGATTTAACTTTTGGTGCTGAATATGATTTTTATGAAAGAGAAGATGGATATGAGGGTCTTAAAAAGGAATATGGGTTTGATTTTAAGAGAACTATAGATTTGGATATAGGATTAAAACATAAGGCAATAAATGAGAAAAAGATAGATGTAATGAATGTATTTACAACAGATGGAAGTCTTACTACTTCAGATGTAGTTTTATTAGAAGATGATAAGAAATTTTATGATACTTATTACTGTAGTACAGTAGTTAGATTGGATATTTTAGATAAGTATCCAGAGTTAAATGAAGTTTTAGCTTTAATGGATAATATTATAAATGAAGAAGAAATGGCAAAATTAAATTATAAAGTTGAAGGCGATGGAAAAGAAGATAGGGACGTAGCTTATGAATTTTTAAAGGAAAAAGGAATAATTAAATAGATGAAGATAATTGAATTTAAAAATGTAAGTAAAAGTTATAAAAATAATATGGCATTAAAGGATGTAGATATTTCAATAGAAGAGGGAGAATTTGTGACTGTTATTGGAACTTCAGGATGTGGTAAAACTACATTTATAAAACTTATCAATGGACTTATTAAAGCAGATTTAGGAGAAATTTTAATAGAAGGAAAAAGCTTTAATGAGAAAGACTTTGAAATAAAAAGAAGAGAGATAGGGTATGTAGTTCAAAGTATTTCACTTTTTCCACATTTGAATATAGAAAAAAATTTAAGCTATGTTCTTGATTTAGAAAAGAAGATAAATAAGGAAGAGAAGAATAAAAAAATAGATGAGATTTTAAGTATTATAGGATTAGAAAAAAGTATATTAAAAAGATACTCAAAGGAGCTTTCTGGAGGACAGAGGCAGAGGGTTGGAATAGGAAGGGCTCTAATAAATAATCCCAAGATCATTTTAATGGATGAACCTTTTGGAAACGTAGACGAAATAACAAGAAAATCACTTCAAGAAGAAATTTTAAGGATACACAAAAAAAGAAAAATTACTATTGTATTTATAACGCATGATATAAGGGAAGCAATGAGGCTTGGACAAAAAATTGTTGTTATGGATAAAGGAAAAATAATTCAAAGTGGAGATAAAAATGAGATAATAAAAAATCCTAAAACTGAGTTTGTAGAAAATTTAGTGAAAAATAGTAAGTGGTAAAGATATTAATTTAAATTGAACTTTATAAATAGAAAAGCAAAAATATTGACTTTACAAATTTAAAAAACTATAATTTAAAAGAAGAAAGTAAATTTATTATAACTTTTTTGAGAAAAAATAGAATATTTTAGGGGAGGCTCCTATATTAGATAAATGCTACTGCTCAGAAACATCGAAAGATGCCAATGAGTCAACAGGTATTGCCGAGTTAAGGCTTTACTTAATGTAGCTGAGTTTAGCTCAAAGCTATATAGTGCTAAAACCATGGTACAAGATTTTTAAGATGATTGTTATAGGTTTTTAGGATTATGTTCTAAAAACCTTTTTTTTGAATTTTTACAATCTTAGTACTTATAGTATGTACATAATTAGGAGAAACTAAAAGGAGGAGATTAATATGGACGCAGACGGAGGTAGTCATATACGGAAATAAAAAAAGGAGAAGAAAAAAATTATGAATATGGAAAAAGCAGTAGTTGATAGAAAATTTGGAATAATAGATATCTTAATCTTTTTAGCTATAGCAGCTGTTCTTGTATTGGCATTAACACCAGCTATAAATGGGCATGTAAACCCAAATGATGTAGGGAGTACGATATCTATTAAAATAAGTAATATTCCTGTATATATGCTAAAATCAGTAGGTAGAATGGCAGCAGCATATGTTTTATCATTGATATTTACGTTAGTTTATGGACATATAGCAGGACATAGTAAGAAAGCTGAAAAGATAATGATACCAATTATAGATATACTTCAATCTATACCAGTACTATCATTTTTACCAGCAGTATCACTTGGACTTATGGCATTATTTCCAAGTCACAATATAGGAATAAACTTAGCGAGTATAGTTCTTATATTTACAAGTCAAGCTTGGAATATGACATTTAGTTTTTATAGTTCAGTAAAAACATTGCCAGAAGATTTAAGTCAAGCATCGGATGTGTTTAGATTAAATAAATGGCAAAAATTTAGAAAGCTTGAACTTCCTTTTGGAATGATGGGACTTGTATGGAATAGCATGATGTCTTGGGCGGGAGGCTGGTTCTTCCTTATGACGTGTGAAATGTTTACACTGAATGGGAAAACTTATGCACTTCCAGGAATAGGTTCATATCTTCAAGAAGCAGCAGATAAGGGAGATATAAAGGCATTAGTTATTGGAATTCTATCTTTAATAGTAGTAATTGTTTTATTAGATCAACTTATCTGGAGACCTTTAAATGTTTGGGCAGATAAATTTAAAATGGAACTTACTCAAACTGAAGTACCACATTCAGCACTGTTAACACTTTTAAGAAGATCAGCAGTTGTTGGATTTATTATGGATAATATAGTAGACAAAATAGTAGAACTTTTTGGAGAAAAATTAGATAGAGTTATCGATAAGTTGGAAGAGAGAAAAAAAGAACGTGTAAGAGAAGGAAAGAAAAGTGTTGCACGTATAACTTTAAAATGGGCTATTAGAGTCATTGGAATAATAGTTTTAGTTTATTTAGGAATTAAAGCAAGTAAGTTATTTATGCAATTAACAACAACAGAATTATTAAGTCTATTCCCAGCAGTTGGAGCAACTTTCTTAAGAGTTGTTGCTGCGCAAATTATTGCATTAATTTGGACAGTACCAGTTGGAGTTTTAATTGGAATGAATAAAAAACTTGCAAAAATATTACAACCTTTAATTCAAATAGCAGCATCAGTTCCAGCAACAGCAGTATTCCCAGTTCTTTTATTATTCTTAATAAATAAAATTGGTGGATTAAATATTGCAGCAGTAATTCTTATGCTGCTTGGAACACAATGGTATATTTTATTTAATGTTATTGCAGGTGCTATGGCAATTCCAGAAGACTTAAAGGCTGCAGCAAAAACATTTGGAATAACAGGATTTAAAAAATGGAGATATTTAATACTTCCATCAATATTTCCCTATTTAGTTACAGGAATGATTACAGCAGCAGGTGGTTGTTGGAATGCAAGTATAGTTGCTGAATATGTAACATTTAATGGGAAAACAGTAACAACAACAGGGCTTGGAGCATTAATTTCTGAGTCAACAGCAAATGGTAATTTTGCTATGCTATTAATGGCAACACTTACAATGGCAATTGTAGTTGTAATCTTTAATAAGCTTGTATGGAATAGACTATATAAGCTAGCAGATGAAAAATTTAAAATGGAAATTTAAGACGGAGGTGGATTAAATGAAAAATGCAAAAGAATTTATAAAAGTAGATAGTATAGTAAAATATTTTGGAAATTCAGATAAACCAACATTAGATAATATAAACCTAACAATAAATGAAGGAGAATTTGTAGCAATTCTAGGTCCATCAGGGTCAGGAAAGAGTACACTTTTAAGAATAATGACAGGACTTATTAAAGCTGATGAAGGTGAAGTAATATTAGATGGAAAAAAAGTTAATGAAGTAAGTTCAGCAGCAGCAATAGTATTTCAAACATTTGCACTTTTTCCATGGCTTACTGTTCGTGAAAATGTAGAGCTTGGACTTAAAGTGAAAGGATTTCCTAAAGATTATACACATGATAAAGCAGAAGAGCTTATAAGTCTTATAGGACTTGATGGATTTGAAGAAGCTTATCCAAAGGAACTATCTGGAGGAATGAGACAAAGAGTTGGATTTGCTAGAGCATTAGCGGTAGAGCCTAAATTACTTTGCTTAGATGAACCATTTTCAGCACTGGATTATTTAACAGCAGAAAACTTAAGAACAGAGCTTGTAGATCTTTGGACAGAAAAGAGAATGCCAATAAAAAGTATAATAATGATTACTCATGGTATTGAAGAAGCTGTTTTAATGGCTGATAAAATAATTATGCTTAGTAAAAAACCAACTCATGTGGCAGGAGAAATAGAAATTAATCTTCCACATCCAAGAAATAGAAAATCACCAGAGTTTGAAAAATTAGTAGATAAAGTTTATAAACTTTTAATAGAAGGAAAACTTGAAGATCAAGAAGTTGTGACAGCAGAAGCACCAAAAGCAGAAAAAGAGAAGATTACGAAACCAGTAGCAATTCCTTATTCACATGTTGGAGTTATGGAGGGATTACTAGAACTTATAGATGATAATGGTGGTAAAATGGATATATACCAATTAGGTGGAGATTTAATGATGGAAATTGATGATTTGTTTCCTAATATTGAAGGGATATCAATGCTTGGATTTGCAGAGGTTAAAGAGGGAGATATTTTTATTACATCACTTGGAAAAGAGTTTGTTGAACTTGATAAAGATGAAAGCAAAGATTTGTTTAAAGAACAGATAGAAAAAATTTCAACATTTAAAGTTATTTTAAATGTGTTAAATACTAAAAGTAATAAAAAAATGAAAGAAGAATTCTTTAAAGAACTATTTAAAAAATACTTTAGCACAGATGAAGTAGAAGAAATGATGGATATAATAATTGATTGGGGAAGATATGCAGAATTATTTTATTATGACCATGATGCTGAAGAATTGTATCTTGAAGAAGAAGAATAAAAATTGCCTAAATGGCAATTTTTTTTTTAACATATAAAAGGTATAAAAAGTATAATATGAGTATATATGAATATTTTAAGGGGAAGAAATGAGAAGAGAACAGAATATGGATTTGTTAAAGGTAATATGTTGTTTTTTAGTGGTAATTGTACATTCAGTAGCACCATATTTATTAAAAGGTATAAGTATGGGGAGGACTAACTTAAATGTAACAATTCCAATATCTATTATAGGAAGAATAGCAGTACCTATATTTGTAATGATAAGTGGAGGATTTTTAATTAAGAAATATAAGAGTAAAAAAGAGTTTTATAAGAGAAGACTTCCAAGGGCAATAGGAGCAATTATATTTTGGAATATTGCATATAGTTTATTTAGGATAGGATTAGATCCAAGTTTTAATATAGGAACTCTTTGGAAAGAAATTTTTATGGGAGGAGCTTCAATTCATTTATGGTATTTATATTTATTAGTTTTACTTTATATATTAACACCATTTATTGTAGATATAAAAAATAAAATTAGTAATAAAGGATTTAGAAATCTTAGTATAATAATTCTTATTTTAGGTGTTATATGTGAATTTGCAAGAATGAAAATAGGGTTTTTGAATATTCCGTTATATTATCCAGTTGAATTTTTAGGATATTTCTTAATAGGAAAAGTAATAAAAGATAAAAAGATTGAAAATAGTAAATGTTTTTTAATTCTATTTATTACTGCTTTAGTAGTTGGAGCAGGATTATCAATATATTTTAAAAACTTAGAAAATCCAATATTTATGTATTTTCATACAAGCTTAAATCCACCAGTATTAATTGGAAGCATAAGTTTATACACATTTTTTTGTAATATGAGTATAAGAGAATGTATTCTAATAAAAATAGCAAAATACACTTTTGGAATATATGGGCTACATTTTATGATTGTATTAATTTTAGGAAATATTTTAGCAATAGAAAATGTGCTAATTGGAACTTTAGTTATAGCTATAGCAAGTTTTCTAATATCATTAATAATTTGTATAGTACTTTATAAAATAAAGAAAATAAGAAAAATAATATTCTAAATAAATATGGAATAGAAAAAAAGAAGAGATTTTGTATATCTCTTCCTTTAAAATATATTATTTTGTAAATAATTTTTTGACTTTTTTAGTGTTTATAGCTACTAAAGCTCCAAGAGAAGCAATAAGTCCTAAAGCTAAAGGAACTTCGCTTGCATCACCAGTTTTGGGATTAGTAGATGTAGATTCAGTAACTGGTGATTTAGTAGTTGGTGTAGCTATTGTAGTAGAATTAGTTTTGTTTACATGTATAATATTTTTTGAGTTGGAAGTATTTCCTGTATTCGAAGTATTTTCTGTATTCGAAGTATTTCCTGTATTCGAAGTATTTCCTGTATTCGAAGTATTTCCTGCATTTGAAGTATTTCCTGTATTCGAAGTATTTCCTGTATTCGAAGTATTTCCTGCATTTGAAGGATTTCCTGCATTTGAAGGATTTCCTGTATTCGAAGTATTTCCTGTATTCGAAGTACTTCCTGTATTCGAAGTATTTCCTGTATTTGAAGTATTTTTTGTATTTTTAGTAAGAACTACTGTAGTTTCTCCATTTTTTCCAGCAACAACATCAAAATTAAATTCTTGTGCTTTATATCCATCAATGTAAAGTACGAATTTTTGATGGCCAACTCTTAAGTTTGGCATTACAAATTGTCCATTTGCATTAATTTCAATTGGTGATTTTTCACTTCCACCAAGTGTAGTTATATAACCAGAAACATTAGTTATTAATTGACCATCATTATTTTTAACTGTAACAGTTTCATTTTGGAAAACTGTTTGTTTTTCTTGTGTTAAATAAACAGTAGATTCACCAGTTTTATTAGCTTCAGCTGTAAAAGTAAAGTTAGCTGAATCTAATCCTTTTATTGAAATAGTGAAAGCTTGTTTACCAGGCCATAGGTTATTCATAGTGAATTCACCTTTAGAGTTTGTTTTGAATGTATTTATTTGAGTTCCACCTTCAACTTTAATTTGAACAGTAGTATTACTCATAACTTTTCCAGTTGTTTTATCAATAACTTTAACAATTTGAGTTGCAACTTGAGGATTTAAAGTAACAGTAGATTCACCAGTTTTGTTACCTGCAGCATTGAAAGTGAAGTCAGCTGGATTAAATCCGTTAGCTGAAATAGTGAAAGCTTGTTTACCAGGCCATAGGTTATTTAAAGTAATTTCACCTTTAGCGTTAGTAGTGAAAGTGTTAACTTGAGTACCATCTTCAACTTTAATTTGAACTTTGGTATCTTTCATAACTTGTCCAGTAACACCATTAACTACTTTAACAATTTGAGTAGCTACTTGAGGATTTAAAGTAATAGTAGATTCACCAGTTTGTCCAGCTTTTGAAGTGAAAGTGAAATCAGCTGAGTTAAATCCGTTAGTTGAAATAGTGAAAGCTTGTTTACCAGGCCATAAGTTGCTCATAGTAATTTCACCTTTAGCATTAGTAGTGAAAGTATTAACTTGAGTACCACCTTGAACTTTAATTTGAACTTTAGTGTTTTTCATAACTTGACCAGTAGCGCCGTTTACTAAAGTTACATTTTCAGTACAAGTTTTTGGAGCTAAATTTACTGTTTCATTATAAGTTTTATTAGCAGTGAAATTTTGTACGTCTAAAACTTTACTTATGAAACCATTAGCATCAACAGTTATAGGATTATTGCAATTTGCTCTAACTGGAATTCCTGTTATAACGCCATTAGAGTTAGTAGTAAAAGTTGAACCATTTACAGTTACAGCGCTATTTTTCATAACTTGACCAGTTTGAACATTAACAACTTTAATATTAAGTGTAGCCATCTGATTTATAGCCTTTAATGTCACAGTTGTTTCTCCAGTTTGACCTGAAACAGCAGTAAAAGTAAATTTAGATGAATGATAACCTTCAGCTTTAGCAGTGAAGCTTTGTTCTCCAGCCCACATAGGTCCCATTAAAATTTGTCCTTTATCATTAGTTGTTAAAGCAACTGATTGATTTCCTCCACCTGAATAAAGATTTATAGTAGTATCTTTAATTGGATTACCAGCTGCATCAACAAAAGTAACTAATTGTTTAGCTGCAATTGGAGCTAAATTAACAGTTTCATTATATGTTTTATTATTTTCAAATCTTGAAATGTTAAGTTTTGAAGATGTAAATCCTTTAGCTCCAACAGTGATTGGATTATAAATACCAGATTTTACAGGAATTTCTGAAATTACACCGTTTGCATTAGTTGTAAGTTCGGAACCATTTACTAAAACAGTTTGATTAGCCATTGGGGCACCTGTCTCAACATTTATTACTGTAATGTTAACATGAGACATTCCTTCATTAGCTTGAACATGAGTAGCAGCATCTTTTTCATGGGTTGTAGGAGCAGTACTATGGTTAGTAGCTTCTGTAGTATTATCTTTTTTAGCATTATTATGATTTACACTATCTGCATTAGCTATAAGTGTTGGTGCTACTCCTAGAGTAGTTACTGCTAAACCTGCAGACATAACGATTTTTTTTATTTTTTTATTATTCATTTTTAGATTCTCCTTTAAGATAAAAATATGAAATAACGTTATCTAGACTTCAGAAAGTAAACATATGTTAATATAAGACTATTATAAGTGTAGAAAAAATAAAAAAAAGTCTAATAGATTAATAGATTATTAGTTAAAATTAAAAAGAACTGATGATAATTATCCTTAGATTGATAAATAAGTAACAAATATATATAAAAATATAAAAAATATAAAAAATGTTTTAAAAGTTAAATTTAAAGGACAGGAATGTGAAGAAAAAATTTTGAATATATATAGAAATTGATGTATATAAATAAATAATTTATTATTTAAAATACAATTTAAATAATAAATTATTATTTTATAGATAATAAAAATAATAAATAATTAATTATCAAGAAATAGGTAATTTTATATTGTTTATAGAAAAGATATAGAGAAAAATATATTAATGAATATAGAATAAAAAAGCTATCTAATTAGTAGATAGCTTGAGAAAAGTTATATTTTTAAAGTATTTCTAAAATCTCAACAGTATAATTGTCTCCAGGGGCAGAAACTTCAACAATATCACCAACTTTTTTTCCTGTTAAAGCTTTACCAAGGTCCGATTCAATACTAATTTTCATATTTTCAGGATCTAAATCCATAGTTGTTACAAGAGTAACTATGTCTTCAAAATCATCATCAGTAAATTTAATCTTAGCTTTACTATTAATTCCTAAGGTTTCTTTATTTAATTCAGCATCTTCAATAATAATAGCAGTAGATAGCATTGTCATAAGATATTGGATTCTATTATCATTTTCACGATAATTTGCACAAGCTTCCTTATATTCAGCATTTTCTGATCTATCACCATGAGCTGCAGCAACAAGTTTTTCTTTAGCAATTTCAGCTCTCTTTACAGTCATTCTATAATCAAGTTCTTCTTGAAGACTTTTAATATTTTCTCTAGTTAATCTATTATTCATAACTAATCCTCCATAATTTCAGTATTTCTTATAACATTATATACTATTTAGAATAAAAGAAAAATAATTTATAGGCAAAACTGCATATATAGGAAGATTTAAAATAAATTTAATTTTTCATAATATTGAATTTGTAGTATCCTTAGATGGGAGGTGTGATATGTTAGTATTAACAGCTTTTCTATTTAGTTTATCATCTAATTTAGATAATTTAGTTATTGGAATATCATATGGAATAAAAAAAGAAGAGATTCCTCTTGTGCAAAATATTATTATAGGAGTAATAATATTTATTATAACATTTATAGCTATGATATTTGGTAAGTTTATAGAAAGATATATCCCAAAAAGTTTTGGGAATTTTTTAGGAGCAATAGTTATAATATTTATGGGAATTTACTTTATAATAATGAGCATTAAAGATGTAAAAAAGAAAAAGAAAACAACTGAAAATTTCCATGAGGAAGTAAATGTGAAAAAGAATATTAGTATAAAAGATTCTTTAATACTAGGAGGAGCACTTGGAGTAAATAATCTTGCAGTGGGAGTTGCAGCTAGTGTTATGGGACTTAATGTATGGATAGTATGTTTATTCACATTTATTACAAGTATATTAACAATAATAATAGGTGAGCAAGTTGGAGATCATGTTATTGGTAAACTAATTGGAAAATATGATGATTTAATATCAGGATTATTATTAGTAGTATTAGGAATAATAGAAATAATTTAAAAAATCATAAAAAGAAATCTTTTTGTGATTTTTTTATTTAGAATTAATATGTAGAAAATGTAGGATGGTGAGTAAATGACAAAAGCTAAGTCCATAAATTTAATTAAATTTTTAACTTTTATAGCAATATTAGGAGTTTCTATGGTTTTTTTAATAAAGAATAAACAGTTTTTTATGCATTTAAATGTAGAAGAAATAGTAAATTTTGCAAAGCAAAGAAATACTAGAATTTATGCAATGATAGTAATAATAATAATATTTATATTAAAACCTATTTTTGTAATAATTCCAAATAGTTTAATAGCAGTAATTGATGGATTTATTTTTGGATACTTTAAAGGATTTGTAATAACATTAATTGGATATTTTATAACAAGTACAGTAGGATTTTATTTAGCTAGATTTTTAGGAAAAGGATTTATAGAGAGTATAGTAGGAAATAAATTAAATAATATAGAGAAAAAATTAAAGAAAAATCAATTTATAATTATATTATCTTTAAGGCTTATTCCTATATTACCACTAGGACCTTTAAATTATGCCTGTGGATTAACGAATGTTCCATATAAAAAGTTTATAATAGCAACATTGATAGGAGTAGTTCCGGAAATTATATGTTATATATCTTTAGGAAAAAATGTTGATAGACCAACATCACCAGCTTTTTTTGTTCCAAGTATTATATTAGTAGGGATTTTAATTTTATCAAAATTTATTATAAAAAAAGTGAATAAATAAAAATAATAAACTCCTAAATATAAAAGTAAATTAGATATTGCTTTTATATTTAGGAGCTTTTTATTAGAAATAGTCAAAGTATTAAAAAACAATCAAAAAATGAATGTTTTTGACTGAAAATGATTGACAACAAGACATAAACACTTTACAATTAAGACATAAGATGAACAAAGGGGTGGTATTCATGATAAAAAAAAGAACACATTTAACAATTTTAGAAATGTTAGAGAAGAGTGAATTGATAAAAGTTTCTGAAATAATTGAAAAAACTAATGCATCAGAATCCACCATAAGAAGAGATTTAGCTTATTTAGAAAAAGAAGGTCTTTTAGTTAGAGTTCATGGGGGAGCCACAAGAATAAGCACTAAATCGGAAGAATTGTCTTATAGTGAAAAGTTATCAAAGAATATAGGGGATAAAAGAAAAATTTCAGAATATGCAGCTAGTGAAGTTTGTGATGGGGATGCAATTTTCTTAGATGCAGGAACAACAACCTTTGAGATGATACCTTTTCTAAACGGGAAAGATATTTTTGTATTAACTACGGGAATAGATCATATAGGGGAGCTTATAAAATATAATATTCCATGCTATATGGTAGGCGGAAAAGTAAAAATGAAAACTAAGGCAATTATAGGGGTAGATGCCTTAGATTTTTTAAAAAAATTTAGTTTTGATAAAGCATTTTTAGGAACAAATGGAGTAGATGAAAAGTTTGGATTTACAACTCCAGATGCTGAGGAGGCTAGTATAAAGCGTTTAGCTAAAGAACTTTCAAAAAAGCTATTTATACTAGCAGATAATTCAAAGTTTAACAAAAGTACATTAGTTAAATTTGCTGAATTAAATGAAGGAATTATAATAACAGATATAAATGCAGATATAGAAAAAATAAAAGATTTAACAGAAGTAAGGATGGGTAAATAATGATATATACGTTAACGCTAAATCCTTCTATTGACTACATTGTAAACGTTAAGAATTTAAAAATAGGTGAAGTAAATAGAAGTTGTAATGAAATAAAATTTCCAGGGGGAAAGGGAATAAATGTTTCAAGAATATTAAGTGAACTTAATATAGAAAACACAGCACTAGGATACATAGGTGGCTTTACAGGAAGATTTATAGAAGAGAGTCTAAGAGAATTAGACATAAAGACAGATTTTATTAAAGTTAATGGGGATAATAGAATAAATGTAAAAATAAAATCTTCAGAAGAAAGTGAAATAAATGGTGCAGGTCCTAAGATTAAAGAAGAAGATATACAAGCATTGTTAAATAAGCTAAATGAATTAAAAAGTGGGGACTATTTAATTTTAGCAGGAAGCATACAAGCATCTCTTCCAAAAGATTTATATTTGCAGATACAAGATATGTTAGAGGAAAAGAATGTATGTGTAGTAATAGATACATCAGGACAAGCTCTTTTAGAAGGAATAAAGAGGAAGCCATTTTTAATTAAGCCAAATGATAAAGAGATTGAAGAAATCTTTAATGTGAAATTAAAAAATATAGAAGATGTTATAGAGTATGGAAAGCAACTTTTCAATCTTGGAGCAAGAAATGTAATTATTTCAAGAGGGGGAGAAGGAGCAATTCTTATCTGTGAAGATGGAGTATTTAAAGGAAATGCACCTAAGGGAGTTGTACAAAATTCAGTTGGAGCAGGGGATTCTCTTGTTGGAGGTTTTGTAGGAACTTTCAGCAAAACAGGAAATATATTAGAAAGCTTTAAGTATGGAATAGGGGCGGGAAGCGCAAGTGCTTTTTCATTAGATCTTTGCACTAAGAATGATATAGAAAAGTTATTAAAAGAAATAAAGATAGAAAAAATATAAGCTAATGGGGGAAATAATAATGAGAATATCAGATTTACTAAGTAAAGAAACAATAGCCCTAAATTTAAATGTAGAAAATAAAAAAGATGCTTTATCTAAGATGGTTGATGTCTTAGATAAGGCGGGAAGATTAGAAGATAGAAAACTTTATGAGGAAGAAATATGGAAGAGAGAAAATAGTTCATCAACAGGAATTGGAGATGGAGTAGGAATTCCACATGCTAAGACTAAAGCAGTTAAAAAAGCATCACTTGCAATGGGTCTTTTAGAAAAAGAAATAGAGTTTGAAGCACTAGATGATGCACCAGTTAATCTTATATTTATGATTGCAGCACCTGAAGGAGCTAATAATGAGCATTTAGAAACTCTTTCAAAGCTTGCAGTATTATTAATGAATGAAGATTTTAAAAAAGAGCTTTTAGCTAGTAAGACACCAGAGGCGGTGCTTGCAGTTATAGATAAATTTGAAGATGGTGAAAAAGAAGAAGAAAAGCCATCAGAGGAAGTAGTTACAATGAAAGCAGATGAGACTTCAAAGAAGCTTATACTAGCAGTAACAGCTTGCCCAACAGGAATAGCACATACATATATGGCTGCAGATTCTTTAAAAAAGACAGCAGAAACTTTAGGATATGACATAAAAGTAGAAACTAATGGTTCTACAGGAGTTAAAAATGGATTAACAGCTGAAGAAATTGCTAAAGCTGATGGAATAATAGTAGCAGCTGATAAACAAGTTGAAATGGCTAGATTTAATGGTAAAAAAGTAGTTATAGTACCAGTAGTACAAGCTATGAAAAGACCAGAAGAACTTATAAATGAAGCACTTTCAGGAAATGCACCAGTGTATACTGATAATGGTTCTTCAAATAAAACTAATAAAAATGAAAAGACAGGATTCTATAAGCACCTTATGAGTGGAGTATCTAACATGTTACCATTTGTAATAGGTGGAGGAATACTTATTGCAATATCATTTATGTTTGGAATAAATTCAGCAAACCCTTCAAGTATAGAATTCAATAAATTTGCAGCTCTTTTAAATGAGATTGGTGGAGGAAATGCCTTTGGGTTAATGGTTCCAGTTCTTGCAGGATTTATAGGGATGAGTATAGCAGACAGACCAGGATTTGCACCAGCTATGGTAGGGGGACTTATTGCAGCTGACCAAGGAGCAGGATTTTTAGGAGGACTTATTGCAGGATTCTTAGGTGGATATATTATCTTAGCATTAAAGAAAATATTTAACTTTATACCACAATCGCTTGATGGATTAAAACCAATGCTTATTTACCCATTATTAGGTATCTTCTTCACTGGAGCAATAATGTTTACAGTAGTTGTAGGACCAGTAGCTTGGATAATGGTTAGCGTTGAAGGATTCTTAATGGGAATGGGAACTACTAACTTAATGCTACTTGGAGTATTCTTAGGTGGAATGATGGCTATCGATATGGGTGGTCCAATAAACAAAACAGCTTACACATTTGCAGTAGCAATGCTTGCATCAGGAAACTTTTTCCCAATGGCAGCAGTTATGGCTGGAGGAATGGTTCCACCACTTGCAACAGCATTAGCATCAACAATCTTTAAAAATAAATTTACTCAAGAGGAAAGAAATGCAGGAAAAACAAACTATGTTTTAGGAGCATCATTTATAACAGAAGGTGCAATACCATTTGCAGCAGCTGACCCAATTAGAGTAATACCAGCATGTGTTGTAGGTTCAGCAATAGCAGGAGGACTTTCAATGTTCTTCAAAATAGGATTACCAGCACCACATGGAGGAATCTTCGTATTCCCAATAGTTGAAGGAAATCCACTACTTTACTTAGTAGCAGTAGTAGTAGGAACTATAGCAGCAGCTTTAATAATGGGATTAGTTAAGAAAAAAGCAAATTAGTTAAGAATTGATAATTAAGAATGAAGGAAAAAATTCGCTTGGGCGAATTTTGGATGAAAGATAATGGACAGGTTGGTTTTGCCAACCTGTCTTTTTGAATAAGCAGATATTTTGTGTTAAAATATGGTAAAAAGTTTAGGGGGAAATATGGTTTTATTAGTTGTAGATACACAAAAATTATTAGTGAATGAGAAGCTTTATAATTTTGAAGGATTTGTTAGTAATATTGAAGCTTTGATAGAAAGGTCTAGAGAAAATAATATTCAAGTTATATATGTAGTTCATGATGAGGGAAAAGAGAGTGATTTAACAAAAGGAAAAGAAGGCTTTGAAATCTATGAGAATTTTCAAGCCTTAGAAAATGAAAAGATTTTTGTGAAAAGTGTAAATAGTTCCTTTAAAGAAACAGGTCTTTTAGAATATTTAAGAGAAAAAAATGAAAAAGATATAATCATTGTAGGACTTCAAACAGATAAATGTATTGATGCTACTGTAAAAAGTGGATTTGAACATGGATTTAATATGATAGTACCAATAGATGCTAATTCAACTGTTGACAATGAGTTTTTAAGTAGAGAGAAAAGTCATAAATACTATAATGAATATATATGGCCAAATAGATATGCGAAATGTGTTTCTATGGATGAGATATTTAATTTGGTAGAAGGGAGATAGAATGATGAATGGAACTAAGTATATATTTAAGGATATACCTTTATATTCAAATTGGGTTGTTATTGAAAAAATAAATAAAGGATGGTCTAAAGATAGAAAATATTATATAAAGGATAATTTGGGTGAAGAATTCTTACTTCGTATTTCAGATTTTGAATTTTATGATATTAAAAGAAAAGAATTTGATAGTATGAAGAGAGTATATAAACTAGGAATAAATATGTCTAAGCCTATTTCTTTTGGAGTATGTGGAGATGGGAAATCTGTATATTGTCTTTTATCTTGGATAGAGGGAAAATCAGTAAATGAGGTTATAGAAGAATTGACTGATAAAGAGCAATATAGATTAGGGATTGAAGCAGGAAAGATACTTAAAAAAATGCATACGATAGAAGTATCTAAAGAACAAGAAGATTGGGAAAAAAGAATGGTTAAAAAAATTAGTAATCATTTAATGAAATATAAGGGATGTGGAGTTAGGGTTCCAAATGATGAGTTTGCTATAAATCATATTAATAAAAATCTACATTTATTAAAAGGGCGTTCTCAAAGATATCAGCATGGAGATTTTCATATAGGAAATCTTATAATTACATCTAATAGAGAGTTAGGTGTAATTGATTTTAATAGATGGGATTATGGGGATCCAATTGAAGAATTTTATAAGATGGTACTGTTTAGTAGAGAACTTAGTATACCATTTTCAAAAGGTCAGATTAATGGATACTTTAATAATAATATACCAAATGATTTTTTTGAGATACTTTCGTTGTATATAGCAGATGTAATATTATCTTCAGTAGCTTGGGCAATTCCATTTGGGGAAGAAGCTGTTAATGGAATGATGGAACGTGCTAAAGTAATATTAAATGATTATGATAATTTTAATTTAGTTATTCCTAAATGGTTTGAAGAAGAGTTTTAAATTTACGAGTTAATTGTAGAAAAAGGAGTTATATATGAGAAAAGTAATTGTAATTGGATGTCCAGGAAGTGGAAAAAGCACATTTTCAAAAAAATTACACAAAGCAATAGGAATTCCATTATTTCATTTAGATATGCTTTATTGGAACTCAGATAAAACTGTAGTTGAAAAGAATATTTTTGAAGAAAGATTGAAAAATATACTTGTACAAGAAGAGTGGATTATTGATGGAAACTATGGTACAACTATGGAACTTCGTCTACAAGCATGTGATACTGTATTTTTCTTAGATTATGCAGTGAATGTATGTTTAGAAGGAATAGAAAAGAGAAAAGGAAAAGCACGTACTGATATACCGTGGATTGAAGAGATGGATGATGAAAAAGATGAAGAATTTATATCATTTATTAAGAATTATAATAGTATAGATAGATTAGTTATAGTGAACCTTTTAGATAAATATAATATGAAAAATATAATTATATTCAAAAATAGAAAAGATTCTCAAGAATATTTAGAGAAAATGAATATATAAATAGGTTGTATTAATTTATTTTAAAATATGAGTATGAAGTTATGGGAGGGAAAAATGAATACACTAGTTTTATATTATAGTAAAAATGGAACAACTCAAATGACAGTAGATAAAATGAAAAAGAAAACTAATAGTGAATATGAGTATATAAATTTAAAAAATAAATCTGACATTTCAATTGATAAATACACTAGAATATTTATTGGATGTGGAATATATGTAGGAACTATAGAAAAGCAGGTTCGTAATTTTTTAGATTTAAATAGTAGTTTGTTGAAAAATAAAGAGGTAATATTCTTTATTCATGGTTTAGCTAGTGAGAACAACTATAAAGATGTTATTAAAGCATCTATAAAGGATGGAAGTTTAGTAGACGGATGCAAAGTATTTTATTTAGGTGGACAATTAGATATTAAAAAGCAAAATTTTTTAGTTAAGCAAATGTTAAAAGTCATTGCAAAAAAGAAGAGATTAGATATTAATAATATGCGTAATTTAGATGAGAAGACTATTGAAGAATTTATAAAGACTTTGAAATAACTTATAAAAAATATATAAATTGTTATAGATGTATACATCATTGTCCAAGAAAAGCATTATCGTTGTGGAAGAAAAAAAGTCTAAAGAGCATTGGATTAAAAAGAGAAGCTTAAAGGAGAGAAAAATGATTATTAGAGAATATAAATCATCAGATTGTAGAGATGTAATAGAGTTATTTCATAATACTGTTCATGAAGTCAATAGAAAAGATTATACAAAGAAACAGTTAGAAGTATGGGCAACAGGAAACTATGATTTAGAAAAATGGGATGAATCGTTAAGGGGGAATTATAGTATTGTTATGATTTGTGAAGATATTATAGTTGGTTTTGGAGATATAGATACAGAAGGATATTTAGATAGATTATATGTTCATAAGGATTATATAGGAAAAGGTATTGGATCTGCTATTTGTGATGAACTAGAGAAAAAGTGTGGAAAGAAAATTACTACACATGCATCTATTACTGCAAAGCCTTTCTTTGAAAAGAGAGGATATAAAGTTATTAAAAAACAAAGCGTTGTAAGAGAAGGGATTAGTCTTACAAATTTTATTATGGGAAAAATAAATTAGAAATTATTTTATAGTCTTAGATAATAAGAAGTTGGTTAAGACTATTTTCATTAGACTTAAAAAGTTAACTTGTACTAACTATATAGTTTTGTTAAAATAGCAAAGGTGATTATAAAGAAATGGTATAGTTGTGTCTTATAAATAGGTAAATAGTTATCATATACATAAAGTAATTATATTTTACTTATATCTAAAAGGAGAATATAATAAAAACATAGAAGAGATTGATTGCAGCAATGAATAAAACAAAAGAATAGAGTTTATACAAAAGAAGATATGAAAGAAGAGGCGATTATTAATATGATGAAATATATTAAGAAGTTAGAAAATTATCCTATTGGGATTAGTGGAACGTGCTTAGCATTTATTACTTTAAGTAATAGTTTTAAAATAAGAGGAATTGAATTTGTAAAACCATTAGCAGTAGCACTTGCTATAGGCATGCTAGTTTTAATGGTTGGGAAATTTATTGTAAATCCTAGAAAATTTTATAATGAGATGAAAGACCCATTACTTGGAACTTATTACCCAACTTTAGCAATGGTTTTATGGCTAGTAGTTGCATTTATGTATCCATTTGCACCAAAGATTTGTACAGTTTTATGGTTAGCCGGTGTAGTTTGGCATTATTTTATAGTAATTTTATATACATATTTAAGAATAAAAGAAAGAGATTTCAAAAATGTATTACC
>NZ_JBOGCC010000176.1:0-18452 GCF_051656525.1 Clostridium sp. | reverse complement strand
ATGCAGGATCAATAATTACAGCAGCTCAATCAGGGGCACAATGGGGGTATAAATTAATATTAGTAAACTTAATATTAGTTCCGATGTTATACTTTGTACAAGAGTTAACAACGCGTATAGGAATAACTACAGGAAAGGGTCATGGAGATCTTATAAAAGATACTTTTGGAAAAGGATGGGCATATCTTTCTGTAATAACATTATTTGTATCAACAATTGGAGCTTTAATTACTGAATTTTCAGGAATGATGGGAGTAGGTCTTTTATTTGGAGTTTCTAAATGGATAATGGTTCCATTGGTAGTGGCATGTTTAATTCTTTTAAGTGCTACAGGAAAATATAAAACAGTTGAAAGAGTTGCTATAATTGTAGGGCTTTTTGAATTAGTATTTATACCAGCCATGTTCTTTGCACATCCAGATTATGGAAATGTAATACATTCAATATTTGGAGCACAACCATTAGGTAGTGCATCATATTGGTTATTAATTTCTGCAAATGTTGGGGCAGTTATAATGCCATGGATGGTATTTTATCAACAAGGAGCAGTTGTAGATAAAAAATTAACAGAAAAAGATATGAAATATAGTAGAATTGATACTGCAGTAGGTTCACTAGTAACACAATTAATAGTTGTAGTTATAATAATTACAGTTGCAGCAACAATTGGTAAGCATAATCCAAATGCATCACTAAATACAATTCAAGAGATTAGTCAGGCATTAACGCCATTTTTAGGTGCGACAGGTGGAAAAGTTGTATTTGCAATAGGAATATCAGGAGCAGCGCTAATAGCAGCAATAGTAGTTTCCCTTGCAGCATCATGGGGATTTGGAGAACTATTTAATAAACCATGTAGCTTAAATAATACATGGAAAGAAGCTCCAGTATTTTACTCATTTTATTGTGGAGCATTAATAATTGGTGGAATTATAGTTTTATCAGGAGTACCATTAGTACCACTTACTTTAGGAGTAGAAGTATTAAATACATTGTTGTTGCCAATAGTATTAGGATTCTTATTAGCATTAGGTTGGAAAGTATTGCCTGAGAAGCATAGATTGAAAATTTGGGAAAAAGTTATATTATTATTTATATACGTTGTAGTATGTGGATTAGGTCTTGTGACTGTGTATATGACATTCTTTTAAAAAATACCTTTTAATAGTTTAAAAACTATTAAAAGGTATTTTTTATGAAATTTAGAGAAAAAATGCATTAATTTGTAATTAAAAATAAAATATTGTAAAATTAAAAAGAAAAGTTTAAATTAAATTTTAAGAAAGGGAGAGTTTTAATGCATTTAAAATTAGATATATTTCAAACTATGGCAATTGCTACGTGTATGTTTTATTTAGGAAAATATTTAAGAAATAAAATAAAATTTTTAAATAAATATTGCGTGCCAGCGCCAGTTATTGGTGGATTAATTTTTTCAATATTAGTATTAATATTAAAATTAACGAATATTGCAACTATTGATTTAGATATGACATTACAGTCTATATTTATGACAGCATTCTTTACAACAGTTGGATATACTGCAAGTATAAAGATATTAAAGAAAGGTGGTATAAAGGTCGGAATATTTTTAGCACTGGCAGCATTTTTAGTAATTTGCCAAGATGTTTTAGGAGTAGTTTTAGCAAAAATATTTGGATTACATCCATTATTAGGACTATCAACTGCTTCAATTCCAATGATTGGTGGGCATGGAACTGCAGGATCGTTTGGGCCTTTGTTTGAAGAAATGGGAATAAAGGGAGCTACATCAGTAGCATTTGCAGCTGCAACATTTGGACTTATAGCAGGAAGTTTTTTAGGTGGAGTTGTAGCAAAGGTTTTGATAGAGAAAAAAGCTTTAAAAACACCTAAGCATACAGAAGATAAATCAATACCAATCAGTGATTTTCATGAAGATGATAAAGCAATTCTTTGCCAAAGTAGATTAATGCAAGGTGTTTCATGGATATTTATTGCAATGGGAATTGGATCATGTATATCAATATTAATACAAAAAGCAGGTTTAACATTTCCATCTTATATAGGAGCCATGATGGCAGCAGCAATAATAAGGAATATTTGTGATTTTAAAAAAGTAAAATTAGTAGAAAAGGAAATAGAAGTTTTAGGAAATATAAGTTTGTCATTTTTCTTATCAATGGCATTAATGGGATTAAAATTATGGGAGTTATTTGATTTAGCACTTCCAATGCTAATAATGTTAATAGGACAAACTATATTAATGGGAATATTTGCATATGTATTAACTTTTAGAGTAATGGGAAAAGATTATGAAGCTGCAGTATTTGCATCAGGAATGTGTGGATTTGGAATGGGAGCAACACCAAATGCAGTAGCTAATATGGATGCACTTACCAATAAGTATGGTTTTGCTACGACACCATATATAGTAGTTCCAATAGTGGGATGTTTGTTTATTGATTTTGTAAATTCGGGAATTATAACGATATTTGTTAATTTTTTTAAGTAGAAATAGAGATATAAAATAAAAGGTTTATAAAGATATAGGAATAAAATTTAATGAAATAAGCTTAGTAAAATGTTATAAATTTATTTTACTAAGTTTATTTTTTTTAGTTTATAAAGAATTAATACTAAAATATTTTGGGTTAAAAAAGTAAATATATAATAAAAAAAGGTGGATTAATGATGGAGATAAATAGTAAAAGTATAATTGTAAAGACTGTTATACTAAATTATTGATAATTTTAATAGGCATAGGTATAGGAATAGGAAGAGTAAGAAAAATAGTGATTATAGAGTTATTGGAAAAATAAGATGGTAATATTAGAATAAATGTAGTAGTTAGAATTAAAGTAAATACAAAAAAATAAAGAAAAAATATGAAAAAATAGAATTTGGATGGATGTATTAATTAAATTTAACAGAAGAACAGAGGAAAGAGTATATTGATATTAAAAATTTTAATCAATGCGTGTATATTTATTTGGGATGTTATATTAAATTGTTGAGAAAATAATAGGCAATAATTTAATATAACAGAAAAGAGGGAGAGGGGAAATTTGTATAGTAATAGAGGGTAGGGAGAGGGAATTAGATTAAATGATGAGTATATATAATAAAAAAGGAATTTGAATTGAAAGAAGAATATTATAAAAAGAGAAATTTGAATTTAAAGAAAAATATTATGGGAATAGGAGTATGAGATGAAAAGAAAGGAGGATGGGAGAGAAAAGAGTAAATAAATTTAAGGAAGGGTATAAAAAATTAATACAAAATATATGAAAATGCAAAGAATCCTTTAAAAAGATGTTTGAAATATTTAAAATTTGGATATCTTCAAAATAAAGGAAGTGATTTTATGTTAGAGAAGTGTCCTCATTGCCTAGGTGAAGATGTTAAAAAGTATGGTTTTTATAAGGAAAAACAAAGATATAAATGTAAGAGATGTGGAAGAGTTTTTACAGTAAGAACGGCGACTTTATATCATTGGTCTAAGAAATTAGAGAAAAATATAAAGAGTTACATTAAGTTAATGTATGAAGGAAGAACAATAAGAGAAATAGCAAAAGCTATGGATATTACAATCGTTACTGCATTTTTATGGAGACATAAAATTATGGCGATATTACATGAATCTAATGAAAAGAATTTATTGGTTGGAAGTTGTGAAGGATTTGATTATGTGACAAGAAAGAATTTAAAGGGTGTGAAGGGAGGAAGTAAATTTAAAGGATATGTGCAGATAATTATTGCATTTGATGATAATAATAGAGGAAGAGCAAATATTATAAACAATGAAGATTTTGGACTTAGGATAACAAAAGAAAGAATGTTGAAAATGTTAGATAGAGATGCATCTATATTTATTACTTATAATAATTTTATGAGGATTGCAAGTGAGAAGATAAATAAAGGGAAGAAAAATAAAAATAAAAGGAGACATATGGGTAGAGCTGTCATAGGGAGAGCAAGAAAATGGATTGCTAAGTTTAATGGTGTTAGTACAAAATATATAGAACGATATTTAAGTTGGTTTATATTAGAATATAAAATTAGCCAGGAGATATAAAAATAAATATAGGGACATAATAAAAAAAATTTATAATAAGTTAAGTTAGTAGATACAAGAATTATTTCTAGAAGAATTGAGAGAGTAGATTTTTACGCAATAAATCAATATAAAAGATTCTAGGTTAAAGTAGGGGTTACTTTAAATTTAGAGATTATAAATTAGAATATGAAATATTTAAATTTTCAGCCAATATAATGAAGAAAAAGAAAAATATAGTCTGATTTTAGAGTAAGAGTTGCATAATTACAGAGTTTTATTGACAGACTATTCAATGCAACTTAAAATAGAAATGCATGGAAAATAAGGATGATAAATTAGTAATGTTTGTTATCTAAAAAAATAAAAATAAATATATACTTGGAGGAATACATATTATGAAAACACTTGTAATTAATTGTGGTAGTTCATCACTAAAGTACAAATTAATCGATATGGCTAATGAAAGTGATTTAGTTAGTGGATTAGTTGAAAGAATAGGAATTGAAGGCTCAAAGTTAAGCCAAAAAAATGCTGTTGGTGAAAAGTATGCAATAGAAAAGGATATGACTGACCATCAGGCTGCTATTGAGGTTGTTTTGGAGACTTTAACTGATGAGAAGGTTGGAGTTATTAAGTCTATGGATGAAATAACAGCAGTAGGACATAGAGTTGTTCATGGAGGAGAAAAATATTCAAATTCAGTAATTGTTACTGAAGAAGTTATTGAATATTTAAATGAGTGTAGTGTTTTAGCACCTTTACATAATCCAGCTAATATAACTGGAATTAGAGCTTGTCAAAATCTTATGCCAAATACACCAATGGTAGTTGTATTTGATACAGCATTCTATGGAACATTACCAGAGAAGGCATATATTTATGCAATAGATTATAAATTATATGAAGATTATAAAATAAGAAAATATGGTTTCCATGGAACTTCACATAAGTATGTAGCTAATAAAGTTGCTGAAGCTATGGGGAAAGATGTTAAGGATTTAAAAATCATTAGCTGTCATTTAGGAAATGGAGCTAGTATCTCTGCTGTTAAAGGAGGAGAGTGCATAGATACAACTATGGGATTTACTCCACTTGCAGGTGTACCAATGGGAACTAGATCAGGGAATATTGATCCATCAATAATACCTTTTTTAGTTCAAAACTGTGGATATTCAATAGAAGAAGTTTCAAATGCATTAAATAAAGAGTCAGGAGTACTTGGAGTGTCAGGTGTAAGTTCAGACTTTAGGGATATTGAAGATGCAGCTGCAAAAGGAAATCACAGAGCACAATTAGCTTTAGATATATTTCATTATAGAATAAGAGCTGAAATTGGTTCATTTATTGTTAATATGGGTGGAGTTGATGTTATTTTATTTACAGCTGGTGTTGGTGAAAATTCACCTGAAACTAGGGAAGAATGTCTAAAAAATCTTGAATTCTTAGGATTAGAGTTAGATAAAGAGAGAAATAATGTAAGAGGAAAACTTACTGAAATATCAAAAGAAGATTCTAAAGTTAAAGCGTATGTTGTGCCAACTAACGAAGAATTAATGATAGCACAAGAAACATTAGCATTAGTAAAATAGTTGTAAGAAGTTACCTTGAAAAAGGGTAGCTTTTTTTATAATTTTAAGAATGATAGGTGTAAAAATTCTATAATAAATGAAAAAATACTTCTTTAAATTCAAAACCTATTTAAATTTTTTTTATTTGATATAAAGTAAAATTTATAAGGTAAGTATTATGGAGGTGTATATTATGGATGGATTAAAGTATAGAGAATGTTTAAATGAAAAATTCAGAAGTTTTAAAGGAGTTAGAATTTTTAATGGCTTTTATAGAGATGAAAATAAGATTAGTATAAATTTTGAAAGTGTACAACTTGAGATAACATATTTTACTAATGAGATTGTTAAAGTTTTTATTAGTGAAGGTATGGAAAAGGAGACTAATGCTATTGTTTTAGAAAAAGAAAAAGTTGATTTAGAGGTTTTAGAATTAGATGAAACTTTAGAAATTAAATCAGATAAAGTTAAAACTGTAGTTTGTAAGAAGTCTAGTAAGGTTGCTTTTTATGAGGAAGATGGAAAGTTTTTATCAGGAGATTTTGAGCCAAGTTTTAAAGATTCAGATGGAAGTGTATTTATTTCAAAGATAAATGATTCTTTAGCTTATTATGGATTAGGTGAAAAGGGTGGAAATCTTAATAAAAAGGAGTGTTATACTGAGAATTTTAATACAGATGACCCTGAAACTGATGATGAATCTGTTAT
Source organism: Clostridium sp. (assembly GCF_051656525.1). Taxonomy (GTDB): domain Bacteria; phylum Bacillota; class Clostridia; order Clostridiales; family Clostridiaceae; genus Clostridium. The sequence continues at coordinate 12,137 of NZ_JBOGCC010000176.1, read as the reverse complement.
GTATTATAAAACTATTCCTTTTTTTGTAGGGCTTTCAAGAGATAAAAGATATGGATTATTTTTTGATAACAGCTATAGAAGTTTCTTTGATATGGGAAGAGAATTTGGTGATAGAATTTATTTTGGTGCAAATGGTGGAGAGATTCAGTACTACTTTATTTATGGAGAAAGTTTGAAAAAAGTAGTTTCTAATTATACTTCTCTTACAGGAAGAATGGAGATGCCACCTTTATGGAGTCTTGGGTATCAGCAAAATAGATTTAGTTATTTTGATGTAACGGAAGTTCGTGATGTAGTAAGTGAATTTGAGAAACGAGAAATTCCTATTGATGTTATTTATTTAGATATTGATTATATGGATGGGTTTAGAGTTATGACATTTAAGTCTCCACAGTTTGATGGAGTAAAGGAACTTATAGAGGAACTTCATAAAAAGGGTATGAAGGTAATAACTATTTTAGATCCTGGTGTTAAGGTTGATGAAGATTATGGAGTTTACAAAAGAGGTAAAGAAGGTAACTACTTTACTAAGAAGCTAGATGGAGAAACTTTTGTAGGGGCTGTATGGCCAGGGGATAGTGCTTTCCCTGATTTTTCTAATGAGAATGTTAGAACTTGGTGGAAAACTGAGTTGAAAGGTTTTATAGATAAATATAATATTGATGGTATTTGGAATGATATGAATGAACCCTGTGTGTTTAATACAGATTATAAGACTATGCCAGACTCATGTATTCATAATAGTGATTATGGGGTTATAGATCATAAGGAGTTTCACAATAGGTATGGAATGGAAATGAGTAGATGTTCTCATGAAGCTCAAATGGAACTTCGTGAAAATACTAGAGAGTTTTCTATGACTAGAGCTACTTATGCTGGAGGACAAAGATATTCATCTGTTTGGACGGGGGATAATATGAGTATGTTTAGTCAACTTAGAATGTCTATTCCTATGAATGCTAATTTAGGGATAAGTGGATTTTCTTTTGCATCAAATGATGTTGGAGGATTTGGATTAGATACAACGGAAGAGCTTCTTATAAGATGGTCACAAGTTGGAACATTTTTGCCGATATATAGAAATCATTCTAATATGTATACAAGAAGACAAGAGCCATGGGCATTTGGTAAGAATGCTGAAATGATTATAAAAAATTCTATAAGTCTTAGATATGAATTAATGCCTTATATTTATACTGCATTTTATGATTCATATAAAAATGGAATACCAGTATTTAGACCTCTTATTTTAGAGTTTGAAGAGGATATGAATCTGTTAAATATAAAAGAGCAATTCATGTTTGGTGATAGTTTAATGGTTGCACCAGTTATAAATGATGGTGAAAGAAAGAAGTATGTGTATTTCCCAAAAGGTACTTGGTACAACTATTTTACGAAAGAGAAATTTGAAGGTAGCAGAGGATATATGATTAATTGTCCATTAAATGAAGTGTTAGTTTTTGCTTTAGAAGGAAGTATAATTCCAGTTTATACTGAAAAATATTTTAATATGGAGAATAGACCAGAAGATATTTCTTTAAAAATATTTGGAGATAAAGCTAAAGGAAAATTTTATAGTGATGATGGAGAATCTATGGATTATAAAAATGGATCATATAATTTAGTAAATATTTTTTATGAAGATGAAAAAATTAAATTAGATTATGAAAATAAGGGATTTAAAGAAGTTAAAATAGAATATTAAGTTATTAATTTAAAAAGCTAGGAAAATATTTCCTAGCTTTTAATAAATTTTATATATTAAATTTGAAGGTTTTCTAAGATAACTTTTTCATAGATAAAGTGTGAGAAAAGTGAATTTGACCAAGCAAACCAATCTCTTGTGAATTCTGAAGGATTATTTACATGGAATCCTTCATGCATAAAGCCAGTATCACCATCTGTATCTACTAGTAGTTTTATTAAAGTTTTAATTTCATCTTCACTTGAAGAAGTCAAGCCTTGCATTGCTAAGGAAATATGCCAAATATAATCTTTTGGTGTATGTGGGCTTCCTATTCCTTTTGCAATTTTTCCTTCATAGTAGAAAGGATTTTCATTACTTAAAATGAAATTACGAGTGTTTTTATATATTTTATCATTATTATCTTTAAATTCTAAGTAAGGCATTGAAAGAAGACTTGGAACGTTAGCATCATCCATAAGAGTATAATTACCACGACCATCTGTTTCATAAGCATAAATGTCTCCAAATGTTTCATTAGAAACTACACCATGATTTTTTATTCCTTCATCTATTTGATTTTTTAAATCTCTTGCCATTCTAAATAATGTAGTATCACTATAGATTGTTAAAGCTATTTCTTTTATATATGAAAGTATTACAGAGGCAAACATGTTAGCAGGAATAAGATATCCATAAATACATGTATCATCACTTGGTCTGAATCCTGACCATGTTAAACCAGTATAAGAAACAGGATTTCCATGTCCTTCATTAGGCAATGTATCTGTAATTGAGCAGTTTAATCTTTTAAAGAAATAATCTGAATCTTCACTATGATTTTGCTCTGTTTTAAAAGTTTCTATTACTGTATATAAAGTTGATTTTAATTCTTCAGTGAATATTGAAGTATCATTTGTTTTTTTGTAGTATTTATAGATTAATCTAACAGGATAGCATAGTGAGTCTATTTCATATTTTCTTTCCCAAACCCAAGGACTATCCTTTGTTATATCGTTGTCCCATTTTTGACCATTAGCTTCTATGTTAAAAGCGTTTGCATATGGATCTATGGTAATACATTTAATTTGTCTTTTTATAAGTCCTGTGAAAAGTTCTTTAAGTACAGGATATTCATTTACAAATGGAAGATAATGCTCTATTTGTGATGTAGAATCTCTAAGCCACATGGCAGGAATATCTCCTGTTATAACAAAGGTATCATTTTCTTCAGTAAGCTTTACTGTAGTCTCCATAGTATTTATAAAACAATTAAAAAATAATTTTCTAAGTTTTTCATTTTCAATTTTTAAAGATAAATCGTGTCCTAAATTTTTTATAGTATCTTTTAATTCATTTATGTTTGTGTGCATAAAAAAACCTCCTAAACATTTTCTATGAAACTATTGTATAAGTTTACAAGAGAAGATTAAATAGGAGGATTAGACCTTTCTATAATAAGTTTATAAATTCAAAAATTTTTCCACTTAGTTTGAGTTTTCTTCAAGCTGTGAAAATAAAATTCTATTACTAAATACAAGTAAAAATGATAAAAGACTAAATATAAATATAACTGTCGTACCTGGTGAAACTTCAAATACTACTAGAGAAACAGCTAGTAAAAGAATATTTGTTACTGTAAGCACAGGTCTTGTTATAGTTAAAATTAATGCAGTTTTAATTGTTTTTAAGCTTGTCATTTTAAATTTTGTCATTAATAAAAATATAAATGGCGTAGTTGCTAAAAGAATTATTAAAAATCCTGCAAAAAGACAAGTTAAAATAGTGTTTTTATAAACTGATGAGAAAAATACTATATTTGAATGTAAAACTAATATTAAAAGAAGTTCTAAGCATCCAATAAATAAGGCTTGTTTATAATTAAGTTTTAATCCACGCTTTAAATCATGAAATATATTAAATCCTTTATTTTTAAGGAATGAATTCATTACATGAAATAAGGCACATGCTGAAGGTGCTAGTGGAATACAGCAAAGTAGGAATAAAGGAAGATATGTAGTTATCTTATTGATTCCTAGTGTAAAAAAGAATAGTAGTAGTGGTATATTTAAAATTAAAAAGAACAAGTTAAGTAAAAAAAAGTTGAAAATTGTATTGCATGCATCTAATATTTTTTCAATATTAAAAATTTCTGACATAAAAAAACCTCCGTTATTAAATTTGTAAACATTTCCTTTGATAAATTAAGTATATTTAAAAAATATTGTAAATTCAATTTATTATGAACTTATAATAGGAAAATCTATAATAAATCCACAAAAACTATAAAAAAACAATGAAATAATTTTTAAAAAAAGCTTTAAATGTAAGAAATTGAATGTTTTAATATATATATGGGAGTGGTTTTTTATGAGAAGGGTAAAAGTGTATAAAAAGATGATGTATATGTATATAGGGATAATTATATCTCTTATACTAATTCTAGATTTCTTTTTTATAAGTTTGGTATTTAAGAATACATTAAATAATGACTTGTACATAAATGAGAGTTTGGGGAAGGAAATAAATAATGAATTAATTGGAATGGATGATTATAGTAATACAGTGATTAATTCAATGTATTTAGATCATAACTTAATGAATGATGTTTCTGATTTTTTAAAAATGGATACGATAACATATTTGAGGAATAAGTTAGATAAGTATTCAAATGGAAATAAAACTTATTTTAATGGTGTTGAAAAGTTTACTAAAAATGCTTTTTTAATGAATGATTCTATAAAGAGTATTTCTTTTATTAGTTATAGTAGAAGTGAGGTAAGTATTTTCAATAATAAAAATCAAATAAAGGTTGAAAAAATTAGTAGTATTTCAGAAGAAAATAAATTTGTACAAAGTAATGTGATAATAGGAAATAATAAGATAAGCTTTGTCAGAAATATAACTAATCCAGAAAGTCTTAAACTTGAGGGAAAAATAGTAATAACATATGATTTAGCTAAGATAATGCAGCTTGTTAAGAAGCATAATAATTATTATGAGGTTATACTTTTAGATTCAAAGGGAAATAGCTTTTTTGATTCAGAAGAGGAAAGAGGATTTGAGCCTTATGAATATTATAAGAAAATAAAAGAGGGAGAGGCTAATGAGAAGTTTGAGTTAGATAAAGATTATTATGTATATAAGGCAACTAATAAATTAGATGTAACAGTAATATCTAAATTTTTAGAAAGTAAGACTAAGATTTTACCAAGAAGCTTTGTTTATTCAATAATATTTATAGATATTTTAGTATTTATTGTAGCAATGAAGGCTTATATAAAAAGGCTTAAAAAGCTAAATGAAAGAACTGAAAAAATTCTTATTGCTATGGAAAAGGTTAAAAGTGGAGATTTAGATACAAGAATAGAGATTGAGAAAAATGTAAAAGATGATTTAGCTTCTATTTCAGAAAACTTTAATGTTATGTGTGAAGATTTAAAGGAGCATATAGAAGAGCGGTATACTGCTGAAATAAAAAGAAAGAAGGCAGAGTTAAGTGCACTTCAAAGTCAAATTAATCCTCATTTTCTATACAATACTTTAGAGGGAATAAGAATGAAGGCTATTTGTAATGGTGATAGAGATGTAGCTAAAATGCTTTATTCCTTAGCGTTTTTGTTTAGAAATCAGATAAAAGAAAAAGAAAAGATAATGATAAAAAATGAAATAGATTATTGTACTAAATATATAGAGATTTTTAAGTTTAGATATGAGGATGTATTTAGTTATAAAATAAATTGTGAGAAAGATATTGAGAATAAAGAGATAATAAAATTTGCTCTTCAACCGCTTATAGAGAATTATTTTGTTCATGGAATAGTTCTTGATAGGAAGGATAATTATTTAGAGATAAATATTTTTAAAAATGATGAAGAGATAAATATAGAAATTAAGGATAATGGAAAGGGAATAGAAGAAGAAAGGTTAGAGGAAGTTAATAATTATTTAGAAGAGGGACAAGGTGTGGGGACATCAATTGGTCTGTCTAATGCAAATGAGAGAATAAAAATAGCTTATGGAACAAATTATGGTATAAAAATAAAAAAGGGAAGAGAAAGTGGAGTAGTGATTAAAGTTAATATTCCATGCAAAGAGGTAGATAATGATGAAAAATGTAATGTTAGTAGATGATGAGAAATTAATAAGAGATGGATTAAAGGTTTTAATTGATTTTGAAAGTCTTAATTTATGTGTGAAAGAAGAAGCTTCAAATGGGTTAGAAGCATTAGAGAAGGTTAAAAATAATAATATTGATATTATTATAACTGATATTAATATGCCTAATATGACTGGTCTTGAATTTATAAGAGAACTTAGAGAGATAAATAAGGATATTAAAATTGTAATTTTAAGCGGATATGATGATTTTTCATATGCTAAAAAAGCAATATGCTACGGAGTATCTGATTATTTATTAAAACCTATAAATGAAGAGGAACTTGAAGAAGTTTTGAAAAATATAGTTATAGAAATAGAAAAGAGTGAAAAGAAAAAGGTTTCTCATATTAATAAGAATAGAGAAATTTTAGAACTTTTAAGAGGAGATATAAAGAATATAGATGAATTAAAAGAATCTCTTGATATTGATCTAAATGGAAAAAGCTATATTGTAGCAAGCATAACTTTAAGTAAAGGTGGAAAAATAATTTCTAATGTAGATTTAAATAAAATATTTAAAAATAATAATATTGAAAAATATGAAATTGCATATGTACTAGAAAGAAGATTCTTAGTGGTAAAGGAATGGGATAAGGATGTTAAGACACAAGAAGTTTTAGAACATGCTTATAAATTAAAGGAGCTTTGTAATAAAGAATATGAATTAGATGCATTTATAGGAATAGGAAGTGTAGTTTCTAGTATAGAAGATATAAGTAAAAGCTATAAAGAAGCTATTGATATAAATAAGTATATGCTAACTGAAGGAACTAATATTTGTTTATGTAAAGAAAATTTAAGATGTTTAGATAGTACTATTAAAACTTTTGAATTGGATTTTCAAAGGATAAATAAAAAAATAATTGAAAAGAATTTTGAAGAGTCTAAAGAGCATATTGAGAAAATGTTTAGAAGAAATGATTTAACACCAAAGGATATATATGATTTTTCAATAGGAATTTTATTTATGTTATACAAAATATCTGAAGAGTTTAAGATTGAAGGTAAAGGATATAATAAAGAAAGCTTAAGTAGTACTATGGTTGAATTATGTACAGAAAGTACAACTGAGAGCATTGAAAAATTTCTTATAAGTGAAATTGAAAATGTAATTTCTAATATGTATGTAGGAACAACTAAGTACAGTCCTGTAGTTCAGCAAATAGTAACATATGTTAATGAAAAGTATTATGAGGAACTTAGTTTAAAGGTTCTTTCTAGTAAATATAATATAAATAGCTCTTATTTAGGACAATTATTTATAAAGGAAGTTGGAATGTCTTTTTCAGATTATTTAAATGGAGTTAAGAATGCTAAGGCAAAGGAATTTTTATTAGAAACTAATATGAGAATAAATGATATAGCTAAAAAAGTTGGATTTATTGATACAAGTTATTTTTATAGAAAGTTTAAGAAGTATTATGGAGTTTCTCCATCAGTGCTTAGGGAGCTTAAGAATTACTAGTGGAGAATTAAAAATTAGAATGTGAGGGACTTGTAGAGAAGTCTTGGAGGGCTCAAAAGTTGTCTAAGGGCAAAGTTTATTGCTAAAGAGTTATTTTAGAGTGAAAAGTTAATAAGTTGGAGTGAAGAGTTAAATAGATATATTAATATTTCTATTTAACTTTTTTTATTTTTTATAGAAAGTTTTAGAATTTTTACAATACATAAAATTTTTACACTAAATCTGAATTTATTCAACTATAAAGATTTTTTTGGGCGTGTTATATTTTATACATAGAAAGAAACGTTTACAAAATGAAGAGGGGGAGACTTTGGGAATGGAGACGATAGTAAAAGAAAAAGGCGTTAATAAATCTGATGGTATGGATTTGAAAAATGCTAAGAAAGAGAAGCCTAAAAAGAAAAAAATGGGCTTTATGCAAAAGCTTAAGGCAAATAAGGAATTATTAATTTTAACACTTCCAGGAACGATATGGTTCTTAGTGTTTGCATATTTACCTATGTTTGGAATAACACTTGCATTTAAGAAGTGGACAATACATGAAAACTTTATTCAAAGTTTAATAAAAAGTGAATGGGTTGGATTTAAAAATTTCGAGTTTCTTTTTAAGAGTAGTGATGCTTGGTTAATTACTAGAAATACTGTTTTGTATAATGTTGTATTTATAATTTTAGGAATAGTACTTCCAGTTACACTTGCAATACTTTTAAAAGAATTATTAAATAAGAAAACATCAAAATTTTATCAAAGTTCAATGTTTTTACCATACTTCCTATCATGGGTTGTAGTAAGTTACTGTTTATATGCTTTCTTAAGCCCTGAAAAAGGATTTGTAAATAGTTTACTTGTACAAGCTGGTATGGAAAAAGTATCTTGGTATACAGAACCAACAATTTGGCCATTTATTATAGTATTTATGAGTCAATGGAAAGCTGTAGGATATGGAACTGTAGTTTACTTAGCATCAATTTGTGGAATAGATAAATCTTACTATGAAGCAGCTATGATTGATGGAGCTAGTAAATGGCAACAAGTTAAATATATAACTCTTCCACTATTAAAACCAGTTTTAATAATAATGTTTATTACAGCTGTTGGAGGAATGTTTAGATCAGACTTTGGATTATTCTATCAATTACCTAAGAATACAGGAGCTTTATATCCTGTAACAAACGTTATAGACACATATGTTTATAGAGCATTAACAAACTTAGGGGATATTGGAATGAGTTCAGCTGCAGGATTGTATCAATCATTTGTTGGATTAATTCTTATCTTAACTACTAATGGAATAGTTAGAAAGATTGATGAAGAAAATGCGTTCTTCTAAAGGAGAGGTGAGAGAATATGGCAGAATTAAAAAAAGAAAAATTCAGTATAAAAAGTCTCTTTAATAAAAATAAAGAGCCAGAGGAAAGAGAGTTAAAATTTAACTCAATATCAAAAAAGACAAATATACTTTTTAATATACTGTTTGCAACATTTGCAGCAATTTGTATAATACCATTTATATTTGTAACAATAATATCTTTTACAAGTGAGCAATCACTTAATACTTATGGGTACCAATTTTGGCCATCTGAATGGAGCTTAGAAGCTTATAAATATATTTTATCAGGTGGAAGCAATATACCAAGAGCTTATGGAATAACAATTTTTGTTACTATAGCAGGAACGATTTTAGGGCTTGTAATAATGACAACTTTTGCTTATGCATTATCAAGAAAGTCATTTGCTTATAAAAAGTTTTTTACAAAACTTATATTTATACCAATGTTATTCTCAGGAGGGATGGTTGCATCTTACCTAGTAGTAACACAGTTTTTAGGACTTAAAAATAATATACTAGCACTTATACTTCCTATATGTGTAAGTTCTTTCCATATTATAATTTTAAGAACCTTCTTTAAGACAACAGTACCAGATGCAATTATTGAGTCAGCTAAAATAGATGGAGCATCAGAGTGGACACTATTTTTAAAGATAGTATTACCAATTTCACTTCCAGCTATAGCAACAATAGCATTATTCTTAACATTAGGATTCTGGAATGATTGGTTTAACGCAATGCTTTATATAGATAAAGATAGCTTAATACCACTTCAATATCTTTTAATAAGACTTGAAACTTCAATGGAATTCTTAACAACAAATGCAGGAAGTCTTGGAACAGCTGGAATTGAAGCAGTTGCAAATATGCCAAAAGAAAGTGCAAAGATGGCGATAGTAGTTATAACTACGCTACCAATATTATTTGCTTATCCATTCTTCCAAAAATATTTTGTAAGTGGATTAACTGTAGGTGCAGTTAAAGAATAATAAAAAATATTTCTACACAGGCTTTAAAAGGCTTGTGTAGAAAATAAAAATAAAATTTAAGTTTAAGTTATCTAAAGAAAAAAATCTTAGATAATAAAGTTTAAATAAGATATAAAAAATAATTTAAGAAAAAGGGGATGTTTTTAATATGCATTATTTATTAGAGAGAATTGACAAAACATGTGGAGAGATTGCAAAGCATGTATATAGAGATGAGGTTAAATTGGAAAATTATAGATATATAGATGGGAACTACCATAATATAGAGGGAATAAAGGCTGCTAAGGAAGAAGATTTTAGAGATTTTAATAATGGAGATCTTTGGGGAGGACGTGACTGTCATGGTTGGTTTAAATGTGAAGTTATTGTTCCTGAAAGATTTGAAGGACAAACTATAGCATTAAATCTTTCAACTTTTGAAGAAGGATGGGATGCAACAAATCCACAATTTATACTTTATGTAAATGGAGAGCAAATTCAAGGTGTAGATATAAACCATAGAGAAATAATTTTAAGTCATGATGCAGTTCCTGGAACTAAATATGAAATTGATTTACATGCTTATGCAGGAATGCTTGCAGATAAACTTGCAACACTTCATGGTAAATTAGTAGTAATTGATATGGATGCTAGAAGATTATACTGGAACTTAAAAGTGCCTGTAGATGTTTGTAAAGAGCTTGAAAAAGAAGATAAAAACAGAATTGATATGATAACTGTTTTAAATGAAGGAATAAACTTAATTGATTTAAGAAGACCAAAATCAGAGTTATATGATAAAAGTGTAAGAGATGCTAATAACTTTATTGAAGATGAGTTCTATGGAAAATTATGTGGACACAGTGATGTAGTTGCAACATGTGTAGGACACACTCACATTGATGTAGCATGGCTTTGGACAGTAGCTCAAACTAGAGAAAAGGTTGCAAGAAGTTTCTCAACTGTTCTTAAGTTAATGGAAGAGTATCCAGAGTATGTGTTTATGTCATCACAACCACAATTATATAAATTCTTAAAAGAAGATCACCCAGGAATCTACGAAAAAGTTAAGAAGAAAGTAGAAGAGGGAGTTTGGGAACCAGAAGGAGCTATGTGGCTTGAGGCTGATTGTAATGTAACATCAGGAGAGTCTTTAGTAAGACAAATTTTACATGGTAAAAGATTCTTTAAAGAAGAGTTTAATGTAGATAATAAAATTCTTTGGCTTCCAGATGTATTTGGATATTCAGCAGCACTTCCACAAATCTTAAAGAAATCAGATGTAGATTACTTTATGACAACTAAAATTGCATGGAACCAATTTAATAAAATTCCAAATGATACATTTATGTGGCAAGGAATTGATGGGTCAGAAGTTTTAACTCACTTTATAACTACAACAGGACCAGGTCAAGAAAGAGAAAGTCACTTTACAACTTATAATGGACATGTTCAACCAGATGCAGTTATGGGAGCATGGAGAAGATACCAAAATAAAAATTTAAATAATGATGTTTTAATTTCCTTTGGATGGGGAGATGGTGGCGGAGGAGCTACTTTAGAAATGCTTGAAAATGCTAGAAGATTATCAAAAGGTATACCAGGAGCACCAAGAGTTCAAATGGGAACTTCATTAGATTACTTTAAGAGACTTGAAGAAAAAGTACAAGGGAATAAAAAATTACCTAAATGGGTAGGAGAATTATACCTTGAGTACCATAGAGGAACTTATACTTCAATGGGAAGAAATAAGAGAGATAATAGAATCTGTGAAAACATGTATACAGCAGCAGAGAAAATAAACTCACTTGGTATGTTACTTGGAAATGAATATCCACAAAAGAATATTAATGACTCATGGGAAACAGTTCTTTTAAATCAATTCCATGATATAATTCCAGGATCATCAATTAAAGAAGTATATGATGTAACAGATGTTGAATATAAAGCATTAAAGAAAAATGCAGACAAGTTAATAAATGAAGGTTTAGATAAAACTTCAAACTTTATAAAATTAGAAGAGAGAAGTGTAGTTGTTACTAATACTTTAGGATTTACGAGAAGTGATATAGCAACATTTATTGTACCAGAAGATATAAAAATGCCATCTGTAATAGATGAAAATGGGAAAGAAGTAGTATGTCAAAGAATTGAAGATAATAAAGCAATATTCTTTGCAAATGAAGTTCCTGCAAATGGACATAAAAGCTTTAAGATTGTAGAAGCTACTAATACTGAAGTTTCTAACGTAACTTTAACTGAAAGCTTTGCAGAAAATAAATTCTACACAGTTAAGTTTGATGAAAAAGGACAAATAGTTTCATTTGTAAATAAGGCTCAAAATAGAGAAATCTTAAAAGATGGAGCTATAGGAAATGAAATTCAAGCATTTGAAGACAAGCCAATGTGCTTTGATAACTGGGATATAGATATCTACTACAAAGAAAAAATGTGGAAGATTGATGATGTACAAAGTATTGAAGTAATTGAAGTAGGACCAGTTAGAAGTTCTTTAAAAATTGAAAGAAA
>NZ_JBOGCC010000175.1:0-3775 GCF_051656525.1 Clostridium sp. | reverse complement strand
AAGACATTTTTCTTTCAAATGAAACCCATATGTTTTCTTCTTTTACTCCTAGTTTTAAAAACTCTAGTGCTGTAAAATGCATCATTATTGGAGGTCCTACTATTATAACTTCTAAATCATCTTTAAAGCTATCTAATGGTAATTTTGATAAATGCTTAGTCACCATTCCTTGTTCAAATCCTTCAAAGCTTCCATTATCTAATGTATATATAGTATTAAAATGTTCTTTCCATAAATCTAACTCATCTTTAAATAAAATACTATTTTCATTTTTAAATCCAAAAACTAAATTTAAGCTTTTCACACTATTTTTAGTATTTAAAAACTCATTTATCATACTCCTAACTGGTGCAACTCCTGTTCCACCTGCTACAATCACTACATTTTTATTTTTAAACTTTTCAATTGGCCATCCTTTTCCATAAGGTCCTCTTAAAAAGATTGTATCTCCTTCTTGTAAATTAAATATTCCATCAGTTACTTTACCTACTGCACGTATTGTAAAGTCTAAATATCCATCACCAATTCCACTTACTGATATTGGTGCTTCTCCAAACTTTGGTATAGATAACTGTATAAACTGCCCATGTTCTACTTGAATATTTGTTTTTACTCTAAAACTCCATTCAGTTTCTGTTTCATGAATAATTTTAATAAGTTCACAAGGAACTGGTGTTAATATATTACTCATCTTAAAAGTCCTCCCTTATCTCATCTAAAGCTTTTGATACTTTATTTATAGTTTCATGGAATGCAATATGTTCAGGACATCTATCAGTACATCTTCCACATCCAACACACATATTGTAATCTTTAAATGTTTCTTTATAGTCACGAATTTTATGAAGAACTTTATATCTCATTCTTTCACCTACAGTATTTCTAAATCCATGTCCACCTGCCATAGTATCAAAACCTTCAATTTGACAAGAAGCTGCAACTCTTCTTCTCTCTCCAAGTTTTCCATTCTCTGAATAAGTTATATCTATAGTTGTAAAACATGTACATGTACTACACGCAACTGTACAACTTCCACATCCTATACATCTTTTATTAAACTCATCCCACATTTTATGGTTTTTAAGTTTTTCTAAAATCTCTTTATTTTCAATTTCTGGTATATTTACTTTAAGAATATTTTCTTTTATGAAGTCTAATTTAAAGTTTTCTTCTTTATCCCCTTTGAAGTAATCTTTAAACTCATCATCTTTAACTTCAAATAAATATTCATCATTAGATTTTTTAATTCCTATTGAATAATTATCTGTTTTATTTGTTTGCATTGATACACAGAAACAAGTATCGAATCCTTCTATACACTCCATGCAAACAAACTTTACTCTTTTTCTTAATCTGTCATAAAACTCATCTTTAAAGTTCCCATTTTCTAAAAATATTTTATCTTGTCTTTCTTGTGCATTTATATCACAAGCTCTTGCAAAAATTAATATTTCTTTATTATGACTAGGTTTTGCCTCTTTAAATTCATCTTCATTAAAATAATATAAAGTTTGATTTATAGGCGATACAACTTCTTTAGCTGGGTATGTAGATTTTTTATCAAATACAACTTCATCAATTGTATCTATCTCACCATACTTTATAATATCTGTATCAGAGTATCTTCCACTCTTTTCAAATCTTTTAGGAGCATAAATTTTATACTTCTTTTTTAGTTCTCTTAAAAGAGCATCAACTGAACTATTGTCTAACTTATATCCCATATCCATTCCTCCAAATTTTATCTTTTATATACTCTTTTACACTATTCCTTTTTTCATTTTTTTTCTATCACTACAATTTATCATTTATATTAATTAAATCTAAATTTTTAACCTTATGCATTATATTCCCATCTATTTATTGTTAATTTTTAAACAATCATATGTGAAAAATATGTTTTTTCTAAATACTTTATATTTTTAATATTTTTATTTTATATCAATTATATTAATTTACTAATAAGAATTTAGGTATTTTTTTGTTTATTTACCAATTTTATATTCATTTTTAAAATTAGCTATCTCAAAAATAGAGTTTGAAATCAAATTTTAGAAAAACCCCGAAAAAATAATCATAATAAACTTTGATTTTTCTACTAGAATTATTATTTTACTTTAAAATTTGTTCAGAAATTTTAAAATATACACAAAAAATTAAAGGACTATCTATTTTAAGACAGCCCTTTCTCAAATTAATGCTCGTACTTATCTACATTTTGAAGTAAACTTTGAATTACTTCAGTTGCATCCATAAATTTAGCTATAGATTTTCCTTCATTTAATCTTTTTATTATTCTTCCTATAAATTCAGACATATCAACCATTCTAAACCATTCAGCATCTCTTAAATTTTGAGGTACATAAGTTAAATTAGTTGAGTAAACTCTTTTTATTACTCCTTCTTTATAGAAATTATTAAACTTGTCTAATCCTTCATTGAATAATCCAAAACTAGTTGCTACATAAACATTTCTTACATTTCTAGCTTTAAGTTCTTTAGCTATATCTAAAACAGATTCACCAGATGCTATCATATCATCTACAATAAGAACATCTTTTCCTGCTACATCTCTTCCCATATATTCATGCTCAACTATTGGATTTTTACCATTAACTACTACTGTATGGTCTCTTCTCTTATAGAAAAGTCCCACATCTACTCCAAGTACACTTGAGTAATAAATAGCTCTATCCATAGCTCCAGTATCAGGACTTATTACAAGTAATTTTTCTTTATCTAATTCTAAATCTTTTTCTTCAGTTAAAAGGTTTTTTACTATTTCATATGTTGGATATATGTTTTCAAATGACAATAATGGTATTGCATTTTGAACATTAGGGTCATGAACATCAAAAGTTAAGATTTCATCTACTCCTAAACTTTCAAGTTCTTGAAGTGCTAATGCACAATCAAGAGATTCACGTCCTTTACGTCTATGTTGTCTTGATTCATATAAAAGAGGCATAATTACTGTTATTCTTGCTGCCTTACCTTTTATTGCAGATATAGTTCTTTTTACATCTTGAAAATGCTCATCTGGTCCTTTATGATTCTCAAAACCGAACATTTTATATGTACAGCTATAATTTCCAATATCACAAAGAATGTAAATATCCTTACCTCTCACTGTTTCAGCAATTTTGACCTTTCCTTCACCATTTGAAAATCTTATTTGCTCTGTATCAACAAGATAAGACTCTTCCTTGTTTCTTTTTTCTCTAATGTATTTATCAACAGCATTACCAACCTCATTAAAGCTATCTAATACTATTAATCCAAGATCATGAGTTAATTCCATAGTTACAATTCTCCTTTTTCTAGACAATAAAAATTTATTAAGTTTCTGTTTCTAGTATACATTAAAAATCCATCTTAATAAATAATTTTCGATAAATTTCTTCTTTTTTTTATTTTTTCTTCCATTTTAACATATACTAATATACTTTAAAAGTATTATTATTAATTTAAAGTATATACTTTTTTAAGTTTATTTTATATAAAGTATACTAATAGTTTTATTTATTAGTTCCATTTAAATTTTTCATATTATATATTTATAATAATTAAATTTTTTACACCTTCAAGTTACTTCTTTAACTTATTTATATTCCCAAAGATGCCAATATAGAAAATTTTTATGAATAAAATTTGATTTCTTTATCTTTTTATTATATATTTATAAACGGAATTTATTATACACAAAAGAAAAATTATAAAGATTGGAGATTTTAAAATGAAAAAGTTCTTTGAAGAATTTAAAGCCTTTGCTTTA
>NZ_JBOGCC010000174.1:0-5947 GCF_051656525.1 Clostridium sp. | reverse complement strand
TCTTCTTTAGCCTTAGCTTCAGCTTCTTTTTTAGCAGCAGCATCCTCTTCATCTTTAATTTTTTGAGCTTCAAGTTCAAAAAGTGAAGGTTCTGCCTCTCTTTCACGGCTTTCAATTATAGAAGCTTTTATTTCTTCACCTAAGTTTTCGTCTTTAACTTCATCATTTTTAGTTGATTCTTTATAAGCGTCAATTACAAGTCTTCTATATTCTTCATTTTCTGAGTAGATACTAGTATAGCTAAGCGCCATTTTACGAACATTATTATCTAGACTTTCTAAATGTCTTTTAGCTAATGCATTATTATTGTATTCAGAATTTATTTTCCACGTGATGATAGCATCATCGATTCTTCCTAATTTATATAAAATTTCCCCCTCTAAAGTCAGTGCTTCTTCATTGTTGTAATCTTTATCAAGTACTTTGTTACAGATTTTTAAAGCGTCATCATACTTTTCATTCTCAAAGGAATCAAAAGCTTTTTGTAATTTTTTATTTGAAAATTCCATACGTCCTCCTTGTGTTAAAGACTTTTATGAAAACATTTTAAACCTTTTTTATTTAAAAAATATAAAGAAAAAATTTCTTAATAAAAAAGTAACAATTTAAAACAAAAAATAGTTAAAACCACAAACTGATTTATGATAAAAAGTTAAAAAGTTACATATCATTTTCATAAGATAAAGTCTTTAGTTATAAGCTTTAGCTTTAATCATAACAGAAAAATATGAAAAAATAAAGAACGAGGAGATGAAATGCTAGGAAATAAAGGGCTAAGAGATAGAGTGCTTATAAGAAAGTATTTCCTTTAAAGGTTAAATCAATATAAATAAAGTAGAAGTAGATAAGAAAGTATGATATAATCTTTTTGTTATTCTTTAATATATGGAGGATTAGTTATGAAACATATAAAAACTATAAACAAGACAAATATAAAAAACAGTTTAAAGAAGCCAGGATGTAAAGAGTGCGCTAACTCTTGTCAATCAGCTTGTAAAACTTCATGCACAGTTGCAAACTTAGAGTGTGAAGCTTAGTTTTTTAGCAGTAACTTTTATAAGTTACTGCTTATTTTCAGAAATTAATTTTTAAGAGAAACTCTATATAAAATTTAAATATATATTTTATATTATTGTAGGAGGATTTTAAGATGTCATTAATTCATAAATTTAAACAAGGCGGAGAGTGTTTTGTTTTAGACGTTAATACTGGAGCAGTACATGTTGTAGACGAATTAGTTTACGATATTATAGAAGATAAAGGTTTAGAAAAGAAAGAAGTAGTTCTTAAGAAGTTAGAAGGTAAATATCCAGAAGCTGAAATAAGCGAAGCTTATGATGAAGTTCGTGAACTTGTTAAAGAGGGAATACTTTACTCGATGGATATGTATGAAGATATAGCTCATAGTTCAATGGATGACAGAGACTATTTAAAAGCTGTTTGTTTAAACATTATCCATACATGTAATTTAAGATGTAAATATTGTTTTGCTGATGAAGGTGAGTATTATGGGCATAAAGGTGTTATGGATTTAGAAACAGCTAAGGTTGCTTTAGATTACATAGTTAAAAGAAGTGGTCCAAGAAGAAACATTGAAATAGATCTATTTGGTGGAGAGCCAACTATGATTTGGGATACAGTAACTGCTATCATTGAATATGCTAGATCAAAAGAAGCTGAATGGAATAAAAATATTAGATTTACAATGACTACAAATGCAACTCTTTTAGATGAAGAGAAAATGGACTTTATTGATAAAGAGATGGGGAATATTATTCTTTCATTAGATGGTAGACCAGAAGTTAATGATAAAGTTAGAATCACTTTTGATGGTAAGGGTTCACACCATATGATTCTTCCAAACATAAAGAAAATGGTTGAAAAAAGAGATAAATCTAAGCACCACTGCGTAAGAGGAACATTTACAGCAGAAAACTTAGACTTCTTTGAAGATGCTATGTATATGGCAGACCAAGGATTTAAAGAAATTTCAATTGAGCCAGTTGTACTTGAAAAAGGACATCCACTTGCATTAAAAGAAGAGCATTTAGATAGAATATTTGAAAACTATGATAAACTATTTGATGAAATGGCAAGAAGAAAAAGAGAAGGTGATGAGTTTAACTTCTATCACTTTAATATAGATTTACAAGGTGGACCTTGTGTTTATAAGAGAATTTCAGGATGTGGAGCAGGATTTGAATATGTTGCTATAACTCCTCAAGGAGAAGTTTACCCATGTCATCAATTCGTAGGACGTGAAGAATTTAAAATTGGAAGCATTTTTGATGATTCTTATAATAAAGAAATGGGTAAAGAATTTAAAATGGCTCATATCTATAATAAACCAAAATGTAAAGAGTGCTGGGCAAGATTCTACTGCAGTGGTGGATGTCAAGCAAATAACGTTGCATTTAATGGTGATATAAAAAGTCCATATGAAATAGGATGCAAAATGCAAAAGAAAAGAATTGAATGTGCAATTGCATTAAAGGCAGTTGAATAAAATTTTTCATATAGTATATAATTTAGGTGAAGCAACTTTTCTTTTGCTTCACCTATTTTTTTTAAGGAGAAAAAGATAAATGAAAGAACATATTTTTTCAAATGGTTTAAAATTAATATATAAAAAGAGAGAGTCAAATCTTACATCAATATGTATTTCTATAAATGCAGGAGCTGACATGGAAGATAATCTTTATGGCTTAGCCCATGCAACTGAACATATGGTTTATAAGGGAACTCAAAATAGAAGTGAGAAAAAAATAAATGAAGATTTAACTAAAGTGTTTGGTTTTAATAATGCAATGACAAATTATCCATATGTAATTTATTATGGAACTCTTTTAGAAGAAGATTTTTCTAAAGGAATTGAAATTTTAGGAGATATAATAATAAATCCAATTTTTCCGGATAAAGGATTTAATGAAGAGATAAGTGTAATAAAGGAAGAACTTATGGAGTGGGATGAAGAACTTGAACAATTTGTAGAAGATAAACAATTCTTTAACACTTTTGATAATAGAAGGATAAAATATCCTATAATAGGACGAATGGAGGATTTAGAGAAAATAACATTAAAAGATATAAAAAACTTTTATAAAAGTTACTATGTTCCAGGAAATGCTAGTATAGCTGTTGTTAGTAATATGGAACTTGATGAAGTGAAGTTTAGTATTTGGAAAGTATTTAAAGAATGGGAAAAGTATGAAAATGTAATTATAAAGAAACCAGAATATGATGATTTTAAAAGTGGGGTTTATAGGGATTATAGAGAAGGAATAAATGGTGCTAAAATTCAAATAATATTTAAGATTGACCATTTAAGTGAAGAAGAGATGAAAGCACTTAAAGTATTTAATGAATTTTTTAGTAATGGAATAAATTCAGTTCTTTATACAAAACTTAGAACTGAAAAAGGAATTATTTATGATGTTATTCCTAAAATTGCTCATGAGAAATCAATAAAGCTTTACAAGATTATATTAGGAACAAGTAGTGAGAATATAAATTTAGCAGTAGAAACTATAAATGAAGCTATACGTGAAGTTCATAGTCTTTTAGATTTATTAGATAAAGAAAAGATAGATGAACTTATAAAAAGTATAAACTTAAAGAAATTGTTTAGAGAAGAGCAAGGAATAGTTTTAGCAAAAGAAATGGCAACTTATGATACAATGCATAAAGATTATAGGGCCTACTTAAATGAAACTATTAGATTGGAGTTTATAGATAAAGAATATTTAAAGAATTTAGCAAATAAAATATTTAGAAATAAGAGTATACAAATAATAGAGAAAAAATAATAGGAGATGATTAACATGGAGGGACGTATACCTATTTTAGAAGAAATAATAAAATACAATATGGAAGAAAATCTTCTACTTTCGATGCCAGGAAATAAAGGTGGATTAGGTTTTTCAAAAGATTATGTAGGAAGAGAATTTAAAGAGAAGATGGGATATTTAGATATAACAGAGGTTGAGCCTTTAGATAATTTACATCATCCTGAAGGAATAATAAAGGAAGCTTTAGAGCTTTTAAAAGAATATTATGAGTGTAATAAGGCTTACTTTATTGTAAATGGGAGTACAGGTGGAAATTTAGTAGCTATATTTTCAGCTTTCAATGAAGGTGATGAAGTTTTAGTTGAAAGAAATTGTCATAGATCTATTTATAATGCACTTATATTAAGAAAATTAAAGGTTAATTATGTAAGAGGAAGAGTAGATAAAGAAAATGATATTTTACTACCTATAACAGAAAATGATATAAGAGAAGAATTAGATATAAATAAGAATATAAAAGGTGTAATTTTAACCTATCCAAATTACTTTGGAGTAGCATATAATATAGAGAATCTTTTATTAGAGCTTAGGGATAGAGGAATAAAGACTGTTATAGATTCAGCACATGGAGCACATTTTAAATGTAATGAAGAATTTCCTAAAAGCTTAACTAGTATAGCAGATTATGTAGTTTTAAGTGCACATAAAACAATTCCATCACTAACACAAGGTGGATATTTAATAGTTAATGACAGACATGATAGGTCAGACTTTTATTTTAGTGCATTAACAAGTACATCACCATCATATCTTTTACTTGCATCACTTGATTATGGAAGGCATTATATGCAAGTTTACGGAGAAGCTGATTATAAGGAGCTTATAGAGAGATGTGAAAAATATAGAAAGTTAATAGATGAAATAGATGGAATAAAAATTTACTCTGAAAAAGATTTAAAAGAAGGATATAAAATAGATAAAACAAGATATGTAGTAGTCTTAGATAAAGGATATTCAGGGGAAAAACTTTTAGAATATTTAAGAAAAGAAAAAATTCAATGTGAAATGAGTTTTAGTCGTGGAGTAGTATTAATATTTTCTACATTTAACGTAGATGAAGATTTTGATAAATTATATAATGTATTAAAATCTTTAAAGTTAGAGAAAATTAAAGAAGAATATACAAAGGGAAGATTTTTAGAAGAAATTCCTGAAAAAATTTATGAGCCTTTTGAGATGTTAGAAAAGGAATATACAGAGGAAAAAATAGATTATAATATAATTTCTAAAATATCTAAAGAGCATATAGTTCCATATCCACCAGGAATACCAGTGCTTTGTCCAGGAGAAAAGATAACTAAAGAAATAGTGGATATAATTAATATATATTTAGATAATAAAATGGATGTTATAGGAGTAAATAATGAGAAAATAAAAATAATAAAAGGATAAGGGAAACATAATTTAAGAATAATCATATATTATATTGAACTTTAAATAAATACGGATGAAAAAAAGGAGATATGATATATGAATAAAAAACAAAATTGCAATGAAAAAGACTGTTCTAAAATCGAGCATTGTGCAGTGGAGTTAGTAGCATATACTATGAAAATGCAATGTGAAATAACTAAAAAATTAGAAGAGGCAAGAGCTTATGATTGTAAAGTAGAAGAAATAATGAAAAAAGCAAGAGTATTAGAAAATAAATCAGATGCCTTAATGAAAGAAGCGGAAGAAATGAGTAAACAGTTAGAAATTCAACTTAAAAAAGCAAATGTTTTAATGTTTAAAACTATAGAATGTTATAAAGAAAACTGTGAAGAACAGTATTGTTGTAATGAAGGACATCATCACTATAAAGAAAATAATTGTGGATGCTATACCGAAGAAGATAGCCGTTATGATTGCAATAATGGATATTGTTTTGAAGAAGAATGCTATTCATCGAATAACTGTAGATGTAATGGAAATGCACAAGTTAATGAATGTTATAGACAAGGATACGGAAATAATGGATTTAGATATGAGGAAGGACATAATATGAATTCTAGAGAAGATCAAACTAGATATTGGCATAATTAAGAAATTAAAGGAGGACTGTTGTACTAATTAATAGTATAATAGTCTTTTTAAAATTAGCACAATATTTACGTATA
>NZ_JBOGCC010000173.1:0-2631 GCF_051656525.1 Clostridium sp. | reverse complement strand
AAGCCAACAGCTAGTGTTAATTCAACTACAAATAAAGTAGCGCACATAAGTGGTGCAACTAATATAAATCATGTTAAAGAAAATACATCAGTTAAAAACACAAATACAAGTGCGAAAACTACTAATCCTAAAACAGGAGATGAAAGTGAATTACCTTTTGTTTTTGGAGCAATAGTAGGATTAGGATTATTAATTAGTGTTAATTTAAGAAAAGTAAAAGAAAGAATATTAAAATCAAATAAATAAAATATAAATGCTATAAATTTTTAATAAATTTATAGCATTTTAAATTTTGGTAATAAACAGATAATAAATTAAATATAAAATGATGAAATGTTAAAAAACAGGAGTGAAATGTCAAAAATGAATAAAAAAATAGTTTTTTTCAAAAACTATTTAAATTTCATTTAAAATATGGCATAATAATATTGTAGATGAAATTTATATTTCATTTACAATGAAATAATTGATAAAAAAATCAGCATTAGTCAGTATTAAATGGACCAATTTAGTACAATTAAAAAATATAATTACATATAAATAGAATTTGATTATTTAAGTTGAAATTAAATAGGACCACTCAAGTTTTATAAGAACCAATTTAAAAATAATATTATGATTATCATAATGGACCAATTATTTTTAATTATGTAATATAGTTCTAAGAGAGAGATTATAACTAAATCTCTCTCTTAAAATTTTATTTCTATACATGGAAAAAAATAATTAATTATTAATCATTTCTTAAATAATTTAGTAAATTAATTTGTAATAGGAGGTAATATGATAAGAATAGGTATTTACTGTGGATGTGATGAAGAGTATAAACAGTTATTACTAAGAAATACACAAGAAGTAGTTAACGAAAGTAAAATTGCAGTTGAGTTTAAAATTTTTAAAGACGGTTTAGAAATACTTAGATTAATTGAAAATGATAATCTTTTATGTGATGGGTTTATTTTAGATATAGATAATGAAAAATTAAATATACTAGAAATTGGGGAGAAAATAAAACGACATAGTTTAAGTACAAGTATTATATTTATATCTAAAAATGTAAATAAAATATTTAAATGTTTAGATATAGGTGCATTTAATTACATATTAAAAAAACCTGAAGAAGGTGAACGATTAAAAAAGCAGTTTAGAAAATTGATTGTAGAAAAAAATTTAATAGAAGGAAAGTTTATACTAGTAAAAAAATATGGAAAGCATGTTAGATTAAAAGTAAGGGATATCGAATATATTGAAGTGATAAATCGTGTAACATATTTTAAATATAAAAATAAGAAGATTGAATTTAATGAACAAATTAGTAAGTTAGAAAATGAATTAAAAAAATTACGATTTGTACGATGTCATAGGTCATTTTTAGTAAATTTATATTTTATAAAAGAAATAGATAGAACAGAGATAACACTTATATCTGGAGAAACTATTCCAGTAAGTAGATTAAAATTGAAAGAAGTTAAAGAAATTTTTGATACATTTATAGATAATAAAGAAATGATATTAGATAAATTTTAATGACCGTTTGGTTAAAAAAAGTTACATTTGAGTATAAAAATATTGAAAGAAGAACCTAAATATGTTAAATTAATGACAGTGGTTTTTTTATCAATTATTTTTATACTAATATATGAATTAGGTCCTCATATATTAGTACGCTTATAAATACACCTTTGGATATAATTAGGTCAATCTATATCCAAAGGTGTATTTTTTATGTAAATATATTAAAAACAACAATTGGAAAATAAATTATGATTTCAATATATGATATAATTTAATTATGTATTTATAAAAGAAAACGTAAGGAGATTGTATGGATAGACAAAAGAAAAAAAATATTATAAGAGTTATAAATGTTATATTAATACTGATTGTAATATTTTGTATAGGAAAGATTTTATATAAACAATATGAATACCATATTGGAAATGAACAAACAAAAAAAGTTCAGAAAGTTATGGATATAGATCCTAGTAAAGCTGAAAACTTAGATTACTTTACTAAAGCTGAAATTGAAAAAATTGAAGCTAAAGCAGCAGAGCTTAAAAAGATAAATAGTGATTATCAAGGTTGGCTTATTGTTAATGGAACTGATGTAAACTATCCAGTAGTTCAAACTAATAATAATGAATATTATTTACATCATAGTTTTTATAACGTAAAAAGTATAGAAGGAAATCCATTTATTTATGATAAAACAAATGTTAATGAAGCTCTTGATATGAACTCAAAAGTATCTAAAAACATGCTTATATTTGGTCATAATATGAGAAATGGAACTATGTTTGAAAGTATAAGTAACTTTAAAGATACAAAATTCTTTAATGATAATAAATATATAGAATTTATTAGAGATGGTAAAGTATATGTTTATGAAATTTTTGGTGATGGAGTTGTAGCTGCAGATTATCCTTATATTGTAACTAATTTTAGTAATGCAACTGAATTTAATAATTATATTGATTTAGTAAAACAAAAAGCTTACTTCTGGAGAAATATTCCATTAAACTATGGAGATAAAATACTTACTTTATCTACTTGTAGTTATGAGTTTAATAATGCTAGATTTATTGTTCTAGCTAAATTGATAAAGGTTGTAAATAGTTAAATTTAATCCCC
>NZ_JBOGCC010000172.1:0-1827 GCF_051656525.1 Clostridium sp. | reverse complement strand
TAATATTACAGGTGATATGAATTCACCTAAATAAACACCAGTTGAAAGTAGAGTGATTGATAAAGCAGCATGGTTAGGATGCACTATATTTGGACCATAAAATAATGAATAAGGGAAAATACTTCCAAAACCTATTCCGATAAATATTGTTCCTATTATAATTAATGAAATAGAGCTTGATACAGCTATTAATAAAAATCCTATTGTTAATAAAACGAACACCATGATGGATATATGTTGTTTAAGTACTGTAAATAATTTTGAGAAAAGCACTGAAGATATTAATGAAGCTATGGTACTTAATGATATTATTTCAGAAGCTAAGCTTGCTCCACCAATGTGTTTTGCTTTGAATAAAAATGCTATTCCTGTTGGTAATGAGTAAAAAGCAATAAGTGCTAATAAAATTATTATTACATATTTAAAAATACTTTTATTTAATTTGATTTCTTGTTTGATTTCTTGTTTGATTTCTATTAAACTTTCTTTTTCTATATTTAAAAATTCAGTTTTCTTATTATCACAAGGTAAAAAGAACATTACTAAAATTAAAGGAATAATAGAAATTAAGTAAATAGCAAAGGAGAATCTCCAACCAAAAGAAGTTAAATAACCTACTATTAATGTTGAAATGATTCCACCAAGATTAGTAGTAGCAGAGGATAATCCAGTGAATTTAGCTTTTTCAGTACCAGTGAAGAAATCGCCTATAATGATAAAACAGAGAGGAGCTAGAATTCCAAGACCAATACCTAAAATAGCTCTAGTCAATAATAAAACATAGATATTAGGTGCTAATATTGATAGTAGACCACCTATTAAATAAATTATTATTCCAATAATGGCTAAATTTTTTCTGGAAATTTTTTTGAGAAAAATATTACTAACTAAATTTACAGGAATACAAATAAGAGCTGGTAATGTTACTACAAATTGAATTAGAATTTTAGGAGTTCCAATAAAAGAACTTTGTATTCCAGTAAGTGATGGTGATATAGCTATAGTAGCTATTAGGGTTAAAAATGATATTGACAATATTGCAATTTTATTTATTAGTTTCATAAAATCATCCTTTCTTTACAGTTGACTTGTCAACTATAATATTACAACTTTATAGTTGATAAGTCAACCGTTGCTTTTATGTAATTGATAAAATTTATAATTCTATTTATACTTAAATAAAGAATATAATTTAGATATCCTAGAGAGGGGAGGTATTATTTTGAAAAATTTAGAAGCTTTAGATTTAATAAGAAGTATAAGTTCTTTTAGAAAAAATTATTCAAATTATATTTCTAATAAACTTATAGATTTAGATATAACTAATTCAGAGTTTTCCTATTTAAAGGAAGTAGTAAATGAGGATTCTATTCCTCAGGATAAACTTATTAGAAATCTTAAAATTGATAAAGCAGCTGCAACAAGAATAGCACAGTCTTTAGAAAAAAAGGGTTTGATAAAAAGAGTTAAAAATGAGGGGAATAAAAGGTTTTTCAATGTTTACTTAACGGAAAAAGGAAAATGTTATATTGATAATATAAATTTAATTTTAAGTGATTTTTATAATTTATTAAGCTCAGGGGAGAGCTTAGAAGATGTTTTAGCATTAACAGCAATTTTAAATAAATTTAACAAAAAAATGCTTAGTGAAAAATAATGATTTAAAGATTTTCAAAGATAAAAGCTGTGGGAATATATTCCTACAGCTTTTATATATTAAGCTTATTGAATTTTAGTTGATGTTAAGAAATTCAGTATAAGCCCATCCAGTTGTTCCATTGTAGTTAACTTCTGTCCAGTTACCTTGTTGACCTAGTACTTCCATAG
>NZ_JBOGCC010000171.1:0-2946 GCF_051656525.1 Clostridium sp. | reverse complement strand
TTTATACATATTTAATCATAGGAAAACGTATTCAAAGTTTGCATTTATGAATTTTTTTTTACATTATTAATCTTATATTTACTTAATTTTATAATTTTTCTATTTATCTTGTCTTTTTAATTTAATTGTTATTCATATTATTTATATTTAATCTAATTTTTATTCGTTATCTTATAGTATCTCTATTTTTTGTTTACGTTCTTTTATTCCGATTAATTATCTCTTTTATAATTTTTAATGTTAATTATTGATATATTAATGAATATAAATATATTTTTCAATCATTAACATATTATAAACATTGTTTCTTTAATATTGTATTTTTATTCATATACTATTATTATTTACTTATAAGTTAACTTTCATTCTTACTTTATAGGAGGTAACATACCATGAATAAATTAACTCGTTTCTCATTTTTTTCATCAAATTTAATCTCTGTAATACTTGGCTTCTCATTTATTAGTTTTACTTTTGCCCTGTATGGACATATTCCTGAGATATCATTTTTATTTTTTATTGGTTTAATACTTATAGCTTCTGCTTTCACATTAATCTTAGCAAACTTTACTTTTATTATAGAACTTTTGTTAAGAATTTTTACTTTTTTAATAAATACTTTTATTATCTATATTTTTAATTCATTACCTATTGCAGGATATACTAGATTACTTTTATTATTAACTTTCTCTTGGCTACTTTTCTCAATTCTTTTATTTGCCTTAACACATTTTCCTATATTTAAATTTTTCAACAAATGTTCATTTCAATAGAACACATTTACTTTCTATATAATTTTCTTCATTTCAAAGTCTTTGTACATATTTAAAGACTAAAAATAGAATGATTCTAATTTTTAGTCTTTAATAAATTCCTTTATTCTTTTTTTCTTAATTCTGAATTATTTTTTGCATATAAAAAATAACTTATTATAATTAATATTAATATTATTCCAAATAAAAGCCATGTTATTTTAGGTAAGTTTGCCATTAAGAATATACAGCTTAACACTCCTAAAATAGGTATCACTGGATATAATGGTACTTTAAATTCGCTTTTAAAGTCTGGATGTCTCTTTCTAAATATTATTACTGAAAATGCTACAGTTCCATATACTAATAAGAATGCTAAACTTGCAAAACTTGCTAGGAAGTTTAAATTAAAGAATCCTGCAAATATAATTTCTAATATTGTAATTATCCAAAGTGAAATGTATGGAACATCTTTTTTATTATTCTTTCCAAATACTTTTGGAAGAAGTCCATCTCTACTCATTGTTGAAATTATCTGTGATGCTGTAAAATTATTTGCAAATATAACTGCTAATATACCAATTACACTTCCTAAAGAAACAATTAATCCAACCTTTGGCTTTCCTATAAGATTTAATCCATAAGATAATGCATCTCCAACATTTAAGTTTTTATAACTTGTAAGCCCTGTTAATGTAACTGAAACTAACATATATACTATTATACAAATAACAAGTGATGCTATTAATCCAATAGTCATAGATTTTTTAGGATTCTTTACATACGGTGCTGCTGATGCTACTGCATCAAACCCACAATATGCATAAAATACTGCTGCTGCTCCACTAAAAACTCCTGTTAATTTATACGGCATAAAGGGAATTAAATTTGAACCGCTTATGTAAAAAATACTTACCCCTACAAATAATATAATTACTCCTATTTTAATAAATACAATAAGATTATTTACTTTCTTACTTTCCTTAGTTCCTGCTGAAATAACGAAAGTTATTATTAAAATAGCAAAAATTGCTGGTAAATTTATAATTCCCCCTTCTGATGGTATGTTAATTAATGCCTTAGGTAAATGAATTCCAAGTTCACTTAAAAATCCATCAAAATATGCTGCCCATCCTGCTCCAACTGTTGCTGTTGATAAAATGTATGCAACTGATATGGAGAGTCCTATTATGTATGCAAATATTTCTCCAAGTGATACATATGCAAATGTATACGATCCCCCTGAACTTGGTATACTTGAACATAGTTCACCGTAGCAAAGTACAATAAATGCTGCTACTATCCCCCCTATTAAGAAGGAAAGACTTACCCCAGGCCCTGCCGTCTTTGCAGCAACCACACCTGTAAGTACCATAACACCAGTTCCAATAACTGATCCAACACTTAAAAGCGTTAAATCAAGTGTTCCAAGATTCTTTTCACTTGAATTAATGTGCTTAGATACACTCCTAAGATCTTGTGCTCTAAAAATACTCATTCAAATCTCCTTTTCTTTTGTTTATTTAATTTTTAAATTACTAATAAATAAAAAACCGCCCCATTTTTTATTTAATTCGCAATCTTTATTTTATCACACACTAAACTATTTTCAAAATTACTCAAAAAAGCCTCTCAATTTTTCTCAAATTATCAATATAGATATTAACCTCTACACCACTCTTTCAGTAACCTCATCTTATCTTCTCACCTAGACTCTATTTCTATACCATTCTCCACTAATCAATCTCATATATTTTAACTACACTTTTCAATAAAAATATTTATAAAGCAGAAAATAATATATACTGTCAACGAGTCAACAAACTTTTCTCCATTTTCTTATTTCCCATAATTTTATTGTACTTTTTACGCTTTTTACATAAATAATTGAATATAGTTTTTTTAAACAATTTATTGTAGACATTGTTGACAAAATTACATCAACCCTCTATTTTAAAGGCTTTACCCCTGTCAACAAACTTGTCAACTGACTCAATCTTTGTTGACATTCCTTCTACTTTGTTGACACTTCCCCTTATCTTTGTTGACATCTTTCTTGACTTTGTTGACATACTTCGTTGACACTTTCTTTCACTTTGTTGACATACTTTGTTACCACTACCACACCCTATCAATAAATTCACCTTAATCATTTTCTCTTCTAATGCTTACATAAAAAGAGTGCCAACATTAT
>NZ_JBOGCC010000170.1:0-5201 GCF_051656525.1 Clostridium sp. | reverse complement strand
AAGAAAACTCTGGAACTATAACTATAGAAGGAACTTTAGATGATGATACAACCTATGATAAAGCCATGGTTGAAATAACAAAAGGTACATTGATTCAAAAGGATAATTTAAGTAGATTGTTTAATATTTCAGATATAAGTGAAGGAACAATGGTAGAAGTAATATTTAAGGGAGCTATAAAGGAAATATATCCTGTTCATGCCACTGCTAATATTGTTAGGATTATTACAACTAATTCTGATAATGATGAAGATAAAAATTAATAGTCCTTATAAAAATATAAAAATAAGGTGAGAAATATTTAGATTACCTCTCACCTTTTCCAAATTAATCCGAGTACCCAAGTAGTACTTGTACTATAAATTCTAATTTAATAACCTATAACTTTCTCTGAAACATCTTTAATAATATCCTCTGATATTTTATTTGCTTCTAATAAATAAACAGTGTTTAACCTTGGATTAAATACACCTAAATTTTCAATCTTTCTAAAAGCTTCTTTATTTACGGAATTCATACCCATTAAATAATAAATTAATAGTTGTAATGTATGAGCATTAGTTGGGTCTTTAACTGAAACTTTAAAATCCCATAGAGTTGATTCTGTTAAAAAATCTCCATCTCCACTTGTTATAAGATCAGTATATCCCCCTCTAAAGTTGAATCCATCAGCTGTTATAGGACCATAATTTTTAATAAACTTCATGCTTCTTTCTACCATAATCCTAACATTATTTATTGTATCACTATCAGGGTTAATTTCCTGAACTGGCTTATAGGTTGCAATTCCTGCTCTAAAACAGGTATCATAACCAACAAGTTTACAGGCATTTCTTATAGAATTATCATCTAAGCCCTTTATTTCACTAATTAAACTCCCAGCATAAGCACTTTCACCCGCAATACTAGCTCCCTTTAAAGAAATTCTAAAAGCCTCTTCAAGAAATGTACCATTAGTAAAACGTGTCATATAATCAACTGCCATACCAATTAAAGTACTATGAATATTTTCTTTCTCATTTAACTTAATAGAATCCTCAATAATTATCTTAGTAAATTCTTTAGGTTTGATATACCCTCCCCTAGGTTGCTTTATCTGCTTTATTCTTCCTGTCACTGAAGCCATCTAACCACTCCTCTATAGATAATTTACTACTATTATAACTATAAATTATTGTAGGAATATAAATAATTAATTAAAATTAACTCTACTACTTCATTTTCTTACTTCTTCTATTCTGTGTTCATATTTACTGTGAACTATATTACTTTTATCAGACAAAAGAATTTCTTAATAACCATTTTCCAATTACATCCAAGTACCCGAGTAGTACTTGTTAAGGTATCGATACTGTTAACTTTCGAAACATATTAATTTACCTAAAACTATATCTATCATTAACTAATACATATTTATAATTTCCTCTAATTTCAACATCAACTATATAATTAAATGTTTTATTATATAGTTTTCTATGGTTAGTTGAAATTTCTTTTACGCACTCTGTAAACTCTTCTAATTTTTTCTGTGCTCCACAATATCCTTCTGATTTCATTGTATATTGTTCATTATTTTTGTATAAAAGTATAAATGCAAATGATCCTTTTGCTGATTTAACTACTCTATTACAAGCCATCTCAATTGAAACTTCATATTTTTTTGCTAAATTTTCTATTCTATCATAATTTATATCAATATCATTAAATTTATCTACTACTTGCTGTGGTAATAATAATTCTCCAGCAAATACATCTGATTCTTTTTCATTCTTCGTATTTTGCGTCTTTTTAAAGATATAATCATTAGAAAACCCTTTTCCCTCTATCTTAGTACAAATATGTCCTATTTCATGTGCTAATGTAAATCTTCTACGCTCTTTAGTTCCTTTATAATTATTATTCATTACTATAGATGCTTTATTATATTTTTTAATTTTGAATGAGTATCCTGATATATTAGAATTTAAATTCTCTTCTTCATAATATTGAATCTTTAACTTTCTTACTAAAAACTCTAAGTCTATCTTTTCATTAATATTTATTTTTGTAAAATTAATAATATCATTTGCAGAATATCCATGCTTTAAATTTATTGTATTTACTTTTTTATTAGTTTTAATAGTTTTATTTAAGTAATCATTAAGTATGTCTAAATCTAACTGACTTAATTTCCCTCTAGCTGCATTATCTATATACTTACTACCATCTGAAAGTCTATTGAATCTATTAGTTTCCCAAATATCTATATATAATTTTTCTAAATAATTTGAAGTACTTACACTAACAAGCTTTTGCATTTTCTTGACTATATCTTGATTTCTAAAAGTACTGTCTTGATATATTGCAATTATAAATTCTAATATATTATCAGTTCCTACAATTGATTTATCACATTTATTTAATATATTATATAAAGTATCATTTAATTTTTTCTTATAAAAATCATTATTTAAATTAAACCTAATATTTTCAGCTACACTGAAAATATTTATAGAAATATCGCCTATCCTTAATTCATCTGGATTATGTGCACCAACCCAACTCATAATAGCTAATTCTTTTTCATCATCATTGTTTATTATTAACTGTGAAATTTCATTACCCAATTTATATTCTTCATTAACTTTTTTAAATTTTCTTTCGAAACGCTTTTCATCATAATTAAGTTTATTATTAATAACATATCCTAATAAGTAATAAGCTACATTTTCATTTTTAGTTTCATTAAAAATACAAACTATCTTTTCATTTAAATTTATCAAGTCATCATTAGAAAATTTATTCAAAAACTTAAGTTCTAAAAATATATCTATAACAATAGTTAATTCATTTTTGTTTAGATTCTCATTTATTAAGTTTATAACTTCATCTTTTAGAATGTTATTAGTTGCTCTTATATCTTTTAATTGCTTTAATTTTTCAAAATACTTATCTCCAAAACTTTTTTTCAATTCAATAAATATATCACTCATTATATAACTTCTCATATACAGCACCATTCACCATTCCTGTACTCTTCTAAGCACATATATTTAATAATATCTTGTTTTCTGTCCTTATTAGCAAAAATTAAAAAACCTGAATCATAATTTGTAGTATGCTCATTAGTTTTTAGCACGCCACCAGTTTTATATATTTTCAAAAACTCTACTGCTTCTTTAACCATAAATTTTACTCGATTAGTTCTTTTAGCTACATAACTTCCATGACAGCTTTTTATTTCCTCTTTAGCATTATTTAAATTATCATGCATAGTAAAATAAACACCATCTCCATAATGAGGATTTCTCTCTTCAAATGTTTTTGAAATAGAATCTTCTATACATATTTTACAAACATTTCTAGCTCTGCTACACACATCTTTATCACCTTTTATTAATTCCATATGTGGTTTGTCAAAATAATAGTATATTATATCCCCTTTTTCCACTTCATATTCCTCTATATCTACTTCATCAAAATTCAGTATATTAGTATTTAACTGACCATTAAAAATGGTTTTATCTTGATTTATTATTTCAAATTCATTTTTACAATCATTACAAATCATACGTAGCCTCCATTATATTTAAAATATATAATTATTTTTACATAAATAATACTATATAGATTTAAATCTCCTATTAAGTTTATATGAATTATATTTAAAAATGAAAAGGAGTATAAATACTTATATTGTATCTATCTCCTTTTCACTTATTATTAAAATCTTCTAAATATTTATTACAATAGTTATTTTAGTTATTTTTATAAAATCATTTAAATCTCTTATTAATTTTTTCTATTTTGCAATAAATAATCTCTTAATCCTGAATCTTTTGTATTAGATCTAAGCCATGATTGTTTAAAGTCATCAAAATCTGATGGTAAAATTTTTTCTATCTCTTCACAAAATTCTATAATATAATAATCTGTCCATTCATCTGATTTATATGTTTTCATGCAATTTATTACACTATTCAAATTTTCTTCTGATAATATTCTCTTTAAATATTCAAAAACTTTATAATTTACACCATCATCTACAAAATTAATAATTCTTTTAATATTTCCAATGATTTCATCATCTATATTATCAAAATTATCAACTGCACATATTGTAGCTTTAATTTTTTCAATATCTTCTACTTTTTCTACATTCCATCGTATTTCTAAAATTTTATTCCATATTTTTTTTACTTTATCTTCAAACTCTTTTCCATTATAATTTTCACTTAATTTCTTATAACTTTTTTTTACACCAAATATGCCATGAATACCTAATACTGATAAATTTTCTTTTTTATCTAAAAATTTCAAATTAGAATTTTTATATTCTAACATATAAGCTAATATCATATATTCCATTATTCTAGCAACTATATTTTCTTCTAACTCATTTTCATTCATATATTCAATTATAGGTTTTATTAAAATATATTGATTTTCATTTATAACTCTTGAATGACTAAATCCATTTAAAAACATTTCTTTTTTTTCTTCACTTATTTTTTCAATAAATTTTTTAATTACTACTTCATTTAGGTTTAAAAATGAACTTAAATCTTCTCCTAAAAACATATAAAATTCGTTGACAGAATCTCTTTCTCTTCTTAATATAATTTTTTCACTATATTTCTCATCTAACTTTTCTATATTTTTTAATTTTATCATAAAAACTATTTCTAGCTTAATTAAATT
This sequence comes from Clostridium sp., assembly GCF_051656525.1. Taxonomy (GTDB): domain Bacteria; phylum Bacillota; class Clostridia; order Clostridiales; family Clostridiaceae; genus Clostridium. The sequence continues at coordinate 521 of NZ_JBOGCC010000170.1, read as the reverse complement.
ATAATGTACTGAATTTATAAAACTAGAATAACTATCTTTCTTTCCAGCAAATATTTGTCTAAAATCTTTTTTATTTGAAATACTTTTTTCTAATATTTCTATAAGTTCTATATATATTTTTTGAATTTTTGAAATATTAATCTTCTCTTTTTTTAAAATAATAACAAGGCTTTCACAAAATTTTCCAACTAAATATTTTTTTCCTACTGCATATTTTTCTGGTTCAGCATAAATATCCCCTATATTGCTTATGTATTTTTTTATGAAAATACATATTTTTTCATAATATCTCTCAAACATATTATTTTTTAATTTTAAAAATTCGTTTATTTCAATGAAAATATAATATATCCATTGATAATCTTCTATTGTTGCAAGTTCTTCACGGTGTTTGTCAAGAGAGTTGTCGTATAAATATTTATATTCATAATTTTTTTGGTTTTATAAGTTAAATTTTACCAGTTAAAATTTTAAAAAACACTCTATTAAAAAAATAACGCTAATTTTTTTAACTTAACTTA
>NZ_JBOGCC010000169.1:0-7064 GCF_051656525.1 Clostridium sp. | reverse complement strand
GACATATATGTTTTTCCTGTTCCTGTTGCTGCAACTACAATTCCTTTCTCTCCACCATGTCTTCTTAATCTTTCTAAATTTATTAAAGCTTCCCTTTGCATTAAGTTTGGCTTTATCTTTTCATACTTTTCTAATAAAGGATTCTCCTTTTCTTTTACACTTAACATCTCCTTTTGTAAAACTTCATAATCTTTTATAAACTCATCAGTTACATTAAAAGATTCGTTAAAAAGCCTATTAAAACTTTCCATTACCTTTTTAGAAAACTCTGCTTCTTTCTTTTTTACAATTAATACATTCCACTCTTCATTACTTTTTAAAGCTCCCTGTGTTAAATTAGATGAACCTATATATATCTTGAAGCTATTCTCATATTCAAAAATATAAGCCTTAGTGTGAAAACCCTTCTTCTTTTCTTCAGTTATAAAAATATTTAAATCAATATTATTAAACTCTTTAATCTTCTTTAAAGCATAAGCTTCAGTAAAATTTAAATAAGTAGAAGTTAAAATTTTTCCCTTAACCCCTCTTTCAGAAGCCTTCTTTAAATCATCTAAAATAAGCTGAAGCCCTGAAAAGTTAATAAAAGCAACACTAAAATAAAAGCTAATGCAACTCTCTAAACTCTTCTTAATCTCTAAAAGAAAATTTCCCTCTTCATTATTAATTATCAATCTATTCTCTAATTTAAAATCATCTTTATCCAAATCCATTAAATCCAATTCAGTTTGAATATACATTTACCTCTCTCCTTATCTGCTATAATAACTCTTCTTATTTTACCATAATAAAAAATGATGCAGATATCTACACCATTTTTTTAAATACATTTATTATCATATATCTTTCAATATTTACTACAACTTTTAAAGCTTCAAGTTAGTTAACTTTACCTGACATTTATTATTTCCATATTGGAATACTATATCTGATAAGCTATCCTTATTGATAGGTGATATAGGTACTGATATTACTCCATAAGAATTTGTTTTTCTATTATTAGCAGCTACTTCACTTATTGTGTGTGGCCATTCATAGACAACACCATTCTCTTCCTCAAACATTCCTTCACTATATTGATTATATACTCTAGATATTCTCTCATTAGAAGCAAATAATGTTGGTATACAAACTTGTGCAAATGATTTTTTATAATTAACTGCCACCCCAGTTCCTTCTATACTCATCTGATTATTTATATTATCTAAAGATGTTGTTTTCCATTCATAGAATCCATTAGCTACATACGCTTCGTCCACCTTTGTAATTTGTAATTTAAGCTCTATCCAGCTATATTTATCTTTATTAATTCTCTCTCTGATATTACCTTCATAGTCTTCATAATTCTTTTGACTTGCTACTTGCATCTCATACTCTCTAGGTGTAAATTCTTGAATATTATTAGTATTCGTATTTCCAATTCTAATATATACTGTTTTTCCATCAATAATTTTTGTACCAGACCTATTAATATTTTTATCTAATTTATTTATACCACTTGTAGTTGAGTAGTCCATAGAAGAAATTTGATCATTATCTTTTAAAGCGTTTATATAGATACCTCCTCCTATTAGAACAATTGAAATAACTCCTATTATTAATACCAGTCTCTTTTTCACTTATACTCCCCCAATATGGTAGCATTTAAGAATATCTAAAATTAATATTACTTTCTCTCATTTAATATGATAAATATTTTTAAAAATCTACTTACATCTAATTAATCCAAAATTAATATTATCATAAAACATTGGTAATAAATATAAAGTTTTAATCTTTTTAACATATTTTTTATTTTTACTCTAAATATATTTTCTTTTCATAACCTAAATGTAAAAAAGGAATTGCAACGCAACTCCCTCCAAAATTCTTAATTTTAAATTTTAAATTCTTAATTCTAAACTAAGCTCTCTCTAATATCTTTTCCAAATGGCATTAATGATAATTTTGCAAGTTTAAAACTTTGAAGTCCAAATGGTATTCCTATTATTGTAATACAGAATAATACTCCAGTAATTAAGTTTCCTATTGCTAAAACTAATCCACCAAAAATTAGCCATAAAATATTCAATAAGAAATTAACTCCACTATCATCTACTGTTACTACTTCTTTTCCAAATGGAAATAATTGAAGTCCTGCTATTTTAAAGCATTGAACCCCTACTGGTATTCCTATTATTGTAATACACCATAAGCAACCTATTAAAAGCCACGATATAGCCCCTATAAGCCCGCCAAATATAAACCATATTGCATTTCCTAAACAACTCATTCCTTAATTTCCTCCTTTCTAACTTTAGCTAATTCAAATAAAACTTAACTTTATGTACTCATTTCCTCATCTTATGTATTCTTAGCCTCACTTATTATTTATTCTAGTATATCAAAATTCCACTATAAATCAATTCTCTACATCAATAAAAAATTTTTTAAAGATAAATTCTAAACTACTTCCTTAAATTGCTTACAATTCCCCCAATTCCAAATTAAAAAGAGCATCATTTCTGACACTCTTTTTATATCTATAACTTTAAATCATATTTTATTTCATATACTCTATTACTTTCTTAGCTTCTTTTTCTATATCTTCTATACTTCTATGAATATAAATTCCATTTCCTATTGCAAAAATATTTTTTCTTGATGTTTGGAAATTCTCATCTACTGCTGCACCAGTTGTTTCTGGATTTAATTTTATATTACTTCTCATTGGCACTATTCCATCTGATAATTGTCCAAGTGCTAAAATCAATGTATCACAGCTTAACTCTTTTTCTTCTTTTCCATTTTCTATTACTATTTTTTCTACTCTTCCTTGACCTAAGATATCTTTTATTTTATATCCTTCTAATATATTATCTGAGTAATTTTTAGCTTTTTCTTTATTTCCTATAATAGCTTTTATTTTTATATTTTTAGCTTTTAATTCTTTTTCTATTGTTCCAAGATTTTCATCACCAAAAATAATTATATCTTTTCCAATAACTATATCATCTATATTTAAAAACTTTTTAGCCATTCCAAGTGTTATAACTCCAGAACATCTATCTCCTGGCATATTTAAGAAACTTCTCCCTTTATCTTTTCCACCATTAGCTATTATAATATTTTTAGCTTTTAACTCTTCTATTCCTCTTTCTGGACTAGTACATATAACATGACCTTCTCCGTTTATATTTAAAACCATTGTATTAAATATAGTTTGAATTCCTAGTTTCTCATATTCTTTTATAAGCTCCTCTTTATATTCAAGACCTGTAATATTTCTATTTTCACTTATATTATAATTTGCAAGATTTAATGCTCCACCAAGCTCTAAATCTTTTTCAATTACTAAAATATGTTCTATTCCATTTTTCTTTCCTTCAATTGCTGCTAGCATTCCACTAGCTCCACCACCAATTATTATTAAATCATATCCAACCATGAAATTATACCTCCTTAAACCCTATAACATTTGAACATTTTTCATTTTTCATTACCTCTGCTAAAGGTATATTAAGTTCTCTACTTATAATTTTACTAATTGGAAGTAAACATCCAACACCTTGGCATCCTCCCATAGTTGCTCTTGTTCTTCTTTTCACCCCATCTACAGTTCTAGCTCCAAGAGGTCTATTTATAGCATCTACTATTTCACCTTCAGTTATAAGTTCACATTTACAAATTATTTTTCCGTACTTTTCATTTTCTTTTATTAATTTATTTTTTTCTTCAACAGATAATCCTTGGAATTTTACTATTCCTTTTCTATCCTTAATAAAGTCTTTCTTTTCTTCTAAATTAATAATTCCCTTAACTAAATCTCTTACATACACTCCTATTGCTGGTGCTGCTGTAAGACCTGGTGATTCAATCCCTACTAAAGAAATGAAGTTATCCTTAGATTCTATAACAAAGTCACCTTCCTCTAAATGTGGTCTCATTCCTGCAAATGTTGTTAATATTTTTCCTACATTAATATTATTTATACTTTTATTAGCTTCTTCAATTACTCTATCTAATTCTTTCTTATTGGTTTCTAATGTGTTACTTTTTACCTTTTCAGCTGTTGGTCCTATTAAAAGATTTCCATCAACTGTTTTAGTAACTAAAATTCCTTTTGAAACCTTGTTAGGTGTTTTAAAAATTGTACTATTTACTAAATTTCCTGAAACTTTATCTAGTAAACAATATTCACCTTTTACTAATTGATGAGTATATTTTTTCTCACTTATCATATTATTTATTTTATCACTATTAATTCCAGCTGCATTTATAACTATTTTAGATTCTAATACTTCTCCATTTTTTAATATTACTTTATATCCATTTTCTATTTTTTCTATATTAGAAACTTCTGCATCAAATCTAAAATTTATACCATTCATAACTGCATTTTCAGCTAAAGCTATCGTCATTTCATAAGGACTAACTATTCCAGATGATTTTGCATATAACGCTTTACAAACTTTATCAGATATATTTTCCTCAAGCTTTTTAACTTCTTCAAAAGATAAAATTTCTAAACCATCTACACCTAATTTCTCACCATTTTTCTTTAAATTTTCTATAGTTTTAACCTCTTCTTCATTAAAAGCTAGTACTAAAGCTCCATTTCTTTTAAAAGAAAAATCTAAATCCTTTGATAACTTATCAAACATCTTATTTCCTTCTATATTAAACTTAGCTTTTTTAGTTCCTTCCTTCTCATTAAATCCAGCATGAACAATCCCACTATTAGCCTTTGAAATTCCTTCAGCCACATCTAGATCCTTCTCTAAAACCTCTATATCTAAATTGTACTTTGATAATTCTCTTGCTACAGAGCAACCAATAACTCCACTTCCAATAATAATTACATCTTTCATAATTAATCCTCCTAATTTAAAAACCTTATCCATGGTATAAAACTATTACTTAAAAACCTCAAATTTTATACTTTTCCTTATTTTTATTATATTCTCCTTTTAGTTATAAGTAAAATTTGCATTCTCAATATTATCAATAAATTTTACCTATTAAAAAATCCATGATACTCTTACATTTATTTGAAATTATAAACTTTTAAAAAAAGAGCATCATATCTGATGCTCTAATTTACTTCTAGTTAAGTAAAAACTCTCTTTCCATTTCTATAACATCAAATAAAACTTTAATACTTTCAAGAACATTTCCTTCTATATCTAAAGCATGATTTGCATCATCTATATTTACTAACTTAACACCTTTAACATTTTCTATTTTTTCTAAACTTTCTTTGTTTAAAAGCGGATCTTTAGTTCCTGTTATAACTAATGAATTTTCACAAACTCCGTGTTTAGCTGTTTTATCAATTGGACTTATGTAGATATTTTTAACGTCTTTTCCTTTAAACATTCCATTTAACATAACTTGCACACAAGTTCCTATACTTTTACCTATTATAACTATTTTGCTATATTCTTTAGTTATACTTTTTTGAATTGCTTCAATAGTTTCTTTAGCCATTAAATGAAACTCTTTTTCTATGCTAAACTCTGTTCTATTTATTTGAAATCCATATTCCATAGTTAATACATCATACCCTAATTCACTTGCAAGTGATCTTGAGTAATCTAAATATGATCTATCAATTAAATATGCAACTCCTGGTAATACTATTGTTAAAGTATCACTACTATTATCTTTAAATATTCCCTTTAACTCTACTCCCCATTTTGACATAACTTTATTTTCCATTTATAAATTCCTCCTCATTTGTTCTTTCTAAATTATATTATACTACTTTATTTTAAATAAGTATAATATACTCTTTCCTATCATTCTTATAAAACTTCCTTATAAGAATTCTATATTAAAAAAAGGAAAAAGTAATATCACTTCTTCCTTTATTAAATCTTGTTTCTAAAGTCTAATGCATTCCAATATACATTCCAACAAAGTAAGGTATTAGCCATATAACCCATACTACTATACTAAATTTATGGAATATTTTTTTAGCATTTTCTGATCCCTTATTATAAACCCAAGTTGCCCATACTGCATGTATTAACATAAGTATAATTGCTAAAGCCCCTGTAAGTCCATGAATCATAAGTTCTGTTGGAGTTATACTATGATCTGTCCCCATCGATGCTATTTTTGTCATTGTAGTAGTTCCTAAAGTATCAAAAACTAGACCTATCCAAAATATTATTACGTGTTTTTTCTTTAATGTTTTTGATAAAAATTCACCCCATACACCTATTGTATAGAAAACAAGTGCTAATGAAATAAAAATTATTGCTGGTATTAAAAGTTTTGGCATAATTATTCACTCTCCTTAATCTTTTGTATAATCTCTTCTAGATTTTTCTTGATTTGTTCTAACTTACATTCATCTATATTTTCAAAAATTTTAGAAAAAACCTTATTAAAGCTAATCATATATTTATGACCTTCTATTCTACCTTCCTCAGTAAATGATATATATGTATTTCTTTTATCATCATGTTTTATTTTTTGAATATAGTTTAAACGTTCCATCCTATTTAAAATTCCTGAAACTGTTCCTTTAGTTAAATTCATAACACTGCATATTTCTGTTACAGTCATTTCACCATTATGTCCTAAATGCTTTATAATAGTTAATTGCTGTGGTGTTAATTTAGTTTCTTTAAGCTCTTTTGATACAATATTATAAATTTCCAGGTCGATATCTTTAATAAGTCTTGTAATCTGAAAGCTTGTCTCTATTCTCTCTTTCAAATTCTCACTTCCTAACTGTTTGCAAGCAAACTATTTTTTAAAATTTAATAAACCAAATTGGTTTCCATGCAAACTATACTTATATAATAACATCTTTTATACTTTTGTCAATATTATTTTTCATAATAAAACTAATTCCCCATTACCAAGTAAACTATATAAATTCACCTAATACTGAGGAATTAATTATTTTTAAAATGACCACTTTCAAAATATATTAAATCTTTATATCATTAATATATTCTAATCACAAAATTATTGTTACAAACTACTTTCCTAAAGTTCTTATCCATTTATTTGCTATATTTTCTTCATGCTTCTTGAACTTTTCATATTTTTTATAACTTCTCATGGCA
>NZ_JBOGCC010000168.1:0-28318 GCF_051656525.1 Clostridium sp. | reverse complement strand
AAGTAGAAAATAAAACAGAAAATAATGTAAAGGAGGTAGTGTAGATGTTTGAAACAATAGAACAAATATTTCCTTATGCAATGGCATATATGGTACCACTACTTATTACAGCTTTAGGAGCATTATATTGTGAGAGAAGTGGAATTGTAAATATAGGATTAGATGGATTTATGATAGTAGGTTCATTTGCAGGAGCATTTACAATATCAGAATTACAAGGTAAATTTCCAGTAGGAAGTAACATGCATTTATGGATTGGACTTTTAGTAGCAGTAATAGTAGGAGCATTATTTTCATTATTACATGCATTTGCAAGTATTAACTTAAATGCAAATCAAGTAATAAGTGGAACAGCTATAAATATGATAGCTGGAGCATTAACAATATTTTTAGCAAGAAGTATAACAGGAAGCGGAAATATAGGAATACAAATGGGGTTTGTACCACAAGATATTCCAATATTATCAGAGATACCTGTAATAGGAATGTTATTTACTAACACATACCCAACAACATGGCTTGTTTTAGCAATAGTTTTATTAAGTGCTTTCATACTTTATAAAACAAGTTTTGGAATGAGACTTAGAGCATGTGGAGAACATCCACAAGCAGCAGCGGCAGCTGGAGTAAGTGTATTTAAAATGAGATATATAGGAGTAATGATTTCAGGAGGGCTTTCAGCACTTGGAGGAGCTATTATTATAGTAACTTATTCAGGAGAGTTTAATGGAAGCGTTGCAGGACTTGGATTCCTAGCACTTGCAGCACTTATATTTGGACAATGGAAACCACTTGGAATATTAGGAGCAACAATGTTCTTTGGATTTGCAACAACAATTGCAAATGTATCAGGTGCTATACCATCACTTGAGCAAATACCACCAGTTGCACTAAAATTATTCCCATATATAGTAACATTATTAGCACTTATAGTATTCTCAAAATCATCACAAGCACCAAAAGCCGCAGGAGAGCCATTTGATGCTGGAAAAAGATAGAGAAAGAATTAAGAGTTTAAAATTAAAAATTAAGAATTTTTCCACTAGCTAAGGCTAGTGGAATTTTTTGTGATTCAAGATTTATATTCAAAGTGGTGATTTAAAAAATCAATAGCTTGTTCGTAGTTTGTGGATAAAGTAAAGGTACTAATTAATAAACCTTTATGACCTGTGGATTTTATACAGGAATATGAGAATCTTCTATATGGATGTAGGCCTAGTTGTAATTGTTTTTTGAATTTTTTATAGTTAATTGAATGAATATATACATAAGGTATACCATTAACTTCTGTAAAAGAGTAGTTATCAAAAAGACTTACATCTAATGAATATTTTCCAAGTATAGAACTAGAAGTAATTTTATCTTTATCAAAAATAATAGAAGGAGGTTTTTTGATAAAAAACAAAATACTTTTAATGGAGAAAAATAAAGAAATAATAAAAAGGCAGATTATAAATAAAAAATAATATGGATTAAAAGTTATGAAGTTATGTGTTATATAGTATAAAATTAAGTAAATTCCTAGGACGATAGATATAGGGGAAAATAAACTTACAATAAATTTAAGCTTGTTAGGTTCAAAGGGAATTTCAACGTGATCCAATTTAATCAGTCCTTTCAGTCTAAAATAAGCTATTTAAGGGATATCGAATTCGTCCATTTAATCCAGCAACTTTTCCAATATCACATAGTTGAACTAATAAATTTTCTTCTTCAGGTGAAAGATGAATATGCTCATTAAATGTAGTGATATAGATATATCTTACTAATCTACTAATTAAAGGTGAGATTTGTTTACTATTTTGTGATTTAAGAGAATAGATTTTTTTATATACTTTTAATAAAGTTTCTTCAATAGGGTAAAGTTTAGGGTCTTTTCTACTTGCAAAGTCATTATATAGTAAGTGAATTAGTTCATTTGTATTAGCCATTTATTAAAACCTCCTAAAATATAAATAATTATGAAAATTATATATATAAAAGTTATGAATTGCAAAGAGCTTTAATTAATAAGATGATGGATGAAATAAGTTATATTTAGGTATGTAGCAGTTAAAGATATGAAGTAGTAGATAGATAAATATAGAATATAAAAAAATTATAAAATGAGATAAAAGTGTAGATTATTTAATGTAATCTATGCTTTTTTGTTGTTTATCTGATAGCTAGTGCCCGTAAATTTCCCCATCTTATATAAGTGGAGGAAAACGGGCACACGCTCCTAGATAAATTCGACTAGAGATTCAGATGGAGTTAGCACTCCACCTGAATCAAGTCTCATTTTATAAATACAAAAAAGATTATTTGTAAGAGAAGATAGAAAAAATTGACAACTGTATTTTGTAAGAGTAGAATCGTATAAAAGAATAAATGGTAAAAAAAGTAAGTTAAATTTTATCATAAATATAAAGGTATAAGAGGAAATAGGAAATCATATTATTTTAATTAAAGATTTTAAGTTAGTTAAAAAGGGGGCAATTTATGAAGAGGCATGTGTTAGCAGTTTTAGTTAGAAATTCATCGGGAGTTTTAAGTAGAGTGGCAGGACTCTTTTCAAGAAGAGGATACAATATAGACAGTCTTACAGTAGGAAAAACTGAAAATCCTAATATATCAAGAATGACTATAAGTTTAAATGGTGATGATGATGTTCTTGAGCAGTTTGAAAAGCAAATAACAAAGCTTGAGGAGATTATAAGTGTTGAAAATTTAAAGCCAGATAAATCAGTTTATAGGGAATTAGTTTTAATTAAGGTCAAGGGAACTGCTGAAAATAGAGGAGCTATAAATGAGGTTGTAAAGATATTTAGAAGCAAGATAATTGATATTTCTAAAGATACTTTAACTATTGAGCTGACTGGGGATGAAAGCAAGATAGAAGCACTTATTAAGCTTATGGATGAGTATGGAATTGAAGAGGTTGTAAGAACTGGAATTACAGCTCTTGAAAGAGGCGATACAACTATCACTAAGAAGGATGATTTTAGAATCTAGGGTTAGATTTTAGATAAGCAGTAATGTAAAAAGGGGGAATGAAAATTGGGGATGACTATGACACAAAAAATATTAGCAAAGCATGCAGGATTAGATAGTGTAAAAGCAGGAGAGCTAATAGAGGTAGATTTAGATTTAGTTCTTGGAAATGATATTACTACTCCAGTTGCTATAAATGAGTTTAAAAAGTTTGGAATAGATAAAGTTTTTCATAAAGGAAAGATAGCAATAGTTCCAGATCATTTTGCACCAAATAAAGATATGAAAGCAGCAGAGCAATGTAAGTGTATAAAGAAGTTTTCAAGGGAAAAAAATATAAAAAATTATTTTGAAATAGGACAAATGGGGATTGAACATTGCCTTATTCCTGAAAAGGGATTAGCAGTTTCTGGGGATGTGATTATAGGAGCAGATTCCCATACTTGTACTTATGGTGCACTTGGAGCTTTTTCAACTGGAATTGGTTCAACTGATATGGCAGCAGGAATGGCAACAGGAAAGTGCTGGTTTAAGGTACCTAAAGGAATAAAGTTTGTTCTTAAAAATAAGAAGACTAAATGGGTGTCAGGAAAAGATATTATACTTCACATTATTGGAATGATAGGTGTTGATGGAGCATTATATAAATCTATGGAATTTGTAGGTGATGGAATTAAAGATTTATCTATGGATGATAGATTTACTATGACTAATATGGCTATTGAAGCAGGAGCTAAAAATGGAATTTTTGTAGTTGATGAAAAAACTATTGAATATATGAAAGAGCATACAAAAAAAGAGTGGACAATCTATGAAGCAGATGAAGATGCGATTTATGAAGAAACTTATGAAATAGATTTAAGTCTTGTAAGACCAACTGTTGCTTTCCCACATTTACCAGATAACACAAAAACTATAGATGAAGTTTCTGACATAGAAATTGACCAAGTTGTTATTGGTTCATGTACTAATGGAAGAATTTCAGATTTAAGAATAGCAAGAGATATACTAAAAGGAAATAAGGTTCATGAAAATGTTAGATGTATTGTATTTCCTGGAACTCAAAAAATATATTTAGATGCAATAAAAGAGGGGATTATTACAGATTTAATAGAATCGGGAGTAGCAGTTTCAACGCCAACTTGCGGACCTTGTTTAGGTGGTCATATGGGTATATTGGCTAAGGGAGAGAGATGTGTTTCAACAACAAATAGAAATTTTGTAGGAAGAATGGGACATGTTGAATCAGAAATATATTTAGCTAGTCCAGCAGTTGCAGCGGCATCAGCTATTAAAGGGAAAATATTTAATCCAGAGCTAATATAAAGGGGGCATAAAAATGAAGGCAAAGGGATTAGTTTTCAAGTATGGGGACAATGTTGATACAGATGTTATTATTCCAGCTAGATATTTAAATACATCTGACCATAAGGAACTTGCAAAACATTGTATGGAAGATATTGATATAGATTTTATTAAAAATGTTAAAGAGGGAGATATTATTGTTGCAAATAAGAATTTTGGATGTGGGTCATCAAGAGAACATGCACCAATAGCTATAAAAGCAGCCGGAATAAGTTGTGTTATAGCATCAACATTTGCAAGAATATTTTATAGAAATGCAATAAATATAGGACTTCCAATTTTAGAATGTGATGAAGCAGCAAAAAAAATTGAGAAAGATGATGTTGTGGAAGTAGATTTTAATACTGGAGTTATAAAGAATGTAACTAAGAATGAAGAATATAAAGGTGAGGCATTTCCAGAGTTTATGCAAGAAATAATAAATTGTAATGGACTAATAGGATATATCAAGAAAAAGGAGGAGAGGGAAAGTGGAGTTTAAGATAGCTGTTATTCCAGGAGATGGAATAGGACCAGAAGTTGTAGATGAGGGACTTAAAGTTTTAAATAAAGTTGGTGAAAAGTTTAATCATAAATTTAACTATACATTCCTTCAGGCAGGTGGATGTGCAATTGATGCTTATGGAGTTCCATTACCACAAGATACACTAGAGAAATGCAAAAAAAGTGATGCAGTCATAATGGGAGCAATTGGTGGAATAAAGTGGGACAATCCAAGCTCAAAGATAAGACCAGAACAAGCAATTTTAGGATTAAGAAAAGGACTTGGATTATATTGTAATTTAAGACCGGCTGTTCTTCATAAAGCATTAAAAGAAGCATCGCCTTTAAAGGATTCTATTATTGGTGATGGAATTGATGTTCTTGTAGTTAGAGAGTTAACTGGAGGAATTTACTTTGGAGATAGAGGACTAGCTTTTGTAAATGGCGTAGAAGAAGCTTTTGATACATTGAAATATAATGAAAATGAAGTAAGAAGAATAGCAAAGCTTTCTTTTGAAGCAGCTATGAAAAGAGATAAAAGATTAACTAGTGTAGATAAAGCAAATGTTTTAGATTCTTCAAGATTATGGAGAAGAATTGTAGAAGAAATAGCAGAGGATTATCCAGAAGTCCATTTAAGTCATATTTATATAGATAATGCAGCAATGCAATTTGTAAAAAATCCAAAGCAATTTGATGTAGTTCTAACTGATAATATGTTTGGAGATATTTTATCAGATGAAGCTAGTATGATAACAGGTTCAATAGGAATGTTACCATCTGCATCTTTAGGTGATAATAGTTTTGGATTATATGAGCCTATTCATGGAAGTGCACCAGATATTGCAGGAAAAGGAATTGCAAATCCTCTTGCAACAATACTTTCTATTTCTATGATGCTTAAGTATACATTTGGGCTTGAAGAAGAAGCAAAAACTATTGAGGAAGCTGTAACAAATGTATTAGAAAATGGGTATAGAACAGCAGACATCTTTAGTGAAGGAATGGAAAAAGTAGGTACAAAAGAAATGGGGGATTTGGTTATAGAGAAAATTATGGGGGAATAAAATATGAGAAGTGATAGAGTAAAAAAGGGTGTAGATAAAGCACCTCATAGATCATTATTCAAAGCAACAGGATTAACTGATGATGAAATAGATAGACCTTTAATAGGTATAGTTTCAGCACAAAATGATATTATTCCAGGACATGTACATTTAAATACAATAGTTGAAGCCGTTAAAAAAGGAGTTCTTTCAAATGGTGGAACACCTCTAGTATTTCCTGTAATAGGAGTATGTGATGGAATTGCTATGGGGCATATAGGAATGAAATATTCTTTAGCAACAAGAGAGCTTATAGCAGATTCTATAGAATGTATGGTAAATGCTCATGGTTTTGATGCATTAGTGTTTGTACCAAACTGCGATAAGATAGTTCCAGGTATGATAATGGGCGCATTAAGAATGAACATTCCATCAATCTTTATAAGTGGTGGACCTATGCTTGCAGGAAAAGTTAAGGGAAAGGATATTTCATTATCAACTATGTTTGAAGCTGTTGGAGCTTTTGAATCTGGAAAAATAAATAAAGAGGATTTCTGTGATATGGAAAATAAGGCATGCCCAACATGTGGTTCATGCTCAGGTATGTTTACAGCAAATTCTATGAATTGTTTAACTGAAGTTTTAGGACTTGGGTTACCTGGAAATGGAACAGTACCAGCAGTATATTCAGAAAGAATAAGGCTTGCAAAGATGGCAGGAAAAGCTATTATGAAGCTTTTAGAAAAAGATATAAAACCAAAAGATATTGTAACAGAAAAATCTATAAAGAATGCTTTAACTGTTGATATGGCCCTTGGATGTTCAACAAATTCAGTACTTCATTTAACTGCAATATCAGCAGAGGCAGGAGTAGAAATGAATTTAGATATTATAAATGAAATATCAGAAAAAACACCAAATCTTTGTAGACTTGCACCAGCGTCTGATACACATATTGAAGATTTATATTGGGCAGGTGGAATAACTGCTGTTATGAATGAATTATCTAAAAAGGGACTAATAGAAGAAGAGTGTATAACAGTAACAGGTGAAACTCAAGGTGAAAATATAAAGGAAGTTAAAGTTAGAAATTATAATGTTATAAAAAATATAGAAAAACCATATAGTGAAACAGGAGGAATTAGAGTATTAAGAGGAAATATTGCTTTAGATGGTGCTGTTGTTAAAAAGTCAGCAGTAGTTCCTGAAATGCTTAAGCATGAAGGAATAGCTAAAGTATTTAATTCTGAAGAGGAAGCTATAGAAGGAATTAAGTTAGGAAAAATAGTTTCAGGAGATATAGTTGTAATAAGATATGAAGGGCCAAAAGGTGGACCAGGAATGAGAGAAATGCTTTCACCAACTTCAGCAATTGCAGGAATGGAACTTGATAAGAGTGTTGCATTAATAACTGATGGTAGATTTAGTGGTGCTACAAGAGGGGCAGCAATAGGACATGTATCACCAGAGGCAGCAGAAGGTGGATTAATAGGATTAATAGAAAATGGGGATAAAATTTCTATTGATATTATTGAAGGAAAGTTAGAACTTAAGGTTTCAGAAGAAGTTTTAAATGAAAGAAGAAAAAACCTTATAATGCCAGAGCCAAAAATAAAAACTGGGTATTTAAGAAGATATTCTAAATTAGTAAGTTCAGCAAGTGCTGGAGCAGTATTTAAGTAAGAAGGGAGAGTAAGAAATAAAGGAGGGGCTATATGTTAATAACAGGTGCAGAAATTTTAGTAAAAGCATTAATTGATGAGGGTGTTGAGATAATGTTTGGATATCCCGGTGGATCAGTTTTAAATATATATGATTCACTTTACATGTATAAGGATAAAATAAATCACATTTTATCTTGCCATGAACAAAATGCAGCACATGCAGCAGATGGATATGCAAGAGCAACAGGTAAGGTTGGAGTATGTCTTGCAACATCAGGACCGGGGGCAACAAATTTAGTAACAGGAATTGCAACAGCATATATGGATTCAGTTCCAATAGTTGCAATAACAGGAAATGTACCTAAAAATCTTTTAGGAAAAGATAGTTTTCAAGAAGTTGATATTCAAGGAATAACAATGCCAATAACAAAACACAATTATATAGTAAAAGATATAGAGGATTTGCAAAGAATTATAAAAGAAGCTTTTTATATAGCAAAAACAGGAAGACCAGGACCCGTATTAATAGATATTCCAAAAGATATAACAGCAGCAAAAACTGAATATAAAAATAGGGATGAAGTGAGCATTAATATAAGAGAGTTTGAAATATCAGAAAAAGATATTGATATTGTAGCTAATATGATAAATGAAAGCACCAGACCATTAATTTATGCAGGTGGTGGAATTATATCAGCAGATGCAGAAGATGAACTTAGAAATTTAGCAGAAAAAATAGATTCACCAGTATGTACATCATTAATGGGAAAAAGTGCTTTTTGTGCAAGACATCCACTTTATACAGGTATGATAGGAATGCATGGAACTAAAGCATCTAATTTAAGTGCAACAAAAAGTGATTTAATTATTGCTTTAGGTGCTAGATTTTCAGATAGAGTTCTAACTAATCAAGATAATATAAAGGGTGCAAAGGTTATTCATGTTGATATCGATAGGGCAGAAGTAAATAAAAATATAAAATCAGATGCTTTTATAATAGGAGATTTAAAGGAAGTCTTAAATAGATTAATTCCAAAGGTAGATAGAAGTCGTCATACTGAATGGAATGAAAGAGTTAATAAATTTAAAGAACTTTCAAAAAAAGAAGAGAAAAAAGGTCTTACACCAGAATTTTTCTTTAAAACATTAAATAAAATAAATAATGGAAATATTCTTATAACAACAGAAGTTGGACAACATCAAATGTGGGCAGCCCAATATTTTGAGTTTAAAGGGAAAAGAACATTTGTATCATCAGGTGGACTTGGAACTATGGGATTTGGGCTTGGTGCAGCAATAGGTGCACAAATGGGTAGACCAGAAATGAAAGTTGTTAATATAGCTGGTGATGGAAGTTTTGCAATGAACTGTAATGAGTTTGCAACAGCAGTTACAAATAATCTACCAATAGTTATTGTAGTTATGAATAATAAAGTATTAGGAATGGTAAGACAATGGCAAAGCTTTTTCTATGAAGGAAGATATTCACATACTACATTAAATAGAAAAACAGATATTGTAAAGCTTGCAGAAGCATTTGGTGGAAAAGGTTATAGGGTAGATGAAGAAAATAAATTAGAAGATGTTTTAATAAAGGCATTAAATGAAAAAGTACCTGTAATAATAGATTATGTTATAGATAGTGATAAAAAAGTATTTCCAATGGTAGCACCTGGTGCGCCAATAGATGAAATAATAAGTGAAGAGGATATAAAGGAATAAAAGGGGGAATTTAAAATGGCAAAAATGTTTTATGAAAAAGATACGAATTTAGAGTTGTTAAAAAGGAAAAAAGTGGGTATAATTGGATATGGAAGCCAAGGTCATGCTCATGCATTAAATCTACATGATAGTGGAGTAGAAGTTGGTGTAGGACTGTATGAAGGAAGCAAATCTTGGGAAAAAGTAGAATCAGCAGGTTTAAAAGTAGCATCAGTTAAAGAAATAGCACAATGGTCTGATATTATTATGATTCTTATTCCAGATGAAAAACAAGCTAAGTTATATAAAGAAGAAATTGAACCATATTTAGAAGAAGGAAATGCATTAGTATTTGCACATGGATTTAATATTCACTATACACAAATAGTACCTCCATCAAATGTTGATGTATTTATGGTAGCTCCAAAAGGACCAGGACATATGGTAAGAAGAACTTACACAGAAGGTTCAGGAGTTCCATGTTTAATAGCAGTTTATCAAGATGCAACGGGAAATGCTAGAGATTTAGCTTTAGCATATTCAAATGGTGTTGGTGGAGCTAGAGCTGGTGTTTTAGAAACTACATTCAAAGATGAAACTGAAACAGATCTTTTTGGAGAACAAGCAGTTTTATGTGGAGGATGTACTGCACTTATAAAAGCAGGATTTGAAACATTAGTAGAAGGTGGATATGCACCAGAAAACGCATATTTTGAATGTTTACATGAAATGAAACTTATAGTTGATCTTCTATATCAAGGTGGAATGGAAATGATGAGATATTCAATTTCAGACACAGCAGAATATGGAGATTACGTAGTTGGAAATAGAATAATAACAGAAGAAACTAAAAAAGAAATGAAAAAAGTTTTAGCAGAAATCCAAGATGGAACATTTGCAAGAAACTGGCTAACTGAAAATGCAGTAGGAAGACCTTACTTTAATTCAGTTAGAAGAATTGAAAGAGAGCATCAAATTGAAAAAGTTGGAAAAGAACTAAGAGAAATGATGAGTTGGATTGATACTAAGAAATTAGATTAATCATTAAAAAGCATTCCCTAAAAAATATATAAATATAAAAAAAAGTCCTTGTGTCCCAAACAAGGACTTTTTTGTATGGAGTTTTAAGGTGATATAATAACAATAAAGTTGTTTAAAGTAGAGGGTGATTAAATGTTAGATATTAAAGAGAAAGTGATAATAAATAGAAAGAGAATGAAAAATATAAGTATTAGAATTCGTGATGGAAAAGTTCTAGTTTCAGCACCTTTTGGAATAGAGGATGATTATATTTTTGAGCTACTAGAGAAAAAGAAAGCTTGGATAGAAGAGAAGTTAGAAGTTAAAGGGGATTTTAGAGTTAGTGACTTATTAAAGAGGGATAAGATTGATGATGGGGAACAAATTAATTATTTAGGTGTTCAGTATAATATTAAAGTAAAAGAAAAAAGTACTGGTGGAATTGAGTTTAATGGTGATAATATAATTATTAATTGTTATAAGAAAGAAAATGCTTTTGATTTATTAAAGAAGTTTTACATAGATAGCATAAATAAAGTTTTGGTAGAGAAGTTTGAGGAGATGGAAAAGTATACTGGGTTAAATGCAAGGAAGATGACTATTAAGCTTATGACTACAAGATGGGGAAGCTGTAATAAGGTAAAGGGATTTGTTAATTTAAATGGTGAACTTATTACTAAAAGAGAGAAGGCTATTGAGTATGTTATGATTCATGAGTTATGTCATTTAGTACATGGAAATCATTCAAGAGAATTTTATAGCCTAGTTAGTAAGTATATGAAGGATTATAGAGAAGAGGAAATTTATTTAAATGGAAGATAATTTTCTGTAGGTAGCAAAGAAGTGAAAAGGTGCATATTATTTAGTGAGAGTAATTTTACAAAAGGGGAATATATATGTACAGAAGGATAAAAGGTGTAGCATTAAAATTATTAATGATAATAATATTTTTTATAGGTTTAGAAGTAGTTTTTGGAGCAAGTGTAGTTTCAAAAGAAGTTGTTGAAACTACTAGAGATATAAATGAGATGTACTTAGCATTATTTATTTTAGTTTTATTAGTTTGTGCTAGAGGTGTATTTGCAATATACCAATTTCATAGAACTACTAATGTGCTTAAAAAAGAGAGAGAGAAAGCTAAAAAAATGTTAGAAAATCCAAGTGATAGTAGTTGGATTTATGAGAATTTAATAAGTAGAGCTAAAATTTGTTTTAGACAAATAAATAATGGATTACAGGAAGATAGTTTAGAAATAATTTCAGGATATATTAGTGAGAATTTTAATAAAAATATAGATAAAAGTGTGAGAGAAGGAAGACTTCAAGATATTGAGATTTTAAAAGTAGTGCCAATGAAAGTTATTGATGAAATTGGAGATAGTGAGGATTTGGTAGCTTTAGTAATTCAATATAAGGGAGTACAAGATGGCTATATAAAAACAAGAGAAGAAACTTGGACATATGTAAAGCGTTATGGAGTTTGGGTTGTGGACAAATTTGACTCATTTGACGTAAGAATGTCGTTAGAGAAATTTGAAAATATTTAAAATTAAACCCAACAGGAAAATTTTCCTATTGGGTTTAATGCTATTTAGTAGCTTTAAAATCTGGATTAATAATTTTTAAAATTCTATCTATAGGTAGTAATTTAAAGATTATTATACAGATTATCATATTTATAAAACATGTTGGTAAATTATAAAGGAATGAGTAAACAGCAGGATTCATTCCAGCTGGTGCAAATGATCCAAAGAATGCTACACCTGATATAAAGTGAGCTAAAAGATTGAAACAAAATGCTACAATAATTCCTAAATATTTTCTTCCCATAAAAAGTCCAGCAAGTCCCATAGCTATGTTTGGAAGTGGATAGTCAAATAAGACTTGTACAGGTTGAAGGATATAAGGGTCTGTAAGAAGTGATATGAATCCGTATAAGAAACCTGTTATAAATCCAACTTCTTTTCCATAGGCAAAGGTAATTATTAAAATTGGAAGCAGTGCTCCAAGTGTAACATCTCCACCTTGAGGGAAGTGATAAATTCTAAAAATACTTAAAATTAAAGAGAGTGCAAGTGCAATAGCTATTGATGTAAGCATTCTTGCATTGAATTTAATTTTACGTGTTTTAAAGAAAACTATGAATATTAATAAAAGTCCAACTAAGGCTAAAATAACCATAGGATCTTTTACAATTTCATAAAATTTGTGAGGAAGATTAGAAAAGCTTTTTACAAATCTTTCTCCCCAGTCTTGACTTAAGTGCATAAAAAAAACCTCCATTTTGTGCTAGAAGGCTATAAACATGTATCATTTTATTTTGAAACATCTAAAGCTTTCCTACGCTAGTATTATCTAGATCAGGTAAAAGGGTTAATGATAAAAATCATTTCTCAGCCAAAGGCACCCCTAGCACGAATAATTATTAATTAATGATTTCATTCTAAAACTATATTCATAAAAAGTCAAATAGTAGTAGAAAAAGTGATAAGATAGAAATTAAAAGAAAAGGAGATAAAGATGGAAACTTATGATATAACACATACATTAGAAAATAATATGATAGTGTATTGCAAAGAAGAAAAAATAAAGATAAAAGAATTATGGACTGTAAAAGAAAATGGGTATAATGTAACTGAAATAAAGCTAAATACACACATAGGAACACATATTGATATGCCAAAACATATTTTTAATGATGGAAAAGATTTAGATGATTTTTCAGTAGATAAATTTATAGGAAAAGCATATATTTTAGATTTTAGAAATGAAAAAGAAATCAGTATGAAGGCTATAATAGAAAAAGTGAAAAATATTGAAGAGTATAGGTATTTAATATTTAAAACAGGTGCAGAAAAGTTTTGGGGAAAAAGAGAATATTTAAATAACTATATTACTTTTTCAAAGGATGCCATAGATTTTTTAGGAAGTCTAGAGGAGTTATATGGTATAGGAATTGATGCAATATCAATAGATGAAGTGGAAAATAAAGGGTTAGAAAATCATAAGGGTATTTTGGGAAAAGACAAAATAATTATTGAAAACTTATGTGGTTTAGAAAAGATTGATGGAGAATATGAAATTATAATAGCGCCATTAAAGATAGGTAGAGCAGATGGTGCACCAGCAAGGGTTTTACTACGAAGATAGATATGCAAAAATCAGTAGAAATTAAAATTTTCTACTGATTTTATTTATTCAGAGGTACTTTTTAAAGATGATAAATCTTTTGTGCCTACTATTTTTTGAGTTCTATTTAAAGAATTATTTAATTTAGTAACTGTATCTTGTGATAAGTTAAATTCTTTTGGTGAGTTTATTCCATCTATGACAGGAATAATTTGATGAGTTAGAGTGCCATTAGAGTTAGGGCGTCTATAGACCCAAGTTGGAATAACATCATAATTCTTTAGGTAAAGTTTATTATTTTTAGTCCCAAGTTTTAGAGAAACTATAAGACCGTCTTCTGTATTATAATCTTGAAGTTCTTCATAACATTGGTTAGATAAATTATTACCTTGAGAATAGAACACTAAAGTTTCTTTTCCAGATTCACTTTTTAAAGTTTCATAAGGCTGTATAACATGGGGGTGTCCACCTAAAATTACATCAACACCATTAGTATTTAGCATCTTTGCCATTTCTTTTTGTAGATTATTGTAATTAGTTTTATATTCATCGCCCCAATGAATAGAACTTATTATAAATTCAACACCATCTTTTTTCATATTTGAGATAATATCTTTAACTTCTTCATTAAAGCTAGGTAGATTATTGTAGCTAAATGAATTTATTAAAGGAGCAAGCTCTGTTGATAAAGGAATACTATTTATTGAATTACCATTGTTTCTAGCAGTTCTAAAAGTATAGGCAAAAAATCCAACTTTATGTCCATCTAAATCATAAGTTAAATATTTAGGTGAGTTAGTTGTTTTTCTTGCACCAATTGTTTCTAGATTAGCTTCAGATATTTTATCTAAACTACGTTTAAAACCAGAAATACCTTTATCAATTGAATGATTTGTAGCAAAATTAATTACATCCAAACCAGAGCTTTTTAGTGATTGAAGAAATTCATCTGGAATATTAAATAACGGATAACCAGTAGGAATGCCACCAGCAAAGGAGCCTTCAACAATTCCTAGAGAAAGTGAATCTTCTTGTAATAGTGGTGCAACATACTCAAAACTTTTATCAAAGTTATAAGACCCAGAAGCATTTTTAGCACCAATGATTTGAGATTGATGTACAATAAGATTTCCAAGTGATGTTATTGTATATTCTTTAGTATCTTCATTAGTAGAATTTTTTGATATAAGAGATTTGGTTTTAGGCTTGGCAGTAGCTTCAATTTGAGCAAGCCCTTTTTTATTTATTTTATCATTAAATGAAAAATAAGATAAGCTAACCATAATTAAAATAAGCAATGTTCCAATAGAAAATGGAATTAAATTTTTATTTTTTATTTTTCTCATAATTAATCATTTAATCTTGAAGTTAAAAGTTCAATTTCTGAGTCTAACTTTAAAATGTATTCTTCAAGTGTTAAATTATTCTCCTTTATAATTTTTGCATTAGATTTTCCAACATAACGATAATGCCAAGGTTCATAGTTATATGAGGTTATATCTTCTTTTCCTTTAGGATATCTAAGAATAAACCCGAAGTTATGTGCATTAGTATTAAGCCATTTAAAAGCTTCAGTATTTTCAAAGGCAGTATTTAATCCAGTATGAGTAGTGCTAACAATATCAAAGGCATATCCAGTTTCATGTTCACTGCTTCTAGGAGGAGCAGAGTACTTACTTGCATAATCAAGTCCGTGCTTTTGAACATTGGAGTCATAAAGATTTCGTTGTATATCAACACTTCTATAGCCAGATGCTCCAAGAAGTGAAATATTATCTTTTTTAGCTGCTTCAAACATTTCAGTTGCAGCATCTTTTGTAGGTTGATTTAATTGTCGGGTACTAACATAAGATATAAAAGGTAGATTGGAATCTACTAAGTTATTAGGTTTATATTCATCAGGTAAAAGTATGTTTTTATTACATAAAAGTAAATGCTCATCAGAACGTATTAATTTTAAAGTATCTAAATTTTGCTTAATTTCAGTTTTGGCTGATGCTTCTTTTGATTCTTCTTCAATATCAATATTTTCAGAAGAAGAATTACTATTAAAGAATGCTTTAGAAACAATTATATTTGTAATAGAAAAAGTTGCAAGAACAAGCCCACTAAAAATAAATATAGAAATAATTTTCGTATTATTCATTTATTCTCACCTCTTAAAATAACATTTATTCATAATTTTAACATAAAATATAAAAAATAAACAATAATGTAACAAAAAAGAAATGAAATAGAAGAAAATAGGAGGAAAGGGAATATTTTTATTTAGTAGAGGTTTTATTATTAAGTATATTATGATAAAATATTTCAGACTAAAACTATCAGAATTATAAAGAGAATAAGTAAGAAGAAAAAAATTAATACTATCATTAAGGAGTGGATAAAATGGAAGTATATTTTGATAATTCAGCTACAACAAGAGCGTATGATGAAGTTATTGAGGAAGTAAGTATTGGAATGAAAGAAAACTTTGGAAATCCATCATCTTTACATAAGCTTGGAATAAAGGCTGAGAAAGCACTTAATGAAACTAGAGAAGTTATTGGAAAAACTTTGAATGTATCTAAAGATGAAATTTATTTTATTTCAGGTGCAAGTGAAGGAAATAATTTGATTTTTAAAGGAATAGCAAAATCAGATCAGCATATAATAACTACAAAATTTGAACATCAATCAGTTTTAAAAACAGCAGAAGAATTAGAAAAAAATGGCGTAGAAATTACATATTTAAACTTAGATAAAGATGGAAAAATATCTTTTGAGGAATTAAGAAAAGAAATTAAAAAAAATACTGTATTAGTATCAATTATGTTTGTGAATAATGAAATGGGTGCAATTCAGGATTTAGAGCAAATTGGAAGTATTATAAAAGAAACTAGTAGTAGAGCAAAGTTTCATGTTGATGCTGTTCAGGGGTATGGAAAGCTAAAAGTTGATATTAAAAAAATGAAAATAGATTTATTAACTATGACAGGGCACAAAATACATGGGCCTAAAGGAACAGGATTTTTATATATGAAAAAAGGGATGAATTTAAACTCTCTTATTCATGGAGGAAGTCAAGAAGGTTCATTAAGAGCAGGAACACAAAATGTTCCTAGTATACTAGGTTTGAAAAAAGCTATAGAAATAGTTTATAAAAATATGGATGAAAATTACAAAAAAGTATATGAATTAAAAAAATATATGATTGAGAAGTTAGAGAAAATAAGTGATATAAGAATTAATAGCCCATTAGAAGAAACATCACCATATATTTTAAATGTATCTTTTAAAGGAGTTAGAGCAGAAGTATTATTACACTTCTTAGAGGAAAAAGATATATACGTTTCAACAGGTTCTGCTTGTACATCAAAATCAAGTGGTGTAAATGGAAGTTATGTAATAAAAGCTTTGGGGCTTTCTAATGATGAAATAAATGGAGCTATAAGATTTTCTTTTTCAGAAGAAAATCTTAAAGAAGAAGTAGATTATGTTATAGAAGCATTAGAAAGTGGAATGAAATTTTTAAGGAGGATGAAAAGATAATGAGAAAGTTAATATTAGTTAAATATGCATCAGAAATATTTTTAAAAGGACTTAATAAAAATAAGTTTGAGAAAAAATTAAGAGACAATATAAAGAAAAAGTTAAAAGGATTAGAATATGAAATAATAATTGATCAAGGAAGATACTTTATAAAGGTTGATGATTTAGAAGAAGGAATAGATAGAGTAAGAAAAGTTTTTGGTGTTTCAGCAGTATCAATAGTTACAGAAGTAGATAGAGATATGGATGTTATAAAAGCAGAAGTATTAAAGAAAATAAATGAAGTGAAACCAAAAACATTTAAAATAGAAACAAATAGAGCCAATAAAGTATTTGATATGACATCAGTAGAAATATCAAGAGAAGTTGGTGGGTATGTTTTAGAAAACTATGAGGGCGAGCTTTCAGTTAATGTTAGGGAACCAGAATGTTTAGTAAATGTTGAAATTAGAGAGAGAGCATATGTCTTTACAAGTGCAGATAAAGTAAAAGGGGTTGGAGGACTTCCATATGGAATGAATGGAAGTACTATGCTTATGTTATCTGGTGGAATAGACTCACCAGTTGCAGGATATTTAATGGCAAGAAGAGGAGTAGAGCTTAATTGTGTTTATTACCATAGTCATCCATATACTTCAGAAAGAGCTAAAGATAAGGTTAAGGATTTAGCTAAAATTTTAGCAGGGTATACAGGAAGAGTTAGATTGTTTATAGTTCCATTTACTGAAATTCAAATGGAAATTATAGATAAATGCCCTGGAGATGAATTAACAATTATTATGAGAAGGTTTATGATGAAAGTAGCATGTTCTATTGCAGATAGAGATGGAATTCAATCAGTTTCATCAGGAGAAAGTATAGGGCAAGTTGCAAGTCAAACTATGGAAGGATTAATTGTAAGTACAGATTCAGCAGACAGACCAGTATTTAGACCATTAATTGCAATGGATAAAGAAGATATAATGGATATTGCAAGAGAGATTGGAACTTACGAAACATCAATTTTACCATATGAAGATTGTTGTACTATATTTGTACCAAAACATCCAAAAACTAAGCCAAGATTAGATGTAATTAAAAAATCTGAAAGCACTTTAGACGTGGGTGCATTAGTACAAAAAGCAATGGATGAAACTGAAGTTATTGTATTTTAAATAACTTATAATGGACTCTTTTGAGTCCATTATTTAACTAAAGATAAAGGAGAAAAATAGAAGAAATGATTTTACAAGAAATAAAGGAGTTTTTTACTGTCTTTGGGGCGCCAATATTTTTACCAGTAGTTATTTTTATAATTTGTAAGGCACTTAAAGTTAATAGCAAAAAAGCTTTCTTATCAGGATTATATGCAGGAGTAGGACTGCAAGGATTTATGCTTTTAATTGGAGCATTTACACCTATAATAATGCCGGTAGTTAAACAAATGGTATCATCAACAGGAATTAATTTACCTGTTTTAGATTTAGGATGGCAAACAAGTGCAATAATAGCTTATTCAAGTAAAATAGGATTAATATTTTTTGTATTTGCAATTATAATTCAACTTGTACTTTTTGCAAGTAAATGGACAAATATATTCTTACCATCAGATTTATGGTTAAATTATACATATATGATATGGGGATCAATGCTTTATGTAGCCACAAAAAATGTATGGCTTTCTATGATTTTTATGGTGGTTATAATGATGTATAGTATTTTAAATATTGAGGTTATATGTAAGAGTTGGTCTAAATATTATAAATATCCAAACTGCACAATAATATCTATGCATAATACAGAAGTTACACTTCTTTTATATGTATTAGATCCTATATTCAATAAACTTGGAATAAATAAATTAAAATTTAATCCGGAGAAAATGAAAGAGAACTTAGGTGTATTTGGAGAGCCGGGAACAATAGGGCTTATACTTGGAATATTTATTGGTATATTAGGAAATATAAAAAGACTTGGATCAATGAAGGCATGGGGACAGATAATGACACTTGGAATGGTTCTTGCAACTTTAATGATTGTATTTCCTAAAATAGCAGAGATTTTTGGAAAAGCTTTTTCTCCAATGGCAGAAGCAGTAAATAAGAATTTTGATAAAGAAAAAAGTAAGAAAAGAAAAAGACCTTGGTACATAGGTATAGATGATGCAACTGGATATGGTGAACCCGCTACATTAATATCAGGAACATTATTAATTCCAATAATGATATTTATGGCATTAATATTACCAGAAAATAAGACGCTTCCAATGGTGGATTTAATAGCACTTCCATTTATGGTTGAAGCATTAGTTGCAATGACTAAGGGAAATATGCTTAAAGTAATAATTACAGGTGGAATTTGGTTTTCAATAGGATTATATACATGTTCGGCTTTAGCACCAATTTATACACACGCAGCTATTGTTGCAGGAGTAGTATTACCGGTTGGAGCTATATATATAACAAGTTTTAATATGATGGCACAGCCAATAGCATCATTAATGTTTTTTGCATTTTTAACACAGAACTATATAATAATAGGATTTATTATAGTATTGTATTTTGTATTATATTTTATAGTTATGAAAAATTTAGATAGAATACATAATTATATAGATAGACAAGCTGAAAAAAATGTTTAAAATAATCCACAAATAAAAAAAATTCCTCACAAAATTGTGAGGAATTTTTTTTATTTGTGGATACTTTTAAGCTGTTTCTTCTTCATGAGCAAATTGACTATTATAAAGATCAGCATAGAAACCACCTTGGGTCATAAGTTCATTATGATTTCCTTGCTCAATAACATTTCCATTATTCATAACTAAGATTAAATCAGCATCTTTTATAGTTGATAATCTATGAGCTATAACAAAGTTTGTTCTTCCTTCCATAAGTCTAGTCATGGCATTTTGAATATAACTTTCAGTTCTTGTATCAACTGAGCTTGTGGCTTCATCAAGAATTAAAACTTTAGGGTTAGCTAAAATAGCTCTAGCTATAGTTAAAAGTTGTTTTTGTCCTTGAGATATATTAGAAGCTTCTTCATTTAAGATGGTGTCATATCCATCAGGAAGAGTTCTTATAAAGTGGTCAGCATGAGCTGCTTTAGCAGCTAGGATAATATCATCCATAGTAGCCCCTTTTCTACCATAGGCTATATTATCTTTAATACTTCCATTAAATAACCATGTATCTTGAAGAACCATACCAAACATACTTCTTAAATATTCACGACTAAATTTAGTAATATCAACACCATCAAATGTGATAGCACCATCATTTAACTCATAGAATCTCATCATAAGATTTATAAGTGTTGTTTTACCAGCACCAGTAGGACCAACTATTGCAACTGTTTGACCTGCTTTAACATGAATATTCATATCATTCATAAGAATCTTATCTTCTGAGTATCCAAATTTAACATCTTTGAAATCAACATTTCCTTTTGGATTTTCAATAACATCAGGGTTAACAGGATCAGGAATTTGATCAGGTTCATCTAAAATTTCAAAAACCCTTTCAGCAGCAGCCATTGTAGTTTGAAGTACACTAGCAATATTAGTAGTTTGGCTAATTTGTTGAGTAAATTGTTTTGAATATTGGATAAATGATTGAATATATCCAACTTGTAATTTCCCATTGATAACCATAACACCACCAACAACTGCAATTCCAACATATGCAATATTACTTATAAGGCTCATAATAGGCATTAAAATGTTTGCCATAAATTGAGCTTTCCAAGCTGAGTTATAAAGTTTTCCATTTATTTCATCAAACTTTTTAGTTGCATCTTTTTCTTGACCAAAAGATTTTATTACAGTATGACCTGAATAAATTTCTTCAACGTGCCCACTAAGAGCACCAAGTTGTCTTTGTTGATTAAAGAAGAATCTTTGAGATTTTCTTATTAAAGGCATTGCAACTAAAAAACATATTGGTAAAGTAATGACACAAATCAAAGTTAATAAGGGACTAATAGTAAGCATCATAATAGTAATACCTACAATAGTAATAACAGCAGTTATAAGTTGAGTTAAACTTTGTTGAAGCGTACTCGCAATAGTATCAATATCATTAGTAACACGACTTAATACATCACCTTGTGGATGAGTATCAAAATAGTTTATAGGTAATCTGTGTAATTTTTCATCAACAGCTGTTCTTAGACCTAATACGGTATTTTGAGCAACTCCAGACATAATATATTTTTGTAGGTAAAGGAATAGAGAACTAAGAACATATAAACATAGAAGTATGATAATATAATGTCCAAGTTTACTAAAATCAATTCCTCCACCAGGAATTCTTTTGAACTTTTCAATCATTCCATCTAGAATTACATTTAAAGTGTCACCAAGTATCTTAGGGCTTAAAACAGTAAATGCAGTACTTAAAATAGTCATAATAATAACAAATATAAGTTGTATTCTAAAAGGTTTAAGATATTTTAAAAGTCTTTTTCCAGAACCTTTGAAATTTCTAGCTTTTTCACCGGTACCAATGTTACCTCTACCGCCACCAAAGCCCATTGAGGATTTTTTATTACTCATTTTCAAGCTCCTCCTTTGAAAGTTGTGAAGATGCTATTTCTTGGTATACAGGACAAGTATTTAAAAGTTCTTTATGTGTACCATGACCAACTATTTTTCCTTCGTTTATAACAAGGATATTATCAGCATCTTTAATAGTATTTATTCTTTGAGCTACTATTAAAACAGCAGCATTCTTAGTTTCTTTTTTTAATGCAGCACGAAGTTTTGCATCAGTTTTAAAATCAAGTGCAGAGAAACTATCGTCAAACATATAAACATCAGGTCTTCTAACTAAAGCTCTAGCAATAGAAAGTCTTTGTTTTTGACCACCTGAGAAGTTTCTACCACCTTGTTCAACTATAGAATTAAAACCATCTTCCTTATTTAAGATAAAATCATATGATTGAGCAACTTGACTTGCGTGAATCATTTCATCCATTGTTGCATCTTTTTTACCATACTTTAAGTTTTCTTCTATAGTTCCAGAGAAAAGTACAGCTTTTTGAGGAACAAAACCTAATTTACTTCTTAAAAGTTCAATTGGTAATGTTTTAATATCTGTTCCATTCACTAAAATTTCACCTTCAGTAGAATCATAGAATCTACTTATAAGATTTAGAACTGTGGATTTACCAGAACCAGTACCACCTATAATTGCAGTTGTTTCACCCGGATTAATTTTAAAATTAATATTTGAAAGTGCATTATTTTCAGCTCCAGGAAAAGCAAAAGAAACATTTTTAAATTCAATAGATCCTCTTTCAGCAAAGGCTGTAGTAGGATTTTTTGGGTCTATAATGGAAGGTTCTATAGCAAGAACTTTATTTATTCTGTCAGCAGAAGCCGCAGCTCTTGGAATCATAATAAATAACATACTAACCATTATAAGAGCAAACATAATTTGCATAGTGTATTGGATAAATGCCATTAAGTTACCAACTTCCATAGTACCATTATTTATTTTACTAGCACCAAACCATAAAATTCCAACTGAGGTTAAGTTTAAAATTAACATTAGAAGTGGCATTAGTATAGCAATAATTCTATTTACTTTAATAGCATTATCAGTAAAGTCAAAGTTTGCTTCTTCAAATCTTGCTTTTTCAACATTTTGTTTATTAAAAGCTCTAACAACTCTGATACCAGTAAGGTTTTCACGTAAAATTTTATTTATTCTATCAAGTTTAGCTTGCATAGCTTTAAATCTAGGCATACCAATTTTTCCGATAACCAATATTGCAATAACAACTAAAGGCATTGATACAACTAATATTAATGAAAGACTAGGTTCAGTCTGAATAGCCATATAAATACCTGCAATACAAGTAAGTGGGGCAACAACCATCATGGTTAAGATAGTCATCAATAACTGTTGAACTTGAGTTACGTCATTAGTAGTTCTTGTAATAAGAGAAGCAGTACCAACAGTATCTACTTCAGATAAAGAGAAGCTTTCTGTTTTTTTAAAAACAAATTTTCTAATATCACGTCCAAAGCCCATTGCGATACGGGCTGATAGGAAGCTTGCACAAATAGTTGAAACACTTCCTATGAAAGTAATTCCAATCATATATCCGCCAATTTTCATGATATAACTAACATCTTTGCCTATAATACCTTTGTCAACTATTTTAGAAAGCATAGTTGGAAGATATAATTGAGCTACTGTTTGAACTAAAAGAAGTAGCACAACAAAGCAAAGAGGAATGGTGTAAGGTTTTAATTTTTTAAATAATTTTAGCAATTCTAACAACTCCTATTCTTAAATTTTTCATGTGCCTCAAGATTGGCTTTAACCTTAAGAAGCAAATTATTTAAAGTTTCAATTTCCTTGTTTGTGAAATTTTCCAAACAGATTTTATCCATTTTGCGAGTAAGAATTTTTAATTTTTCGCAAACTTTAAATCCTTTAGAAGATAAGAAAATTCTAGAAATACGTCCATCTTTTTCATCAGCTTGTTTATAAATAAATTCTGTTTTCTCAAGTCTTTTAATCATGACAGTAATAGTTGATGGTTTAATCTGAAGTGCATCAGCTATTTCTTTTTGGCTTATTCCATTTTGTTTATATAGAACAAAAAGAAGTTGAGGTTGCCCTGGGTAAAGACCTTCTTTTTCAAGTTCTTCATGGCTTAAGCGAAAATGTGACTTCATAACTGAACCAAGAGTTTTTAGAAAAACAGCATTTTCAATATTCATAAATTCCTCCTTTAAATTAATTAGTCGACTAATAATTAGCCGACTAATTAATTTTATGATAAAATAAGGAGAAAAGCAATAGAAAGTTTTTAGGTGAGAAAAATGAATTATATATATATATTGAAGTGTAAAGATAATACTTTGTATACAGGATGGACAAATGATTTGGAAAAAAGATTTAAGGCACATAATGAAGGTAAAGGCGCAAAGTATACAAGAGGTAGAGGTCCACTAGAATTAATGTATTATGAAGAGTTTATAGATAAAAAAGAAGCTATGAAAAGAGAATATGAAATAAAGAAAATGAAAAGAGAAGAAAAAATAAATCTTATAGAAGAGAGAAATAAAATAAAGTTTTTGATAAAATAAAGGTAAGATGATAGAATTATTCTTTATGAAGAAAGACAAGGTGAAAACATATGAAGAAGGAAACGAGAAAATTTATACTAAATAAAACGTTGTTATTTATAGGGATTTTAGCATATGTTATTATTTTTAAAACTATTTTTGGGGAGGATAATATACTTATAGCCGTAATGTCTGTAACAGGAATGCTTATGTATATGGGAAGGGATTTAACAGGAGAACTTCTAAAGTATACCTTTAAGTTTGTAGGATTTTACTTATTAATAGGAATTGGGACATTTATAGCATCAGGAAATATGTGGCTTGCTATATTTGTGAATTTTGCAATGGTATTTGTGATAAGTTATGCTTTTGGACATGTTTTAAAGAATGCAATGTATTTACCATTTACATTATTGTATTTATTTTTACTAGCATATCCAGTATCAGCTAGTGGATTACCATTAAGACTTATAGCTTTAGTAGTAGGAGCACTTGTAATAGTGGCACCACAATTACTTATAAATAAAAATAAGGTTAAGAAGGCAAGTTCTAAGATTATAAATGGATTATTTGATTTATTAAATAAGAAAATAGAATTAATTTTAGAAGGAAAGAAAACAAAGGAGTTAGATGCTCAAATAAGTGGGATGATGACTTCTTTAAAGAATATTATTTATGACAAAAAAGAAAAGAAATTTTATATAAGTGATGAAGGTAGAGGTTATTTAGATATACTTGCAAGTTTAGATAAATTAACTCAATTAATGAATAATGGGACATTAGATGAAGAAACATTAAAAGAAGTTAAAGGTGGAATAAGAGAAGTTAAATTACTTTTTAATAAAGAAGAAAATAAGGTTTCTGAATATCTTCAAGGAATAAAAGAAAAGTATAAAAATAGTGTTAGTATTTCTAACATTCAAGGAATTGGATCAATAATTTTATTGATAGATACATTGAAAAATTTAGAAAATAAAAAATCTACTAGAGTCAATGTAATAAAAGGAATTAAGGAAGATGCATATGGACTTAAAAATATTAAATTTAATTCTATTAGAACAAGCTATGCATTGCATATTGCAATAGAAATAGCTATTGGTTGCTTTATAATGGATTATTTTAATTTACATCAAGGAAGATGGATAATGTATACTGTACTATCTCTTACAAATCCAATATTAGAAATAACTAAAAATAAGGCAAAAGATAGGGTTATTGCAACTATAATAGGAGCAGTTTTTATAGGAGTAATATTTAGTTTTATAAAGAGTCCAACTATAAGAACTTTAATAGTACTAGCAGCAGGATATGCAAATGTCTATTGTGTTACTTATGTACAGAAAATGATAACAGTAACTATATCGGCTATTGGGGCATGTATTATGGCAAATAGTGCATATATTGGAGCAGAGCATATGGTTACAAATCCAGTATTATTATCACTTCAAAGAATAGGATTAATATTACTTGGAGTTATTATTGCTTTAATAATAAATAAATTATTCTTTAGGTATGATGTTAGTAAAGTAAACTCTAATTTAGAGGGAATATCAAGGAATTTAACAAAAGATTTAGTAAGCAATTTAGATAAAATCTTAAGAGGTGAAAAATTAGATCACTATATAAATAATGTATATATTTTAATGACACAAGTAAATGAGACTATAAAAACCAATATGAAACTTGTAAAGAAAAGTGATTTAACAGAAAAGGAAAATGATATTTTAAGTAGAAGATTAATGATAACATCTATGATATATGAGTTGAATAAATTTATCGGTAATGAACATATTACAGAAGAGAAGAGAAAGAAACTAGAGCAAGCTATTGTAGAATTAAACATACAAAATAGAGAGAAAAAAATGGAGTCTATGAATGAAGGAATACAATGGGCAAAGTTTGAATCTGTTGAAGAAAAAGTAGTAGTTAGTTTCTTAGTTCAAATTAAGAGAGAATATAAAAAAGTAGTAGTATAAGAAGTTTATTTATGCCTAGAATTTAAAGAGAAAACTTTAAGTTCTAGGCTTATTTTTATTAAAATAAAAAGGAAAATATAGTAAATTTATAAAGAAGATTTTAGATAGAAAAGATTAGATAGATTTGTAGAAAAATATTAAAAAATAATCACAATTTCTTAGTAAATTCATAAATTATTAATATAAAAAGATAAAAGAATATGATATTATATGTGCAAAGGTATAAGATAAATATTAAAGGAGTGATTTTATAGAAAGAAGATTAAGTGAAAAAACAATGTAAAGCGCCAGAGCTAATGTATGTTAGCTGACGAGGATGGGGAGTTTATCGAACTTTCGGCGGGTGCCCCACGGTATCGCACTACCGTTAACAGTTAGCAAAACTATGGAGTGATTCGTAGTACAAATCTAACTTGGTGTTAAAAGCCTTCAACATTAAATTTTAGAAAATTCCTAGGATTATTATACCTACTATTAATATTCTTTTTAGCTAGGACTGAAATTTATAGAAGATGAAAACTAAATAATAAGTGATATGAAGGAAGGAAGAACTTTTATGTGCGGAATAGTAGGATATGTAGGAGATAAAAAAGCAACTAACTTTTTAGTAGAGGGATTATCAAAGCTGGAGTATAGAGGATATGATTCAGCAGGTGTCGCAGTGAATGAAGGAGGAAACCTTGTAGTTAAGAAGAAAAAGGGAAGATTATCTAACCTTGAAGAAGAATTAACTAAGAATCCTTTAAATGGAGGTGTCGGAATTGGACATACTAGATGGGCAACACATGGAGCGCCATCAGATAGAAATTCACACCCACACTTAAGTAACGATGGAAGTATAGCTGTTGTACACAATGGTATAATAGAGAATTACATCGAGCTTAGAAAATTTTTAGGAGAAGAAGGTTACACTTTCAAATCAGAAACTGATACTGAGGTAATACCAAACCTTATAGAATATTACTATAATGGAGACCTTTTTGAGGCTGTAGTTAAAGCTACAGAAAGATTAGAGGGAAGTTATGCAATTGGGGTAGTTTCAAAAAATGATGAAAATACTTTAATTGGTGTAAGAAAAGATAGTCCATTAATAGTAGGTCTTAATGATACTGAAAATTATATTGCTTCAGATATACCAGCAGTATTAAGTTATACAAGAAAAGTATACCTATTAGAGGATGATGAATTTGTTATCATGAACAAAGAGGGAGTAACTCTTGTTGATAGAGATGGCAAAGAAATCGACAAAGAAATTTTTAACGTAACATGGGATGAAAGTGCAGCTGAAAAAGGTGGATTTGATTCATTTATGTTAAAAGAAATACATGAGCAACCAAAAGCGATTAGGGACACGATGACTTCTAGGATATCATTAGAGCATGGTGTTTTTTTTGACGATTTTAACATCTCAAAAGAAGAACTAGAAGCTATTGATAGAATATATATTGTTGCTTGTGGAACTGCATACCATGCAGGACTTATGGGAAAAGCATCTATTGAAAGATTAGCTAGAATACCAGTCGAGGTAGATATAGCATCAGAATTTAGATATAGAAATCCATTAGTTACAGACAAATCCTTAGTAATAATCCTTAGTCAATCAGGAGAAACAGCAGATACTTTAGCAGCACTTAGAGATTGTAAAAAAGCAAGTGCAAGAGTATTAGTTGTAACAAATGTTGTAGGAAGTACAATGTCAAGGGAAGCAAATCATGTTATATATACAATGGCAGGTCCTGAGATTTCTGTTGCTTCAACAAAAGCATACACTACACAAGTTTTAGTTATGCATATGATAGCTATCTATTTTAGTGAGCTAAGAGGAACAGTTACTAAAGAAAAGTTAGATAAAGTAAAAGAAGAGATGTTAATGCTTCCAGAAAAAATAGAGGAAGCTTTAAATATAAAAGAAGATATAGAAAAAGTGGCTAAAGAAGTTAAAGATGAAAAAGATCTTTATTTCTTAGGAAGAGGAATGGATTATTCATTAGCTCTTGAAGGGTCATTAAAGCTTAAGGAGATTTCTTATATCCATTCAGAAGCATATGCTGGTGGAGAATTAAAGCATGGACCAATTGCTTTAATAGAAGAAGGAACTAAAGTTGTGTCAATATTAACTCAAAAGAACTTAATAGATAAAATGATAAGTAACGTAGTAGAGATAAAATCTAGAGGAGCTATAAATTTTGGAATAACATTCAAAAGTGAAGAGAAAGCATGTCAGGTATTAGATAATATATTATTTATACCAGAAACACATGAGATTTTAGCACCAATAGTTTGCGCAGTAGCACTTCAGTTATTAGCATACTATGTAGCAAGTTTAAAAGGTTTTGATATAGATAAACCAAGAAACTTAGCTAA
>NZ_JBOGCC010000167.1:0-3438 GCF_051656525.1 Clostridium sp. | reverse complement strand
TTAGATAACTGTTCAATTTGGGTTTTTGTAAATTTTATTTTACTCATAAAAATCACCTCTTAAATATTATTATACAAAAAAAAGGCCCTACAAGATAGACTCGCTTTTTTTACGTGTCCATCCTATAGGGTCCATTTTAGAATGATATCCTCTCTTTTTTTATAAAAAATTATAGTCCTGTATATTTTTTTATTAGATTTGTACTGATACCTTTAATTTTTGAAATCTCTTTTATTTGGTCATCTAAGATTACTAGAGGTGAGATATATTTACTCTTAGGATTTCCTATGTAAAATCCACAAATAGTTGAAGAGGGTGTCATAGCAAAATTTTCACTTAAACTAGCATTAGTTTCCTCACCATTTAGAAGTTCAAAGACGTCTCTCTTTATAGAGTGATCTGGTAAACAAGGATAACCAATGGCTGGTCTAATATTGATATTCCAATTATTTTTTGAAATATATTCTTGTAGATATTGTGAAGCTCCTTCAATTACTGCATTAGCCAAAAGTTGTTCAAATATATCGTTCTCATTTTTAGGTTTTATAGAAGCAATAAAGAGTCCTATATAGTCGTTTATTTCTATATAGTCAGATAAAGATTCGTTTGTGTTTCCTTGGTTTCTTATCAATGGAAATTTTCTGTTATCAATATCTAAGATGTCACCGTTTTTTGTCGTAGAATATATTTTATAAACTGCTTTTACGTGCATTTTTTCCAATGCCCAATGATTTAAAATGTTGTAAGCTTCTGTTAAAACTTTTGATTCTTCTTGGGTCTTCTTAACTTTTAAAGTAGTTAAAAAAATACTCCAGTTGATATATGGGATAACTTTATCAAGTGTGACTTTCATTGAAACTCTTTCAAAAATTTTTGGTTTGATTGGATTATACCTAGCATTTTTAGAGTCGAGTCGAGCAGTACTTATATTTTTAGTTATTATGTTTTCTTTATTTTTAAAATATAAAGATCGTAATGTATTATATTCTTTCTTTGTTATTTCCTTAAAAATATCAGAATTTTCATTAAGTAAAGAATTTAAAATTGGAACAGTAGATGAAGCATCTGTAACATGAAAAACATTATTTTTATACTTTGGTTCTAATTTAAGTGCAGCATGATCACTATTTTTGAAGACGTATGAAGAGGTTTGATAGATTGGAACTGCTCTTGAACCTGTCTCGAATCTGGATATTGTCCACCATGTAATTGAATTGTTTCAAATTTCTAAAATTATTTTTAGTTTTATATAAAATTAGAGGTATAACATTATAGATTAAAAATTTTAAGCTCAGATTTTAGCATTTGGTGAATCGAATACCAACTATTCATGTATAAAATAATTCAAATAAAAAAAATCAGATATAATTTAATATAAGTAATAATTCCTTTATTTAAAATTGAAGGATTATAAAAAATATATCAAATTACACGTACGAATTTGTTTACAAGAGATAAATAAAAAGGAGTAAATTTAAAATGTTACAATCATTAACTTTATTTAAAAATGTTATAAAAAAAGGCGAAAAAAAAGGTGAACTTAACACTACTAAAAAAAAGATAAAATTTATATTTCGAACATTGTTAACTTTAAAATCTTCACTGAAACTTAGTGAGTTTATATTAAAACACAATTATTTAAAGGAAAAAATATATTCCTATCCGATTTTAATTAGTAAAATTCATAGACCTTACTTGAAGAAAAATATGAGAACATCAGATAAATTAAACACAATTATTAATAAATACAAAACTGTTGATGAAATTTTTAATGAACATCTTCTTAGTGAACTTTATTTAACTGGCAAAATAAATTTAGCTAAAATTATTGGAAAAGAAGGAAATAATTTTTTTATTTCACTAGAGATGTATCCTTTTTTTGATAAAGAGGGTGAAATTAATCTAAAACTTTTAGATAGTGATAGTATTCCTCTGTCTACTCTTACATTTAGTTTTTTGAAAAATTCCCAATTAAAACCAATTATATTTATTGGAGGAATTCAAGGAGCACCAAAAGAAATTGATAAAGAATGTATAAAAGAGGCTACAAAAGAACTTTATGGAATTTTTCCTAAAAAACTTCTAATAGAAGCATTATATATAATTGAAAAAGCTTTAAATGTTAACATAGAAAAATTTAGTGTTAGTAATAAAACCCATATTTATAAAGCTCAAAGGTATATTCGTAAAAGAGTTATACACTCTGATTATGATTCTTTTTTGGAATCTTTAGAATCTACTTATTTAGAGAATGGTATTTGGAAGCTTCCTACAAATTTAAATAAAAAAAATCTAGAAGAGATTCCTAGTAAAAAAAGAGGACAATATTTAAAAAAAATAGCTTTAATTGAAAATATAGAAAATCAAATAATAACAAAACTTCAAAGATATTAAAATACAGATTATTCAAGCTCTATATATTTTTAGAGTAGTTAGATACTGGATTTGAAAAGACGATAAATTACTTAAAGTATATTTATCGTCTTTTACATATATTTATTTAAAAATATTAAATCTTATAGACAATCGCACCATTTTTTATAACCATCTTTGTATGATTAACACCGAAATGATAAAGAATATATTCTAGAGATTTGGAGTTAAAAATAACCAAATCAGCTTTTTTTCCAACTTCAATAGAACCTATTTGTTCCTCTTTGTTTAAAGATTTTGCACCATTTATTGTGACAGCTTTTATAACTTCTATTGGAGACATATTTAAGTATAAGGCTGCTATTTGCATAATTAGTTGCAAATTTTCAGTAGGACATGACCCAGGATTATAATCTGTTGATAAAGCTATTTGAACTCCATGGTCAATCATTTTTCTAACAGGAGCATACTCTTTTTTTAAATAAAAAGATGTTCCAGGAAGGATATTTGCAATAACTCTACTATTTTTTAAAGCGATTATTCCTTCGTCACTAATAGCCATTAAATGTTCAGAAGATGTAGTTTCTAACTCTCCTGCTAATTCAGCTCCTCCAATGCTTTCAATTTCATCAGCATGTATTTTTAATTTAAATCCTAATTTTTTTGCTTCTTTTAAAATTTCTCTACTTTGGTCTATCGAAAAAATTCCATGCTCACAAAAGATATCACAAAACTCTGCTAAATTTTTTTCTTTTATTGTGGGAAGCATTTGAATAACTTTTTTGATAAAGTCTTCTTCCTTTCCTTTATACTCCTTTGGAATAGCATGAGCTCCCATAAAAGTAGAAACAATATCAATGGGTTGTTCTTTATCTAGTATTTGATTAACTTCTAGCTGCTTTACCTCTGTTTCTAAATCTAATCCATAACCACTTTTACTTTCAATTGTAGTAACACCAAAGGCTAACATTTTTTTTAAACTAATTTTAGCTTTTTCAACTAGCTCCTCTTTTGTAGCTTCTTTTGTAGCTTTTACAGTACTTAAAATTCCACCACCAGCATTTA
>NZ_JBOGCC010000166.1:0-7717 GCF_051656525.1 Clostridium sp. | reverse complement strand
GTGTTGGAGCTGATAAATTCAAAGAAATGGAAGGAGACATGGCTTGGGCTGATGAGCATAGAATCGGAGTAGCACAAGGTGTTGACGAAAGAGTAATTGAAGGATTAAGAGCTAACTTTATGGGAGAATGTACTGAAGTAGGAATGTACTTAGCTATGTCAAGACAAGCTGATAGAGAAGGACATCCAGAAGTTGCTGAAGCTTATAAAAGAATAGCTTTCGAAGAAGCTGAGCATGCTGCTAAATTTGCAGAAATGTTAGGTGAAGTTGTAGTTGCTGATACAAAAGCAAACTTACAAGCTAGAGTTGACGCTGAGTTTGGTGCATGTCAAGGTAAAAAAGATTTAGCAACACTTGCTAAACAATTAAACTTAGATGCAATTCATGACACAGTTCACGAAATGTGTAAAGATGAAGCTAGACACGGAAGAGCTTTCAAAGGATTATTAGATAGATACTTTGCATAGAATATTGCAAAAAATATATGGACTACACAGAAATGTGTAGTCTTTTTTTTATCATTAATTAAAGTTTAGGCATATAAAATATATTAAGGGGAAAAATAAAACAAATGCTTTAATTAGAAAGGAGTGATTTCTTTGACAACTTTAGGGTGTAGCGTACAAAAATGTGTAAATAATGAAGGGGGATTTTGTGGAGCTAATAGTATACTTATAAGTGGGGCTGGTGCTTATACAAGTCATCAGACCCAATGTGAAAATTATGAACCAGAAACTATATTGAATGCATTTAAGGCAATTCCAAATACTAATTTTTTAGGGGAGTTAGCCCAAATTGTATCTACAAGAGATGAGATAAAAATTACACCTGAGGTAGTATGTACAGCAGAAAATTGTTTGTACAATGATGAGGGAATGTGTGGGGCAACTAATATTATAATTATAGAAAATAATATAAATAGAAAAAGAAATCAATGTGAAACTTTTATAGAAGGAAGATAATTTAAAGGGTATAGATTAAATTTTTAGTCTATACCCTTTAAATTAATTGAACTTTATATGAATAAGTAATTATTTTAAGGCAGTAGATGGATTTTTAAACTAAAATATGATGTGAGGGAGGGGACATATGAAAATTTTTAAAGGAAGAGAATTAGTTTTAAGAACTATAGTATATATTTTAGCGGCAATAGTTTTTTTTGGATTATGGAGAATTTTAGGACCAGGAAAAGCATTTATAGGTGCAACTATTGCAAAAGGTTCATTAGTTTTAATGAATACTGATTTAACAGGAAATAAGATAAGAAGCACTATTACATTTTTAATTATATTTGTTTATATAGGATTATTTTCATATATTGCATCATTAAATATTTATCTAGGATTAGTTGTAAACTTTGTTTCTATATTTATTATAGCCTACAATTTTACATCAAATATAAAGCAATGGATATGGAGACCATTTGTTTTAGGATATTTATATCTTTTAATAGAGCCAGGGACTTTTAGAGAGTTACCAACAAGACTTATAGTTCTAGCTCTTGGAGCATTATTTTTAATGTTTACTCAGCTTATTGTAAATAAGAATAAGTTTAAGAAGAAGATGAATGAGAATTTAAATGAGCTATTAGATAAAATAAATATGAAGATTGATATTATTTTAGAAGGAAAAGAAGTCTTAGATAATAGTTTTAAGGTAAGTGAAAACGTAAATCAGATAGTAGACTCTATTTATAAGAAAAGGATAGATCCATTTTTTATAACTAAAGAGGATAATGAGATGTTAGATTTAACGCTTTATATAGAAAGATTGAATTATTTATTGAAAGAGATAAATATTGATTTACATAATGATATAGAAATTGAGTTTATGAAAGATTTAAAAGTATTAATATTAGGAATAAAGGATGCTAAAAATAGAAATGAGAAAAATGCAGAGATAATAGACTTAATTAATAAATTCATAGAAGAAAATAAGAATAAAAGTGACTATTATATATATGAAGTATTACAAAACTTATTTATGTTAAAAGAGAATTTAGATAGAAAAGATTATAGTAAAAAAGATATCTTATTTAATAGAAGACTTAGAAAAGAAATTACATCTGTCTTCAATTTTAAAATAAGCAGAAAATCTTTAAGATTCTCCTTTGCATTTAGAGCAGCATTTTTACTAGCAGTATCTTATTTTATAGTTAGTTTAATAAAGGTGGAAGAAGGAAAGTGGATAGTATTTACCATATATGCAGTTATAGAACCATTTTTTGAGGATTCTAAGAAGAGATTTCCAAAAAGATTTACAGGTACAGTTTTAGGGATAATAGTGTTTGTTGCAATATATCTTTTTGTTAGTAATGTATTTATAGAGGGAATTTTATTTATAGGATTATATTATCTTTATGTTATAAGTAAGGACTTTCAAACTAAGACTATGTGTACTGCCGCTGTAAGTTTAGGATTATTTTCAATAGCAACAGAAACTCCAGGGAGAGGAGTATTACTTAGGATTTCATTTGTAGTTCTTGGTATAATTATAGGATATTTAGGAACAAAATATATTTTCCCATATGATATAAAAAAAGCACTTAAAAATCTAATAAGAAATTATAATCAGTTAAGTAATGAGATTTTAGACTTTTCAATAGGAGAAAGTAAAAATATATATTATTATAAATTGCTTGGTGAAAAAATGAGTATATCAAAGCTTTATGAAAGTAAGATCATAAGTAATAATGCTATTATTAAGGATAAAGATATAGATAAATTTGTTTATAATCAAAGGATTTTAAACAATACAATTTATTTTACAATTTTCTTCTTTAAAGAGGAGAATGTAAAGATAAATATTTTAGACAAAGTAAACTATGATATTAGAGGAAAAGGCGAAGAAGAAGTTTTAATTAAAGTAAAAAATGAGTTTAAAGAAAAATTCCTTGAAATACATGATAATAAAGAAAAATTAGCTTTTTTAAATATGCAAAGAATAGTTGTAAGATTGAAAGAATCAGAAAAGCTTACTAAAAAGGTACTAGAAAAAGAATGGTAGGGAAAAAAGTGAGGAGGTGTGATATAATTAAACGAAAATAAATTAAGAAAAGGTGAAATGAATGGTAGATAAGAATAAAGAATATACTTTAGATATAATTTCACAAGGGTATGAAGGTGAAGGAATAGCAAAAATAGATGGCTACCCAATATTTGTTGAAGGTGCCTTAAAAGGTGAAAAAGCAAATGTTAGAATTGTAAAAACTAAGAAGAATTATGCTTATGGAAAGCTTGTAGATATAGAGAAAAAGGCAGAGGGACGTATAGAGCCTGAATGTAAATATTATAAAAGATGTGGTGGATGTAAGATTCAACATATGGATTATAAGACACAGTTAGATTTTAAATACGAAAGAGTAAAAGACTGTATTAATAAAATTGGAGGACTTTCAGAGGAGATTGTATTATATCCTTTAGGAATGAAAGATGCTCCATATAGATATAGAAATAAGGTTCAGCTTCCAGTTGGAACTGTAAACGGAGAGCTTAAAATTGGATTCTATGCAGAAAGAAGCCATGATATTATAGATATAGAAAGTTGCCTTATTCAAGATGAAAAAGCAGATAAGGTTAGAGAAATCTTAAAAACTTGGATGCTTAAATATGGCATAAGACCAGCCTTTAAAGATTCAAAGTTTGATAAAAAAGGTTTAATACGTCATATAATGATAAGAACTGGATTTAAAACTGGTGAAGTGATGGTAGTTCTTGTAGGAACTAAAAAAGAGATACCTCATTTAGAAGAGTTTACAGAAGAAAT
Source organism: Clostridium sp. (assembly GCF_051656525.1). Lineage (GTDB taxonomy): Bacteria > Bacillota > Clostridia > Clostridiales > Clostridiaceae > Clostridium. The sequence goes on along the minus strand of NZ_JBOGCC010000166.1, from coordinate 3,952 downwards.
AAAAAGTAATATAGAAGGAATAAAGAGTATAGTTTTAAATATAAACAAAGAAGAAACTAATGTTATATTAGGGCTAGAATGTATTACGTTATATGGAACAGATAACATACAAGACTACATAGGGGACTTTAAATTTAATATAAGCCCACTATCATTTTTCCAAGTAAATCCAATACAGACAGAAGTGTTATATAACAAAGCTTTAGAATATGCAAACTTAAAAGGGGAAGAAATAGTATTTGATGCTTATTGTGGTACTGGAAGCATAACATTATTTTTATCACAAAAAGCTAAAAAGGTATATGGTGTAGAAATAATAGAACCAGCAATAATAAATGCAAGAGAAAATGCCAAACTAAACAATGTAGAAAATACAGAATTCTTTGTAGGAAAATCAGAAGAAGTAATACCAGAACTTATAGAAAAAGGCATAAAAGCAGATGTAATAGTAGTAGATCCACCAAGAAAAGGATGCGATATAAAGTTACTAGAATCAATAGGGAAAGTAAAACCAGAGAGAATAGTATACGTATCATGTGACCCATCAACACTTGGAAGAGATCTAAAAATACTAGAACAGCAAGGATACAAAACAGAAAAAGTTCAGCCAGTAGATATGTTTCCACATACTGCACATGTTGAGAACGTAGCTTTACTTGCCAAGGAACGAAGTGACGAAGGGAAGTAATTAGCACGTTCCATGCAAGGATTCACCAAGAAATCGAACGAAGTGAAGATTGATTGGAATGAATCTACTGCTGAGAACGTAGCTTTATTAATTAAGAATTAAAGTAAAGATGAAGAAGCAGGAGAAGGTCTTGCTTCTTTTTATTTTGTGGTTTAAGTGTTTTATTGAAGTGTTCTTTAAATGTTTATAGTTTTAATATAGAATATATAAAAGTTTAAAGTATACTTCTTAGTACGACTATTTTTTAGGAGGATAAAATGAAGAAATTAAATGGGAAAATTATATTCAGTAAATTTATCTCAGGGACCTTTGTATTCTTATTGGCAACGGTTTTTGCGGTGGGATTTAAATTATTGTTTGGAGAAAACAATACATATGTAGGAATAACATCTTATATTGCAATGCTTATGTACTTAGGACGGGACTTAACTACTAATATTATAGGAAATACAATGAAATTTATATTAATAAATCTTTGTATGGGAATTGTAATTTTTATAGGTAGCTATAATTTATGGGTTGCGATACCTTTAAATTTCATTTTAATGCTAGGGGTTGGATATATTACTTGTAATGAACTTAGGACACCAACATATGTACCATTTATGTTACAGTTTGTATTATTAATAGCATTTCCAGTACCACATAGTCAAGAGGGAATGAGATTACTTGCTTTAGTATTTGGTGCAATAACAATTATGATACCTCAATTATTATTAAATAGAAATAGAGTTAAGAAAAATTCAGTGAAGATATTTATAAACATAAATAAATCAATAAAACAAAAAACTTTATTAATTAAAGAGGGAAAAGATGTAGGGGCTATTAATGAACAAATAAATGGGATGTTTAGAAGCTTAAAATATCTTATTTTTGATAGTCGTGAGAAAAACTTTTACATATCGAAAGAAGGAGAGGGAAGTTTAAGTTTAGTTACAGCATTAGAAAAGCTAAATATAACTTTGTCTTATCCTGAGGTAGTGAATAATAATATTACTGATTTTATTTTAAAGTACTTTGATAAATTAAATGAATTATTAGAAGGTAAGATGTTAGTAGATGAATTTGAAGTTCAGGTAGAGAAATTTATAGAAGATAACAAAGAATGTTTAATGGAAGGAAAAAAACTACAAATAATAAATAGCTTATTATTAATTAATGCAGCATTATTAGATGAAAAGAAACATTCAATTAATTTAAAAGAAAATATAAATACGACTAGGGAAAGATTTAAAGTTTCTAGAAAGCTAGCGAAAGATACAAGAAGTCCATTAGGAATTAGTTATGCAGTTAGAGTGGCTATTGGAATGACAATAACATGTTTTTTAACACAGTACTTCCATTTGGAAGAGGGGACATGGATGATGTTTACTATATTCTCTTTAGTAAACCCAATATATGAAACTACTAAGTATAAGACTAAAGATAGGATGATATCAACTTTAATTGGAGCTGTTATAGTAATAATACTATTGAGTATATTTAAAACAGGACCAGAGAGAACAGCTATATTAATGATAGTTGGATATATAATGTGCTATACAAAACAGTATAAGTATAATATACTCCTTGCAACAATATGTATAGTAACTCTTGCAACAGGAACAGGAAGTGTATATGATTTTGCATTCCAAAGAATAATATTTGTTATTATTGGAATGATTATAGCTATAATTTTAAATACATTTGTTTTAAGATGTGATTTAAAATCTTTAAATGGTAGACTTAAACAAAAATATCAAAGAACTATTTATCAAATGATAGAATGTATTTATAATATGGCTAAAAAAGCAGAAGATAGAGAGTTTGGAATACAAAATTTATTTTTAACATGTTCAGCTATTGATAAAGCAATGAGAGATAATTTTGGAGTTGCAGGTATTCAATTTAAAGAGCAAATAAAATTAAATAGCCATATTTTAGTTTCAGATATTTATATACTATATACAGAACTTGAAAAACATATAGATAACGAAGATTATAGAAACTTTGTTATAGATTCATTAGAAAAGATGAAGACGTTAGAGAAAAATACAGACGCTATAGATGAACTTAAGGAAGAGGTAGAGGATAGTAAATCTATGGATATTAAACTAGCATATGCAAATATCCTAGAAATGTTTGAAAAGTTTAAAATACTTATAGATAACAAAGAAAATGAAAATATGGAAAACTTATTAGAAGATAAGCAAACAGCATAATTTAGAAGAAGCAAGATTAAGTTCTTGCTTCTTTTTTTAATGTTGTGAAAAATTCTATTTATTTTTATGTAGCCATTTTTACTAGAGTGTAAAAGTAGAAGTAATACCAATATAAAAGAATAAATAGTAAAATTCTAGATTTTATAGAATTTATAAGTAGAATGGAAATAAAAGAAACTATTAACTCTAACTTATAAAAATATCCATAAAAATTAAACCTTTCTATAGTATTATAAAAATAATATAAGGGAATAGAAAGGAAATGAAAAATGGAAAATAAAACAAAAGATGAAAAAGAACTTGAGGAATTAGCGGTAGGAAAAAAGGTCTTTAAATGGTTAGGAATAATAATTTTAATACTAATAATAGTGTTTATAGGAGTAAAAGTATATAAGTACTATAAATTACCACCACTACAGAGAGAGTTTCCAGGAGTAATATCAATGACAGAAGAAACAAGTCCTGCAGCAGAAATAAAAGGAGTATCTACGGATAAGTATATTCTAGTATTGTATAAACATATAACTCCAAAAGAAATTTTCAATATAGCAAAAAAAATAGGAGATAAAAATACATTAGAGCCAGTTGTATTTAAAGAAAATAAAAATTCAAAAAAAGGATATGTATTTGCTACTGTTCCAAATTATAAGGATACAATTGTGCAATATGGGGAGTTCGATAATACAGGAATAGAGTTATCAAACAATGTAGACTATACAATACAGATGTTAACAAATGGCAATGTTAAAAAAGTTGGATATAATCAAAGTTGGAAGGATACAATGAGTTATAAAGAAGTTCAAGATAGTTCAAATAATTAAAAAGAGTAAAAGCACTAGAGAAATCTAAGTGCTTTTTTTAATGGAAAGGAGAGGAGGAAATTAAATAAAGCAATTGCAGATAGTGCAAATAATGTAAATGAGAATGCTCTGACTGGTATAGCTTCATGAAGTGATGTAAATTCGAAATAATTTCTAGATTTTATAGAATTTATAAGTAGAATGGAAATAAAAGAAACTATTAACTCTAACTTATAAAAATATCCATAAAAATTAAACCTTTC
>NZ_JBOGCC010000165.1:0-1044 GCF_051656525.1 Clostridium sp. | reverse complement strand
CCGAATACGGAAAAATATAAAATTATATTTTCTAAATATATTCCCACTATACTTCCCATTAATATTCCTAAAATCAAAAATAGTGTTAAATACTTCTCTTCTTTTTTTATAATTCTTCTTTCCTCTTCATATACCATAGTCCTTGCCTCCAATTATTTCTATAAACTTATTCTACATATTAGATATTAATTTTTCCTTAATATCTTCTTAAGTAATTCTTAGCCTTTTATTAACTTTAAAACTACTTATTTTAAGTATTTCATTTTTTCATTTTTTTAATCATTTTTCTATATATTAATTAGACTTTTTTATTATCCTTTTTGTTTCACTTGTATTTTAAAAATTCAATCTATTTATTTAACAATTTAATAGAGATCTTTGTGACATTGCTTTTTAATTTTATATTTTAGACACAAAAAAAGCATTAACTTACGTTAATGCTTTGGTGGCTCGAGCAGGAATCGAACCAGCGACACGAGGATTTTCAGTCCTCTGCTCTACCGACTGAGCTATCGAGCCATATGACCTAGCAACTTGCTACTCTCCCACACAGTCACCCGTGCAGTACCATTGCCGTTATAGAGCTTAACTTTCCTGTTCGGAATGGGAAGGAGTGTTTCCTCTATGCCATCATCACTAGATTACTTAATTAATAATATACTACTTTTCTACTTTTGTCAATATCTTTTTTAGGATTTCTTTTCCTTCTTTATAGTTTTTATAATTTTCTAAATTGCTATATTCTTTTTCTATTATATGTTAATTTAAACTCTCTACAAATTGAATTTAGCCCTTCTGCATATCTTTTGCCTCATTAAATTCTTTTTTATAAATAGCATCTCCCATTAATATTATTAAATTTGATACTGCATTATTTAAATTATCTAAAAGGTTTGATTTCACACTATCTTTTTTCATATTATCTCCTTTCCCATCATAACCAATCCATCATGTACTTCATATCCTCTTCTTAAATAAAACCCTTCTGCTTTCTCATCTCTAGTTGTCATTAATATTATTTCTTTAATTCCTTTTTCTTTTACC
>NZ_JBOGCC010000164.1:0-5243 GCF_051656525.1 Clostridium sp. | reverse complement strand
ATACCCGGGTACTGAACAACAATTCACAAAATGGAAACATGATTCAGTCAAAGCTAGGCTTTGAATTGGGAATGAGGAATGTGAAATGGGGAGTTGGTTGAAAGCTTTGCTTTTTCGGATAGCCAAAGCAAAAAATTAACTATACAGTTAAGAGTAAAATTAAATTAATGTTTTCATACAGGTACCGGGGTATTTGGGGGCAAGTGGAAAACTTGTTTTCCAACGGGGTACCAATATACCTGGGTACTGAACAACCCCTTACAAAAAGGGAATATGATTCAACAAAATAACAAAGGTAAAATTAAATTAATGTTTTAGAAAATTCGGGGGAAATATGCTGAAGAGAATTTTTGATTTTTTATCAAGTTTACTAGCAGTTATAGTACTTTCTCCAATAATTCTAGTTGTGGCAATTGCTATCAAGGTTAGTTCACCAGGTCCTATTTTATTTTCACAGAGAAGAATAGGAAAAAATAATAAGGAGTTTAAAATCTATAAGTTTAGGACGATGAGAATTGATACACCGAACTTACCAACGCATCTTTTGGAAAATCCTAAGCAATGGATTACTCCTATTGGTGGCTTTTTAAGAAAGACAAGTCTTGATGAGCTTCCACAACTTTGGAATATATTAATTGGAGAAATGTCAGTGGTTGGTCCAAGACCAGCACTTTATAATCAAGCTGACTTAATAGCCTTAAGAACAAAAAAAGGAATTGATAAATTAGTTCCGGGGCTTACAGGTTGGGCGCAAATAAATGGAAGAGATGAACTTCCAATACCAGAAAAAGTAGCTTTAGATGAAGAATATTTAAAAAGAGAAAACTTTATTTTTGATATGAAAATAATTTTTATGACAGTTTTTAAAGTTGCTAAAAGTGATGGTGTGAAAGAGGGGAAGTAGATAATTAATGAAGGTATTATTTATAACGACAGAAGGGTTTGATACTCCAGGACCTAATAACCAAATGGCGATGGTTATGATAAATGATTTTTTAAATCAAGGGATAAATGTCCATTTGATACAAAGTAGAAGAAAAAAAATAAATTCAGATATACCAGAAATGTTAAAAAATAAAAAAAAATTTACCTATGATGTTATTGATAGAAAAATAATAGATAAAACCAATTTTATAAATCGTTATATAGATGAAGCTTGGTTTGCTATTACTAGTTTTAAAAAATGGAATAGAATTAAAGATTTTGATATTGTTTTTTTACAATCTTGTCCTACAGTAATTTATCAAATGATTATGATTAAATTATTTTCTAAAAAACCTATTGTATATAATATATATGATGTTTTTCCGGGACATGCATATGATATTGGTGTGATAAAAAATAGATGTTTATATGAAATACTTAGAACTATTCAAAAGTTTACTTATAAAATGAGTTCTATAATAACAGTACTTTCTGATGATATGAAAGAAAAAATAATATGTGAAAAGGTTATAAAAGAGAAAGTAAGAGTAATTTCTCCTTGGTATGATGATAAATCAGTAAAAGAAATTTTACCATCAGATAATAAATTTTTAAAAAAATATAATATAAATAATCAAAAGTTTTATGTGCAATTCGCAGGAACAATAGGATATGTATTTAATTATAAAGCGATTATAGAAGCTGCTAAATTATTAAAAAGAGAAAAAAATATAATATTTCAAATTATTGGAGATGGAAATGTGAAAAATGATTTTATTAAGGAAGTTAAAGATAATAATTTGAATAATATAGAATTTTATCCGCTACAACCAATAGAAATTGTTCCAGATGTATATAGCGCTTGTTCAATTTGTGTTATTCCTTTAAAAAAAGGAGTTATAGGAAATGGAACTCCTAGTAAAGCACCATTATTAATGGCATGTAATAGAGTGATAGTAAATTCGGTAGAAAAAAGATCAAATTATTTTCAAATGTTCAATGAAAATAAATTAGGGATATCTGTATCTAATGAAAATCATGAAGAATTAGCTAATGCTATATTGTATTTGTATGAAAATCCAGAGGAAATAAAAGTAATGTCAAAAAACTCTAAAGAATTTGCTAAAAAAAATTATACTAGTACAAAAAACACTCAAAAATTTATTGATATATTTTATGAGCTAATTGAAGGAGAATAATATGAAAATATTACTTATAGGATTTACTAAACTAGCATATATGCCATATATGAGATTTTATTTGGATCAGATAAATAATTTAGAAAATGAAGTACATTTACTTTATTGGAATCGAGATGAAAAAGATGAAATAAAATTACCTTATGATATAACTTTACATGAATTTAAATTATATCAAGAAGATGAAGTAGCTAAAGTGAAAAAAATAAAAAGTTTTTTAAAATATAGGGAAAATGCAAAAAAAATACTTTTAAATCAAAAATTTGATTTGATTATTGTTATGCACACCATTCCTGGAGTTATTTTATATGATATTTTAAAAAATAAATATAAATATAAATATATTTTAGATTATAGAGATATAACATTTGAAAATATTGGTATATATAAGAATGTTATTAATAAACTTGTAAAAAATTCAATTGCAACATTTGTTAGTTCAGAAGGGTTTAAAAGAAATTTACCGAATGTAAAAAAAATATATACGTCGCACAACATATTATTAGATTCATTGAACAAAAAAAAGATAAGAGACTTTAAAGCAGAAAAAAGAAAAATTATTAGAATACGGTATTGGGGATTTATAAGACAACAAAATATTAATAAACTTATAATTGATAGATTAGCTAATGATATTAGATTTGAACTTCATTATCATGGAAGAGAACAAACTACAGCGAATGTTTTAAAAAAATATTGTGAAGAAAATAACATAAAAAATGTATACTTTCATGGAAAATATAATCCGGAAAATAGATATGATTTTGCTAAAAAAACTGATTTGATTCACAATATATATGAAAATGACAGGAATACAAAATTAGCGATGGCAAATAAATTTTATGATGGAATAACTTTAAATATTCCTCAAATATGTAATAGTGAATCTTATATGGGGAAGCAAATAGAAGAAAATGAAATAGGTTTAGCATATTCTCCAGTAAATAAAGATTTTGCTGATGTTATATACAATTATTATAATTCTTTAAAATGGGAAGAATTTGATTTGAATTGTAATAAAAAATTGAATGAAATTTTAATAGAATATAAAAATGGAGTTAGATTAATTAATCGGATTCTTCAAAAAAATAAAAATTAATATATTTATTAACAAATTAAAATATGAAGGGAGATATTATGTTTAAAAATAAGGTGCTTTTAATAACAGGGGGAACAGGATCATTTGGAAATACTGTTTTAAAAAGATTTATGGATACAGATATAAAGGAAATTAGAGTTTTTTCTAGAGATGAGAAAAAGCAAGATGATATGAGAAAAGAACTTAATAGTTCTAAAGTTAAATACTATATAGGTGATGTTAGAGATTTAGATAGTATTAACTATGCTATGAAAGGTGTGGATTATGTTTTCCATGCAGCAGCTTTAAAGCAAGTTCCAAGTTGTGAGTTTTATCCAATGGAAGCAGTTAAAACAAATGTTGAGGGTTCAGATAATGTTTTTAAAGCAGCGTTAATGAATAATGTTAAAAAAGTAATTTTACTTAGTACTGATAAGGCAGTTTATCCGGTTAATGCGATGGGAATCTCTAAAGCAATGGCAGAAAAGGCTATGGTTGCAAGGGCAAGAGGAGCAATGGAAGGGGAAACAGTTTTCTGTGGAACTAGATATGGTAATGTTATGGCTTCAAGGGGATCTGTAATTCCACTTTTTGTTGAGCAAATTAAAAAAGGTGAAGACTTAACAATAACTGATCCAAATATGACGAGATATATGATGACTTTAGAAGAGTCAGTTGATTTAGTACTTTATGCTTTTGAAAATGGTAAACAAGGAGATATGTTTATTCAAAAAGCACCGGCGTGTACTATTTTTGAATTAGCTACTGCTTTAAAAGAGTTATTTGAGTCAGAGGTTGGAATTAAAATAATAGGACCAAGACATGGTGAAAAGTCTTATGAAACTTTAGTTACTAAAGAAGAGTTTGTTAAGGCTGATGATTGTGGATATTATTATAGAATTCCTTGTGATAATAGAGATTTAAATTACAATAAATTCTTTACAGAGGGTAATGATATGATAAGAAATCAAGTTGAATATAACTCAGATAACACAAATAGAATTGATGTTGAAGCTGTTAAAGAATTACTACTTAAATTACCTTTTATAAGAGAAGAATTAGATAAGTTCAATGATACTAAAAATGTCAAAGTTAAAGAACTTGTTTAAGGAGAGTGTAGAATATGAAAGTTTTAGTTACTGGAGCTAGAGGATTTATAGGGAAAAATTTAATTTGTAAATTAGAAGAATTAAAAAAATATGAAATTCTAACTATTGATATAGATAATTCAGAAGATGAATTGTTGGATGCTGTTAAAAATTCAGATTTTATATTCCATTTAGCAGGAATTAATAGACCAAAAGATGATGAGGAATTTAAAAAAGGAAATACGGGTTTAACTGAAAAAATAATAAATCAGTTAGTAGAAAACAATAGAAAAACTAGTATTTTAATAACTTCATCAATTCAAGCAGATTTAGATAATCCTTATGGAGTAAGTAAAAAATTAGCTGAAGAAGCACTATTGGATTACAGAACAAAAACTGGAGCTGAAGTTTACATTTATAGATTACCTAATGTTTTTGGGAAATGGTGTATACCCAATTATAACTCAGCTATAGCAACTTTTTGTAACAACATAGCAAATGGTGAAGAGGTTTGGGTTTCTGATAGAGAAAGAGAAATGACTTTAGTTTATATAGATGATGTTGTAAATAGTTTTATTGAAACTATGGAACTTAAAAATAAAGTTAGTGGATATTTATCAGTAGAGATTGAGCATAAAGCTACATTAGGAACAATAGTTGATTTAATAAATGAATTTAAAAATAGTAGAAAAACTTTAAAAATTTCAGATATGGGAAATGAACTTACTAAGAAGCTTTATAGCACTTACTTAAGTTATTTACCAGAAAATAATTTTTCCTATGAATTAAAAATGAATGTGGATAATAGAGGTTCTTTTACAGAGTTTATAAAGAATAAAAATATGGGACAAGTATCTGTAAATATTTCTAAAGCAGGAATTACAAAGGGAAATCACTGGCATCATACTAAAAATGAAAAGTTTTTAGTAGTTAGTGGAGAAGGGGTAATTAAGT
>NZ_JBOGCC010000163.1:0-1638 GCF_051656525.1 Clostridium sp. | reverse complement strand
ATTTAAAAAATGAGGTCATATCAAATTTAGAAAAAAATAAAACTTGGGTATTATCCACAGCATTAAACAATAATGTTTCTTCAAGATCTATGAGTATTATAAATATAGGTTTAGATATATATTTTCAAACAAATAAATGCTATTTAAAATATAACCAACTTAAAGAGAATAATAATATTTCTTTATGCTTTAATAATATTTCAATTGAAGGTATAGCCGAAGAAATTGGCAATTGGACTAATAAAGAAAATAAAGACTTAATGGAGTTATATAAAAAAGCTCATCCTAGTTCTTTTAAAGCATATGGTTTATTAGATGGACAAGTTATATATAAAATTACTCCTAAAAAAATTAAAATGTGGAAATACATAAATGGAAACCCAATCCGTCAAAACTTTCACATCGAAACAAAGCAAGCAGAGCAACTAAACTTCATGTAAAAAGGAGAGCTATCTCTAGCTCTCCTCACTCTTAACTCTTACTTATTAACTTTCTTAAAGCTTCCTTTTCCCTTCTTAGGTCCATGCTTCTTTTTCCCACCTGCAACTGAAGGCTTTCCTTTTCCTTTAGCTCCTGGTTTAGAAGAACTTGATTTTCCTCTAAAGCTTGCAGATTTTCCTCTCATACTTGCAAGGTATCTTTGCTCTTTAGATTGAATTAAGCATTTAGGTCCATTTCCTATAAGGTCTTCTCTTCCCGCCTTCATAAGTGCATCATAAACTAAATTATAGTTTTGAGGCTTTTTGAATTGAAGTAATGCTCTTTGCATTGCTTTTTCTTCTTTTGTTTTTGGAACATATACTGGCTTTAACGTTCTTGGGTCAAGCCCTGTGTAGAACATTGTTGTTGATGGTGTTCCTGGTGTTGGGTAGAAATCTTGTACTTGCTCTGGTTGATATTTTGTATCTCTTAAATATTCAGCAAGTTCAATTGCTTCTTTAAGCCCACATCCTGGATGACTTGACATAAGATAAGGAATTAAGTATTGCTCTTTTCCAGCTTTCTTACTTAACTTAAAGAACTTTTCTCTAAATTTATTATAAGTTTCTCCTGATGGTTTACCCATATATTTTAAAGCTTCCGGTGCAACGTGCTCTGGTGCAACCTTTAACTGTCCACTTACATGATGTTCTACAAGTTCCTTGAAGAATGTATCATCCTTGTCAGCCATAACGTAATCATATCTTATTCCTGAACGTATAAATACTTTTTTAACCTTAGGTAAACTTCTAACTTTTCTTAAAAGGTGAACAAATTCTTTATGATCAACTTTCATATTTTTACATACTCCTGGAGTAAGACATTTTTTCTTTTTACATGCTCCTATTGTAAGCTGATGATCACAAGCTTCTTTTCTAAAGTTTGCTGTTGGTCCTCCAACATCATGGATATATCCTTTGAAGTCTTTATGTTCTGTTATTCCCTTAGCTTCTTCTAAAATAGAATCTTCACTTCTACTTTGAACTGTTCTTCCTTGGTGGAATGTTATTGCACAGAAATTACAGTCTCCAAAGCATCCTCTTGATGATACTATACTAAACTTAACCTCTTCTATTGCTGCAATTCCTCCATCCTTTTCATATATAGGATGGTAATCCTTCATATATGGAAGTCCATACACATGGTCAAGCTCTGCTC